>CAXUIG010000340.1:0-5951 GCA_964250845.1 uncultured bacterium | reverse complement strand
GCCCCTCTCCCCCTGCCACCCTAATCATCACTTATTGCGGGCATAGTCGTCTTGAAACCGGACAATGTCGTCTTCTCCCAAGTATTCGCCATTTTGAACTTCAATCAAGACCAGGGGAATCACGCCGGGATTTTCCAGGCGATGATTTGTACACTGGGGTACATAAGTAGATTGATTATTACTCAGCATCACTTCTTGCTCGCCGCAAGTGACTCTAGCTGTACCAGAGACGACGATCCAGTGTTCGCTGCGGTGGTGGTGCATTTGCAGGCTGAGGCGGTGCCCAGGCTTGACTTCAATCCGCTTAATTTTGTATCCTCGCCCTTCTTCCAAAACAGTAAAGGAACCCCAAGGTCGCAGTTCCGTTGCGGCAACGCCTTGGGTGACAACTGGGGGTAGGGTTAGTGTGGACGCGTGTATAGTTTCTTGAAGCTGAGCCATAATTATTTCTCCTTGGAACAGAATAGCCCGTCAGTCTTGTCAAGAATTGATTAAGACAGCGCGCGCGAGTTTTCGACGAAATCAGCAAGTTGGGGAAACCCTAGCTAAAGATAGCAGACTCTTCCTACCTTCTGTCAGCTGTAAACCCATTAATCGAGTTAATTCATCAAGTTTTAATGGAAATAAAGGGAAGCTTTAAAAAAGCTTTAATCTTAGAGGGCGCAATGTATTATAGAAAACATACGAGCAGGTAGCTACTGGCGAAGCTGCAGGAAAACACCTATGTAGACACGAGCGGCAGCTCTTTCTGGAGAGGGGGAGAGGGGGAGCGCTACTTCCGCATTTGGGCTGCTAACCAGAGCGATGTCGTTAGCAGCGGTGAGACAATTTTTGTCTGAACCGAACAGCCAGTAAGCTTTTCGAGCGTGTTCACCATCAGTGACTGCATGATGTGGAATCCTTGCTCAAATATTAAGAACTAATGACTTTTCTTTTGATCCTTAACGTCATAATGATAAAAGTAGCTTAATGACTCCGTTGGAACCCAACCAGCGCTTTTCAAGCTTTGCCCAGTAATTAGGCGTCTTAAGCACCCAGGAAGTCTCAAGTCTGGGTAGTTGATAATAAGCTTACTCTGAAGCTTTCAGGATAGTGGCAGCTTCAGAGTTGGGCGTTATAGCAGAGTGTCAATTTAATAAGTTTTGTGGCTCTGACTCGCGGCTGTTCTGTTAAGAGTCGCTCTCTACGTCCGCATAATGAACCGCGCTCAATACCTTTGCCGATATATTCATAAACAAAAAAGTTATAATCAGCCTATGGAAAACTATCACGTGAATCAAAACCAACAAGTCAATGGTATAATCCAGAATTCAGAAGAGACTGCTGGCTTACTCAGCCCATACGCGGGGCAGCGGTGGTTAGTAGAGGAACGAGATGCCTGCGGCGTTGGTTTCATTGCCAACTACGAAAATCAGGCTAGCCATGAACTGGTTGAAAAAGCTTTATCTGCTCTGACATGTCTGGAACATCGAGGCGGTTGCAGTGCCGACAAAGATTCCGGGGATGGAGCCGGGTTGATGACCGCAATCCCATGGGAAGTGTTGAAACTGTGGTTGGCAGAGATTGGGTTGGCGCTACCGCCCACTGATACGCTCGGGGTGGGCATGTTCTTTTTACCCCCAGATGCCCAAGCGGCAAGCGCAGCCCGCCAAACTGTTGAGAAAGTGTTGGCAGAGGAAGAATTCACTGTACTGGGCTGGCGAGTAGTGCCGGTGCAGCCGCATCGATTAGGCGTACAAGCGAGGGAAAATCAACCCCAGATTGAACAGGTGTTAGTGTCCCAACGCCAAAGCGGTGATGAACTAGAAAGGCACTTGTATCTAGCTCGTCGCCGGATCGAAAAGGCGTTGCAAGCTATGAGCAACCTCAAGGGGCTAACGGAATTCTACATTTGCTCGTTTTCCAGTCGCACGATTGTCTACAAAGGCATGGTGCGTTCAGCAGTACTAGGAGAATTCTATACAGATCTAAGGAACCCAGCCTACAAAAGTGCCTTTGCTGTTTATCACCGCCGTTTTAGCACTAACACGCTGCCCAAGTGGCCCCTAGCCCAGCCTATGCGGCTGTTGGGGCATAACGGCGAAATCAACACCCTGCTAGGTAACATCAACTGGATGATGGCGCGAGAGGCAGACCTTAGCCATCCAGTGTGGGGAGAGCGTTTAAATGACCTGAAGCCGATTGTGCTTCCAGAAAATAGTGACTCAGCCTCCCTAGACAATGTGCTGGAGTTACAGGTGAGTTCTGGAAGGAGTCCGCTGGAAGCATTGATGATTATGGTGCCAGAGGCTTACAAGAATCAGCCTTCCCTGCGAAGCTTCCCTGAGATTACTGACTTCTACGAATACTACAGCGGCATCCAGGAACCTTGGGATGGACCGGCAATGCTGGTGTTCAGTGATGGCAAGAAAGTGGGCGCAACACTAGATCGCAACGGCCTGCGACCGGCTCGGTACAGCATAACTCGGGATGGCTATATCGTTGTGGCTTCAGAAGCCGGGGTCGTCGATATACCGGCCTCAGACATCGTAGAAAAGGGCCGACTGGGACCAGGGCAGATGATTGCCGTGGATTTGGAAACCCACGAGGTGCTGAAAAATTGGGAAATTAAGCAGCGGATTGCGGGGAGCGCACCATACGGTGAGTGGCTGAAGCAGCACCGTTATGAACTTAAGCGCGATCGAGGGGCGGAAGCTCCCCAAATCGATAGGCAAAACTTGCTGCGCCATCAAATTGCTTTTGGCTACACCACAGAGGATGTGGAGATGGTAATACAGCCAATGGCAAGCGAGGGGAAAGAGGCAACTTTCTGTATGGGGGATGACATTCCTCTGGCAGTACTATCGGAAAAGCCCCACTTGCTCTATGACTATTTCAAGCAGCGCTTTGCTCAGGTGACAAACCCACCAATTGACCCCCTGCGGGAAAGCCTGGTGATGTCGTTGAAGATGGAGCTGGGTGAGCGGGGGAATTTATTGTCAGCCAAGCCGGAGTATGCTAAGAGAATAAAGCTGAATTCGCCAGTGTTGAATGAGGCGGAGTTGGAGTCTGTGCGGCAATCGGGGTTTGAAACAGCTGAGTTATCGACGCTGTTTGAAATTGCCTCAGGTCCCAAGGGGCTAGAAGCGTCAGTCCACAAGTTGCAACAGCAGGCAGCTGAAGCTGTTCGGGCTGGAAAAAAAATTGTGATTTTGAGCGACAGCGTGGGTGCAGGACTAGGTGCGGAATATAGTTACATTCCTCCCCTCTTAGCCGTGGGAGCAGTCCACCACCACCTGATCCGCGAGGGACTGCGAATGAAAGCGTCTCTGATTGTCAATACAGCCCAATGCTGGAGTACTCACCACTTTGCTTGTCTGATTGGTTATGGAGCTAGTGCAGTTTGTCCGTATCTGGCGTTAGAAACAGTGCGGAGTTGGTGGTCAGACCCCAAAACCCAGCAGTTTATGGAGCGGGGGAAAATACTGGCTATCACGCTTGAAAAGGCAATAGAAAACTATCGCCAGGCGATAGATGCGGGGATATTGAAGATCCTGTCTAAGATGGGGATTTCCCTGCTGTCAAGCTACCAGGGGGCGCAAATATTTGAGGCCATAGGCATTGGTCGGGATTTGTTAGACCTGGGATTTAATGGCACGACCTCGCGGGTGGGTGGCATAAGTGTTAGCGAACTCGCGGCTGAAGTTCTATCGTTCCACCAAAGGGCCTTCCCGGAACTGACCAGGAAGAAGCTAGAAAACTTTGGCTTCATCCAGTACTGGCGAGGGGGTGAGTACCACATGAATAGCCCAGAACTGGCAAAGGCACTGCATAAAGCCATAGCGGAGCAGAAGAACTACGACCACTACAAAGTATACAAGCAGCAACTCGAGAGCAGACCAGTGACGGCGCTGCGGGATCTGCTGGATTTAAATCTAGAACGTCCGGCAGTCCCCCTAGAAGAAGTGGAGCCGGTGACAGAAATTGTCAAGCGGTTCGCCACGGGTGGGATGTCGCTAGGGGCGCTGTCGCCGGAAGCCCATGAGACTCTAGCGATCGCCATGAACCGGATTGGGGGCAAATCCAATTCCGGGGAAGGCGGGGAAGATCCAGTGCGCTACAAAGTTATAGAAGATGTAGATGCTCAGGGTCATTCCGAGATGCTGCCGCATCTGAAGGGGTTGAAAAATGGTGACACGGCATCTAGTGCGATTAAGCAAGTGGCATCGGGGCGCTTTGGGGTAACGCCAGAGTACCTGATGAACGCTAAACAAATTGAAATAAAAATCGCCCAAGGCGCGAAGCCAGGAGAAGGCGGTCAGCTGCCGGGAAAAAAGGTCAGCCCCTACATTGCGATGCTACGGCGCTCTAAGGCAGGAGTGACGCTGATTTCGCCGCCGCCGCACCACGATATCTATTCAATTGAAGATCTAGCACAGCTGATTTTTGACCTGCACCAGATTAATCCAAAGGCGCAAGTGTCGGTGAAGCTGGTAGCGGAAGTTGGGATTGGGACGGTCGCGGCTGGGGTCGCCAAGGCAAATGCGGATGTGATCCAAATTTCCGGTCACGATGGCGGCACCGGTGCCTCTCCCCTGAGTTCGATCAAGCACGCTGGTGGCCCCTGGGAGCTGGGGTTAACGGAAGTGCATCGGGTGTTGATGGAAAACCACCTGCGCGATCGCGTGATTCTACGCGTCGATGGTGGCTTCAAGAGCGGATGGGATGTGGTGATGGGCGCATTAATGGGCGCAGAGGAGTTTGGCTTTGGCTCGATAGCCATGATTGCCGAGGGCTGTATCATGGCCCGGATTTGCCACACCAATAACTGCCCGGTGGGTGTCGCCACTCAGAGAGAAGAACTGCGGCAGCGCTTTACCGGGATGCCGGAGCATGTGGTCAACTTTTTCTACTTCGTGGCAGAAGAAGTGCGATCGCTGCTGGCGAGACTGGGCTACAAGTCGTTGTCGGAAGTGGTTGGTCGCGGCGATTTGTTAAAAGTGCGATCGCAGGTTGAGCTGACCAAAACGCAAGCCCTCAACCTCGATTGCATCACCCAGTTGCCTGATACCCGTGAAAATCGCTCTTGGCTAAATCACGAGCTGGTTCACAGCAACGGTCCAGTTCTGGATGACCAGCTACTTGATGACCCAGAAATTCAAGCCGCCATTGGCAACCAGTCCAGTGTGACCAAAACGTATGAAGTGGTGAACACAGACAGGACGGTTGGAGCGCGACTGGCGGGGGCGATCGCTACTAAGTACGGCAACACCGGCAATGAAAAGGGGCAAATCAACCTCAACTTCAAAGGCAGTGTCGGTCAAAGCTTTGGTGCGTTCAACCTCCCCGGCATGACTCTCACTCTGGAAGGTGAAGCCAATGACTACGTGGGTAAAGGTATGCACGGCGGCGAAATAGTGATTAAGCCCCCAGAGTCAGCTACCTACGCACCCGATCAGAACGTGATTGTGGGAAACACCTGTCTCTATGGTGCAACCGGCGGCATTCTGTTTGCCAATGGGCAAGCGGGTGAGCGCTTCGCTGTCCGCAATTCCAAGGGGACTGCGGTGATTGAGGGAGCGGGCGATCACTGCTGTGAGTATATGACGGGTGGAGTCATTGTCGTACTGGGCAAAGTAGGGCGCAACGTTGGAGCCGGGATGACAGGGGGTTTAGCCTACTTCCTTGATGAAAATGGCAACTTCCCTGAATTAGTCAACCCGGAAAATGTCAAGCTTCAACGTGTGATTACCCCAGCAGGTTCACGGCAACTGCAAGAGCTGATTAAAACTCATGCCGAACGCACCAGCTCACCCAAAGCCGAGGCAATTATAGCGAACTGGGATGAGTTCCTGCCCAAGTTCTGGCAAGTGGTTCCGCCTTCGGAGGCCGACACCCCAGAAGCAAATCCCGACGCCGTGGCATCAAAGGTGGCAGTAGAAGCGTAAAGAAAGAGGGGGAGAGGGGGAGAT
>CAXUIG010000339.1:0-5959 GCA_964250845.1 uncultured bacterium | reverse complement strand
AAAGTAGTAATTCAAACGCTTTGTCTATGTTTGTCTATACGAAATGGAACTATAACTTCAAATACAATGGTGACTTATGCGCGTCACAATTGTAGTTCTCAGTTAAACTATGCCTACCAGATGGAGAGGTTTACTCACACAGCCAGCGATTGTTTCTAGCCTGCTCGTCACAGCCTTGCTGGTCGGCATTCAGAGACTGGGAGCGCTAGAGGCTTTGGAACTGAAGGCTTTCGACCAGATGATGCAAAGCCGTACCGCTCCAGAACCAGATCCTCGCATCTTGATCGTTGCAGTTACTGAAAAGGATATCCAAAAATGGAAGCAGTGGCCGCTATCTGGCCAAGTACTAGACAATCTCTTTAGCAAACTAGAGCGATATCAACCGCGAGTGATCGGTCTGGACATTTTTCGCGATTTGCCAGTGGAGCCAGGTCATGCAAAGCTACTGCAACACCTACAACAGAGTTCGCGCATTGTTACTGTATGCAAATATAGTGATGCCATTAATCCCGCCATACCGCCGCCGCCGGGAATAAAACCAGACCGAGTTGGATTCAGCGATATCGTGGAGGACGCGGATGGAATTATTCGTCGCAATCTACTATTGGTGAGCCCAGATCCTTCCTCGCCTTGTGCAACTCCCTACTCTTTGAGCTTCCAACTAGCACTCCACTACCTCGCCCAAGCAGGCATCCAACCGAAATTCACGTCAAAGGGGGAGCTGCAACTCGGTAGTACCGTATTTAAACGCCTACAAAGGAACTCTGGCGGTTATCAGCAGGTGGATGCACAGGGCTACCAAATACTGCTCAACTACCGCTCTCCTAACCAGGTCGCCAAACAGGTCAGTCTTACACAAGTGCTATCGGATCAGGTAGATCCGGGTTGGGTAAGGGACCGGATCGTCCTGATTGGCTCGACAGCAGCCAGTATTAGAGATTTTTTTAACACACCCTATAGCGCTGGTCAGCAGGAAAACTACAAAATGGCGGGAATTGTCTTGCATACCCAAATGGTGAGTCAGATTCTCAGCGCAGTTCTAGACCAACGGCCTCTGCCTCTGTTTTGGTTTTGGCCTAAGTGGGGTGAAGTCCTCTGGATCTGGGGATGGAGTTTGGCAGGTGGCGTTTTAGCATGGCGAATTCAGCATCCACTAAGGCTTGGACTTGCAGGCGCAGCAGCACTAGGAGCGTTATTGGGAGGCTATTTTGTCATCTTTACTCAATCCGCAGGGTGGGTGCCGGTAGTACCTCCAGCGCTGGGGTTGGCGATCGCCGGAGGAAGTGTAGTTGCCTATACAGCATTCCAGACCAAGCAACAGCAAGAAAAAATGGCGCTCCAGGTTCAAGAGCAAGAGAAAACTATATCTCTATTGAAAGCCCTTTTGCGAGAGGGTGGAGGAGCCAAAAGTGACAATATTACGGCTGTTGAGCGGCTGCAGCGAGACACTCTACTGAACCAACGCTATAAAGTCACTGAAATTCTGGGTTCTGGAGGATTTAGTCATACCTACTTGGCTGAAGATACCCAGCGCCCTGGTAACCCTAAGTGCGTGGTTAAGCACTTGCAAGTAGCTCGTAATGATGCGAGATTTTTAGAGGTTGCTAGGCGTCTATTTAAAACTGAAGCAGAAATTTTAGAGCTTTTAGGCCAGCACAATCAGATTCCGCAACTGCTTGCTTATTTTGAACAACAACAACAATTTTTTCTAGTGCAAGAATTTATCGAAGGGCATTCTCTGAGTCAAGAGCTTACCTCTGGTAACTGCCTCTCGGAGGCTGAAGTTGTGGATTTACTAAAGGATGTTCTGGAGATTATTGTTTTCGTCCACAACCATCATGTTATCCATCGCGATATTAAACCTGGTAATCTGATTAGGCGAAAACGAGATCATCACCTAGTTTTAATTGACTTTGGGGCTGTAAAACAAATTCAACCTCAGCAGATAGAACACGACAGTCACACTGTTGCTATTGGTACTGCTGGTTATGCTCCTCTCGAGCAGCTGATGGGGCACCCAAGGTTAAACAGCGATATCTATGCTGTAGGAATGATGAGTATCCAAGCCTTAACAGGGACACCCACTAAACAACTTCAGCGAGACCCAAATACTAGTGCACTGGTTTGGCGTCATCTAGTTGAAACTAGGGGAGAATTAGCTGCAGTCTTAGATAAAATGGTTGACTACAACTGTAATTCGAGATACCAGTCGGCTGTAGAGGTTCTAGAGCGTCTGAAACAGATCTACCCTTGAAAGGGCTCTTCTAGATTCCGATACTTTTCTAGAAAACTTTGCAGCCAAGTAGGAGATGCTCGAATTTCACGACTCTTTAGTGCCTTGTCAAGTGCTTCAATATCTTGTTCTAAATCGATTTCGGTATAGTGCAGGTACGCCCCATGCTGTTTGAGAAAGGCATCTGTCGCCAAGTGAGAAGGTAGTTTGAGCAATTTAGATGCGTTCACCACACTGGAAACAGTAATACATGGTGTCTTCCGGGGCAAGACGAATAGCTTGGTTGTAATCCTCGATCGCTCGAGGCTTATCACCTAGAGCATGGTGGGTCTGACTACGCCAAAAGTAAAACAGGGCGTTCTGGGGATTGAGCTGAATAGCCTTAGTGTAATCCTCCATTGCTCCGTGCTTGTCACCCAGATTTTGAAGCCGAAAATTAGCCCGCTCGCTGTAAAGGTAGGCACTGTAAGGATTGCTCTGAATAGCTTCATTCAAAGAAGCGATCGCTCGAGAGTGATCTCCTCGCTTAATGTGGGCATAGGCTCGTTCATTGCCTGAGGAAATATTACTCTGCTTGAGAGTCAGAGCTTGGTCACATTCTTTAATATTCTCAGGCTTGTCTGTTCCTGTAAGCTTATGTGCTGTCTGGTAAGAAGGCTTGCACCGAGCAAGAACTGAAGCTCTACTGCCTGCTACTCCCAGGACTACTACAAATCCAGCTAAAACAAACCCCATACCAGATTCGTCAGTTTCACTACCGTTATTGGAGTTGGCAGAAGCTTCCATAGCAATTATTCCAGGCTCCCTGACAACGTGATTAGCAACTGCCGCCTTGACAGCCCGTAGTGGTAACAAGGTTGTTGTGACTAAAAGTGCTGCGGTAGCTAGGATTCTTTGCTTCATATTTGTCTCATTCGGTACTCTCAAGTCAATGGAGCCCTCAACTGAGGCAATTGGTTAGACAATACATTCTCATACAAGAACATCCCTAATATAAAGGACTGTAGGGCTGACGCAGTTAGTACATACAACTATTATTTTAATGATCCCCAACTGCATTAGAATCTAACATAAGGTGTATCAGTCGCTTTCTTTGACTATACACATAGGATTATTGTGCTTAACCCCTTGAGCGAAGAATTAGTTAACAGCACCATCGGCCAAACCGATTGTCCAAACTGGAATACTGATGGTTAGGGCGGTTATGAACGAGTGCTGCCAGCACAAATCAACCATCAAATCGGAAAAGATCACACCCAGCGGCTAGAACGAACGTAAGGAACGATCCGACAACAGACGGGGCGATGGCATCGGCGATAGAACAAATTTGCCAAACTTTGGGAACAGACGAAGGTGAGTGTGCGGCTAGTGGTCAGTTATTTCAACTGGATTTGGGTTCATAGTCGATTGGGGACGACAGCCGCTCAAAGGTCAGGATTGACCGAACAGAAGTGGACTTGGGACAATTTGGCAACCTACCCCACACTTGTGTGATCCACGATCATCTGCGTGTTCAATCATAGGGGCGCAGTGACTAGAGTTGTTGCGTAAATCCTAAAACACTGTTGTATAAGTATTGCAGTTACGTAGCCTCAACTGACTTGTGCAATAAATCTACTCTCTCAACTCGAGCGTCCACTGCTACTTCCTACAGTTTTGGGTCTACTCCCGTTATGTACCCCGTGTTCACTAAACATCCCCTCAGTCTGATTCAATGCTTTCTCCATCTGAGTCTGGTCATTCTGAACCTTGTGCTAGTCAGTGGCTTGAACCCTGAGCGGCTCGAAGCTAGAACCAAGCCTGCCGCACGGGGGTCTGCCAAAGACTTACTCCAGCTGCCGACTCCAACTCCTGAAGCACTCCCCAGTCAGGTTCCAGGAGCGATCGCGGCGGATCAGTTTGAGATTGCTGGCAGTACAGGATTGAGCTTGAACCCTGAGCAGCCCAGAGCGCAGACGATTGATACGGCTCAGGTTACTCCCACTCCGCCAATCTTGTTTCCACCAGGCATAGAAAGACCCGCTCCAACGCCTCCACCACCCCAAAAGCCTCCCGTACTGCCGCCTCCCCAAGATTTACTCCAGCCCTCTGCTCCCACTCCTCCAACTCCAGAATTACTCCCCAGTAATCTTCCAGGAAATATCACGGTGGAGCGGTTTGTTGTTGTCGGCAGCACCGTATTCAGCCGCAAAACACTAGCTGCAGCTACCGCTAAATTTACCAAAAAGCCGATCACTTTTGCCGAACTGCTTCAGGCGAGTGCTGCAATCACTAAACTTTACACAGATAAAGGGTACATTACTTCGGGTGCTTTCATTCCAGCCAATCAAACCTTCCAAACTCAGGGAAGTGTTGTCAGAATTCAGGTGGTTGAAGGCAGCCTAGAAGGTATCCGGGTGACTGGCACACGGCGGCTTAACCCTAACTACGTGCGCCGCCGCTTGGCTATTGCCACATCCAAACCCCTAAACGTGAACAGACTGCTAGAAGCACTGCGACTGCTTCAGCTTAATCCTCTAATTAAAAATATCTCTGGGGAGCTGGCTGCTGGGTCACGTCCCGCTACTAGTCTGCTGGATGTCAAGGTAGCTGAGGCAAATACCAGAAGCGCCCAAGTTAATTTAAACAATAACCGAGAACCGAGTGTTGGCAGCTTTGAGCGCCAAATCCAACTCAACGAAGCCGACTTGCTAGGACAGGGAGATGGCCTGAGCGTTGCTTATGGTAACACCGATGGCAGCGACGATGTGAGTGCCAACTATACTTTCCCAATCAATCCTCAAAATGGCACTATCCAGCTGAACTATGGCTACATATCAAGCCATGTCGTTGAGCCGCCCTTTAACAATTTAAATATTCGGGGCACCTTGCAAGACTTTGACCTCACACTGCGCCAACCTGTAATTCAAACCCCGACGCAAGAATTTGCTCTTGGCCTCAGTGCGAATCGGCGGGTAAGTGATATTGGCTACCTAGAAACACTAGGCCAAGGGCGACTCGGCTTTCCCGAACCTGGAGCTGATAGAAAAGGACGTACTCGCCTAGCGGTAGTGCGTTTTTTTCAAGAATGGACTCAGCGAAATAGCCAACAAGTGCTCGCAGCTCGCTCCCAGTTTAGTCTCGGAATCGGTGCATTCGATGCTACAATTAGCACAAACCAACCTGATAGTCGCTTTTTTGTCTGGCGAGGACAAGCGCAGTGGGTGCGACTTCTGGCGGAAGACACATTATTTTTAGTACGTGCAGATGCTCAACTAGCATCTAGGCCCCTTGTGCCTATAGAGCAGATTGGTGTGGGGGGACAACAAACGGTTCGGGGTTATCGCCAAGACTTGCTCCTAACCGATAATGCTTTTTTGACTTCCGCCGAGTTACGTTTACCGATTCTTCGCGTACCAGAAGTGAGGGGTGTGCTGCAGCTTGCTCCGTTTGTTGATTTTGGCACTGCCTCGAATAATAGCTCTGGTAGCTCTGGGAGAAATGCTTTGAATCCAAATGCGATCGCATCTGTTGGCTTGGGGCTACAGTGGCAACAGAGCAACCGTCTTACTGCCCGCTTCGACTGGGGTATTCCTTTAGTCTCTGTTTCTGGGAGGAAAAGAACCTTGCAAGAAAAGGGACTGTATTTCTCTGTAGTCTATACTCTCCTCTCCTTTTAAAGGAAGTTAACACAGAAGCGTTTGATCCTATGCCTGCACTCATCCTTTTGGCTGCCTTGTCTCAAAT
>CAXUIG010000338.1:0-5979 GCA_964250845.1 uncultured bacterium | reverse complement strand
AGAGGAGGTATCAACTCTTTTAGTCTATCGTTTACCATTACTATTCATGACTACCGTTTTTTCCACCAAAATTAACCTATTGGGCTGGCAAGAACCGTGCCCACAGGCGATACAGTGGGTCTAGTTAAACCCCAAGGCTCTTGGAATGTCCAACAACGAATTCGTCAACGACCTAACCGAGGATACGCTCACCATCAACTACGTAGATGTAATTCAAACGGTCATCGCTAGTCTGGAACACGACAAGGGCGCGATGGTCAGCCAAAATGAAGCCGCCTATGTTTGGAAGTTTAAGTACGGCAGCGTTGAAGTGTTTGTGCAACTCACTGGGCTGAGTGATGAAGATACTTTTACCGCTTGGGCTACTGTACTGAAGCTGCCTGCTAAAGATGAAGCGCGATTAATGCGCAAGCTTTTGGAGATGAACTGGTCTAGCACGTTTGAAGCCTGTTTCGGCATTTTCAACGAGCAGGTGGTTGTGCTATCAACCAGAATCTTAACTGAGTTGTCTCCCAGCGAAATTTCCCGCATTATTACTGTAGTAGCTACGATCGCGGATGAAAACGACGAAGTCTTACAGTCTGAATTTGGTGCGGCTTGACCCCAGCTGCTAGTAATGCTCCGGTTTGGCGGCTGATTCCGCTGCTGCAAGCACCGGGGCGGGTGCAGATGGCGATCGACCGCTGGTTACTGCAGCAGCATCAGTGGGGACATCCCCCAACTCTGCGATTTTACACTTGGTCGCCACCCGCGATTTCACTCGGCTATAATCAATCCAGCTGGCCTGAATATTGGCAGCAGTTGACCTGGCAAGGTACACCCGTGGAGTTGGTGCGTCGTCCCACGGGTGGACGGGCAGTGTTGCACCAGGGGGATTTAACCTACGCTGTAGTGACATCGGGACTGACTGGTAGCCGTGTCCAGGTGTACCAGAAGATTTGTGAGTTTTTGATTCAAGGGTGGCGATCGCTGGGAGTGGAATTGCATTACGGTTTAGCTGGGCGCGGGTATATTCACAACCCCAGCTGTTTTGGCACCGCCACTGGTGCAGATTTAGTCCTGGCAGATGGTGACAAACTCATTGGTAGCGCCCAACTCAGACGCGGCGGGATAATTTTGCAACATGGTTCAATCCGCTTGAAACCAGATGCCGAGCTGTTCACTCAAGTGTTTGGTGCCGAATCGTTTAGTCCGATTCAGCTGCCTCTTACCCAACAGGGAGAAGCCCTGATTCAAACGGTTATTGAGGCAATGGTTGCGGCAGCGGGTGAAAGTTTCGGCGTCGAGCTGGCAGTGCAACCCCTCTGTAAGTCGGAGTGGGAAGCAATTCTGGCGCAACCCAGTCTGGAAATTAAATAGGAGTCAGGAGGAGCCAGCGCGCTCAGGCGGGTTTCCCGCGCTCTGGCGACTGGCTCTCAGGAGAACCATTCAGCTCTTAAACCGCTTGCCAGGAGCTAAGTTTAGACCTCATAACGATCTGTTGTTCCCAATTGTGCGGCTGTTTGTGAGCCTGATGGTGTGGCTGAGGCAGTGATGACGTACTCGGGGTAGGCTGCGATGCCATGCTCGTGCAAGTCCAATCCTTGCAATTCGCCCTCTCTCGACACGCGCAGTGTCCCGGTCAGACTTACCAGATACATCATCCCCATGGCCACAGCGAACGTAGACACAGTGATGATGAGGCTGCCAATGATTTGTGGGAGCAACACTTGGAACCCACCACCATAAAACAGACCCTTTAACGGTGCCGAGGTATCCGCTCCGAAGGCGCCAGTCGCGCCGAACTCGCCGGTAGCAAATAGGCCAAGGGACCATGTTCCCCAGATGCCCGCTAAGCCGTGGACGGGAACTGCCCCAATCGGATCGTCAATTCGCAGCCATTCCAGGAGTTCGACGCCCAGAACCACGATTACGCCCGCCACTGCCCCCAGGATGATTGCACCTGTCGGGTTAACCCAATAGCAAGGGCAGGTAATCGCCACTAAGCCCGCCAAGAACCCGTTAACTGTGAAGCCCAAATCCCACTTCTTTGTCATCGGAAAGGCGACGAACATTGCCGCTAGCCCTCCAGCACAGGCGGCCAATGTTGTGTTGGCGGCGACGCGCCCAATCCCCTGAAAGTCCATTGCCGACAGCGTCGAGCCTGGGTTGAAGCCGTACCAGCCAAACCATAGGATGAGACCGCCCGACGCGGCAATAACCAGGTCATGCGGCAACATGGGTCCGCCGCCGTCTCGCTTGAATACTCTGCCCAGGCGCGGACCGAGTGCGATCGCGCCCGCTAGGGCAATGAACCCTCCGATGGTGTGAACAACTGTAGACCCAGCGAAGTCGTGGAAGCCAACTCCAAGGAAGGGCAGGAAATTGCCTTTGCTGCCCATATTCGCCAGAAAACCGTCCGGTCCCCAGGCCCAGTGGCCGATGATGGGGTAGATGAACCCCGAAACGCCAATGCTGTAGAGTAGGTCTCCAACAAATCCTGTGCGCCCAATCATTGCCCCAGAGGTGATCGTCGAGCAGGTGTCGGCGAAGGCGAACTGAAAGAGCCAGACCGCTAGGAATGCCACGCCTGTACTTTCATAGGTCGCTGGTGCCCCCTGCAAGAAAAACCAATTATAGCCAATAAAGCCGTTACCATGACTAAACATGAAGGCAAAGCCGATGGCATAGAACAGAATGCCGCAAACACAGGTATCAACGATGCACTCCATCAAGACATTGACCGTTTCACGGGAGCGGCAGAAGCCCGCCTCCAGCATTGTAAAGCCGACCTGCATTGCGAACACGAGGAACGCGGCAATCAGGGTCCAGACCGTGTTAATTGGGTTAACGATGTCATTGCCTTTAATTACGGGGTCAGCGGCCAGAACCGGTGAGCCAATGAAATGTGAGAGCAGAGGAAATGCTACGCAGACCAGTATCATAATGGCCGTGAACTTGCCTAGCAGCAGCAAGTAAGCGTAGCGCCTCCAGTCACGGTCACGCAGACGCTGCCCCAATCGTGATAGCTTTTCAACTCGTTGACCTGGCTGAGAGCGCATCGACGATTTCTTCAGCGTGGTATAGGTTTTGTTCTTGGCTTGATGCCGGTTTTTTTTGTCAACCATGAAGTCTAACCTCATTCAAGGTAGTGAGATTTTCAAACAGCCCCGACATCAGCCTTGTCACTGAAGCCTGCACTAAAAACCAGATGCTCTTCTGGGGAAACATAGAGAGCAAGATGGAACTAGGGGGATAATCAAGCTATATTTTCGAGTGCTTTGACCCAGTATTGCTCCAGTTTAAAGTCACGCCTTATTAGGCGAGACCCATAGTTAGGAGAATTAAATTTAACCAGTATTGTTCTAAAAACCATTAAGCACGATTGCAACAGTTTGGGAAAGGTTTTTTTGTATTTATTGTTACAACAAAACCAATTCGCAACTAAACGTTATATTATCTAGATAGATGAAATAGTAATAGCTATTTTTTCGATAATTTCAGTATTGAAACATACACTTATCGCCTGTTTACAGGTTAGTCACAGTCCATTCCCAAGGAATAAGTCTTAGCTATGGTTTTGTTGCTTTGGCGATCGCTTCTAACTGCAATCCCGGTGGATAGCTGCCCTCGTCTTTGATGCGCTTGATTTGGGCATCATTAAACGGCAGGTTCAACTTTGCAGCCAGTGCCCGGACAATATCTCCTCTGTCAATCAGTCCAGCCACTGCTCCAGCTGGAGAGAGAACGGTAATGCGGGGTAACTGCTGATCCAGCTTGTTAATCACCTCGACGAGGGAGCTTGACTCAGCAACGGTGGGAATTGCCGTTAGCGGGTGGAGGATTGTGTGAAGGGTTTGTTGGTCCCACTGACTGCGTTCCACCAACCGTAGATCGTCAACTGAAACCATGCCCCGATAACGTCCGTCAGAGGCGGCAAAATAGACCTGCGGCGCGGCGGTTTCTAAAAGGTACAAGTCGGCAAACTGACGCAGCGTCTGGTCTGCCTCCACGACGCGAAAATCATGGTTCATAGCATCAGCGGCAACCATCTGTAGCAAGGCTTCTTGTAGAGTGATCGCGCGGTCATAGGCGCTGGCATTGCGGATGCCAAACCACCCCAGCAGCACTATCCAGAGGCCACTCACCAACTCACCTGTAAAGAAATCTACTGCGACACCTAAAGCGATCGCTAACCAGCCCAGAGTTTGCCCCGCCCTAGCCGCCCAGCGCACAGCTTGGAAGCGATTGCCCGTGATCTTCCACACCGCTGCTTTCAACACCTGTCCTCCATCTAGGGGGAGGCCAGGAATCAGGTTAAACAGTGCCAACACTAAGTTAATTTTCGCCAGATCAGTTGCCATGATACTGGCTGGACTGGATACTGGCAATGCCTGACCCAGCAAAGTCAGTAGCACAAACAGCACTATACTTACCATCGGGCCTGTGATCGCCACTTGAAAGGCTTGTCCAGGCGTTTTCGATTCCTCTTCAATGGAAGCTATGCCGCCAAACAAAAACAGGGTAATCGAGTTAACTTTGATGCCTTGCGATCGCGCCACTAGGCTGTGACCGAGTTCGTGCAATAACACCGAGCCAAACAGCAGGAGCGCCATCACCAGCCCAGCACTCCAAGCCAGTACAGTGCCCCATTGCATGTAACCCAACCCAAAGTTGAGGGTTGCAAACACTAGAATCACAAACCACAAGGGGTCTAAAAATAGCGGAATTCCAAATAAAGACCCAATTCGCCAACCTGTTTGCATGCCATTTTCCTGAAACTGGAGAGTTCAAGGCAGCTGAAAAACGCTGCTGTTGCCGATGGCTAAAACTGAATCAACAGTACACGGCGTCAAATTGAAGCCAGCGATGTATCCAATTCTAAGCCTGCTAATTTCTAGAATAGACTTTTCTTCGCAGGGGGCAGGGGATACCTCCCCCTGCGAAGAAAAGTGCCTACTTCAGGACACCGAGGTTGGTCAGTCCTAAGACAGCGCCGATGCCGATAACGTGACCCAAAGCCATAGAGCCAAGGAATGTACCGACACTCGGGTTATTGAAAAGTGCCGGAAAGGGTAAAGGCATCTTGGGGCCAACGTGAGGATACCGGATAGTACGGCTAGCGATCAAAAGAACCAACAGACAGCTAGCAATGATGATCGGTGTCCCATTCCAGTCCCATGTAACAGTATCGGGAACGGTCGGTTGGACTTCCAGTAAAATCGAGTGAATCAAGGTTGTTTCTCCTGAATCAACGGATGTGTCTTCAATTAAGGATTATCAAAATTGGTTAGGAGATAACTAGTATCTGTTTTAAGAGTTAACACTTACTTAATTTTTTGATACAAATCTCAATGCGGATTAAAATTTGCGGAATTACCAGACCTATTCAAGGGAAAGAGATCGCCCAGCTGGGGGCAACTGCCTTAGGGTTTATCTGTGTGCCAGCCTCCCCGCGCTACGTTAATCCCGAACAAATCCAGGCTGTGGTGAAACATCTACCGGAAAACGTTGACCGCATCGGCGTCTTTGCCAACACCAGCTGGGAGGAAATTTGCCAAACGGTCACACCAGCTCAGTTGAATGGTGTCCAGCTGCACGGAGATGAATCGCCAGAATTTTGCCACCAGCTCCGCCAGTTGCTACCCAACGTGGAAATTATCAAAGCTCTGAGAGTGCAGAGTTCGCAAGACCTGGACAAAGCAAATGTTTACACAAACTCGGTGGATACGCTGCTACTGGATGCCTACCATCCCCAGCAACTGGGTGGTACTGGCAAGACATTAGACTGGACGACGCTGCGGCAATTTTGTCCCAGCTGCCCTTGGTTACTAGCTGGGGGACTGACACCAGACAATATCTTAGACGCACTGAATCAGGTACATCCCAGCGGCATTGATCTATCCAGTGGTGTGGAACGTACCCCTGGGGATAAGGATTTAGATAAGGTAGCCCAGCTGTTTGAGCAGATCAGGGCTAAAGGCTAGAAGAGGGGGAGAG
>CAXUIG010000337.1:0-5992 GCA_964250845.1 uncultured bacterium | reverse complement strand
CGTTAAAATTAGTCCGGTGCCACTATTGGAACTACCATTTTGCGTGCCTATACATTTACTCGCTAGTCCTACCAATTTTTGAGCGGCTGAACTAACTGGCGGCGCAGTTGGGGACGGCGCGTTTGGAGCTAATTTTACTTCGAGAAGTACGGCTCCCGAATTAGGAATCGAAAGCGTGACATGACCGTTAACAACGGATGGGCCAGCGGTACTACTATCCAGATGGTTAGAATCATACTGGTACAGCGTTGTGTTGGCATTGGAAACTAATCCAGACAAGTCGGTGTCTACTGTATATGAATTAGTACTAGTATTCGTTGCTAGAACATACAAAGTACTTCCATTTTTTGTGGTAATCGCATTAATGTCGCTATTGCTAGCCACGCTTTGATAAGTTGGCTTGCCCCCTAAGAGTGCTCGGACAGCGAGGCGCAAAGCATAATAAACTTTGCGCGGTTTTTCGTTTGTATCAACGAGACCTGACCCTGGCTCCCACTGATGTAAGACATAGTAATGAGTACCGTAAACGTACTGATCACCCGGATGGGATATATCCATCAAGCCGTTTATTATTGAGATGCCGAAAGGAATTGAGTCATTAGCTGGCCCACCACCATAGTCTTTAAATGCGTCATAGCTACCCCATTCAGTTATCCAAATGGGATAATTGCTGTGACCACTCTGGTTGAGGTAGCCATGAACAGTTGTTGCCCCCTTTGACAGTTCAGAGCCAGTTACATATTGGTGGTACGAAACACTGTCAAAACTATCAGGAGCATTTGCAAGAGCGTCAGAAATCCAATTATTTGTCCAAGTGGGTGTGGGTGCAAGAACGTGATAACTGCGACCAGGAAGATACTTCGTGTAAACGTAATCAATCGCATCATGAGTCAAACGCATGAAATCAAAAAACTGTTCCTTTGTCCCATGCCAAAATCTCGGGATTGCGTCGGGTTCGTTAAAAACTTCGTAGTCATTAACTTGATAGTCGTTGCGAACGTTCAACCAGTAAGCGATCGCGAACACATATTTCCACCATTCGTTCTTGTCTGCTTGAGTGATTGGTGGATTGGCCATAAAAGTCCCAGCGCCATCGTGATCGAGGGTGAAGTTGATGACAGATCGGATACCCATATCTTTCAAAGTTTTGAAATATTCTGGTCCGCTCATGCCGCCAATCCAATTCGATGACAAATGCTTATCCCAGACAGACCACTTAATTGAGTTGGGATCTGCCTTGATCTGATCAATGCTGGGTTTTCCGTATTCGGGGCTATCGTCAACTGGTTCCCAATTAGAAGCTTGCCCAGTCACTCGCATCGTATTCAATCCGAGGTCTTTAATTTCTGCGAACGAAGCTTTCTGATCAGAAACAAACCCATCCCCAGCGCCGATATAGTAAGTACTTTTACCCCATTCAGAACTGCTAACGGTAATTGTTGCCCTTGAGTCAGCGATCGCAGGTAGGTAAAACTCATTCGCCAACACAAGAGCCAGGGTTAAAACTCCCACAAGAAGCCAACGGCTGCTACGGCTTATGATTTGAAAATTGCCCATAAATTTTGCCTTGTTTGAGTCGATTTCATCATGATGTCTTCAACCACAAGATTTTGCCACTAATGTGATAATAAACTCAAATTATACCAAGATTTATTAGCTTTTAATAGTAAGATAAGGACTTGACTTTAGCAATAAAATGTCTGATGTTTCGGAGAAAACTTAAGCTAGAAAGATTAGCTAAAATGTATGGTTTGCCATGCAAGATGGTGGCGTTATTAGCCAGGGCTATTTCATTCTAGAGAGGGGCAATAAATGGTAAGCTGACTCCTCAGGGATATATTAACTAAACCTTATGTCTGATCAGTGTGGGGACAATTCATAATCGACTGCACGCGGCGGTAGCCCAAGCGAGTGAAATCAATCGTTCTCAAGACCTGTCTGGGATTGTAACCGTTCAGGGGGGTAGCAACCGCTGTGCAATCGGAACCAACAGCTGGGTTCGCTCAAAGGTATGTATGAAGCGCCAAGCCCACCACCACCAGGGACAGTAATTCCCAACTCAGATTGGGAACAGACTCCAATGAGCGTCAAACAATGGGTGGAAAGCCGGGAAGAGCGCATTCAGGAATTGGAGCGACAGGTGGCGGCACAACAGCAACATCTAGCTGAGTTACAAGCGCTTTCTCCAGTTACTGCAAGAACAGAAGAATCGCACCTCATCCAACTCATCAAAACCCCCCTCGTCAGATCCGCCCCAAGCGGGGAAGCGCCGTCAAAAAAAAAGTAGTGGGAAACAGCGGGGCGGACAACCAGGTCACCAAGGTTATAGTCGCCGGTTGTATCCAGTGGAGCAGTGTCAGAGTGTCATTGACCACAATCTGCGAACAATGCCCATGCTGCGGTGGTCAACTGCATGGGGAAGATGGCAATCCCTGTGTCAGAACTGGGTTAGAACGAACCCAGAGAAAATAGTGCAACATTCTGCGACAACAATGGATAGGTTCCGCCTCGCGGCAGAACATTTCTGAAGCTAATTATACTTTAATGTAGAGTAGCCTTTTATCAGTTACATGAGGGTAAGCAATCTGTGCTCAAAGCTGTAATTTTTGACATCGACGGAACATTGGTTGATACTGTTGACTTTCACGCGCACTCATGGCAGAGAACCTTTGAACACTTTGGTCACCAGATTCCTTATGAGCAAATACGCCCTCAGATCGGTAAAGGGAGTGACCAGTTGATGCCGGTCTTTTTCTCACTTGAAGAACTCAATAAATCAGATGATGGTTCTAGCCCCACTTTCGGTGAACGTATGCGAGACTACCGCAGGGAACTTTACAAGCGTGAATATCATCCCCGTGTAAAAGCTTTTCCAATGGTGCGTGAGCTCTTCCAACGAGTCAAGGCAGACGGCCTCCGCATCGCTCTCGCTTCCTCTGCTACAAAGGACGATCTGGTAACCTACAAACAGATCATGAATGTTGGAGATTTGGTTGATGCTGCAACCACCACCTCGGAAACCAAAGCGTCTAAGCCAGAGCCGGATATCTTCCAAGTCACGCTGGATAAGTTAGGCGACATTGCTCCCCACGAGGCCATTGTTGTCGGCGATACGCCCTATGATGCTATCGCTGCAAGCAAGATCAACCTGAAGACAATTGGTTTACTTTGTGGTGCGTTCCCTGAAGAAAACCTACTTAAGGCAGGTTGCATTGCGGTCTACCAAGATCCAGCCGCTCTGCTGGCACACTACGACGAGTCTCCACTCGTACACCCTAACTATGGTACCATTAATTGAGAGCTTAATGCCACAATTAAAAAGCGTACAGGTTCTGTGGGGAGGCGTCAGAGTTTGCTCAATGGTTGCGTGAGTCAATTGCCGGGGGTAATCACCGCATTCTTATCCACATTTATAACTCGCGGTGTCTGGTTGTGAGAAGCATTTATTGCCTTACGGAAAAATCCAACTGAAGCCCGTGCATCTCTTTTGGCACTCAACATGAAGTCCAGCGCTCTGGCGTTGCAACATTTGCCCTCCCTGCGTTGGGGGGTAAGGCCACTTGAAAGGGGGAAGAGGGGTTCATGGACTCGGTGGGTTGGGCGAGCGACATTAGATACAAATACTAGTCTTACCAGAGTACCACTTCTGAGTTGCAACACAACCGATAAACTGCCTGAGCGAATACGGTGTGCTTACCGATTCTCAGCGCGAACAATTTTGGCTATTTATCGAGCAATTCGAGGATGGGATGGCTATATTAGAAAGCGCCTAACTTTAAAGGAATAATGCCCTTCTTGAGTTTAGTCATTATTGCTGTTCGCTTTTTCAACCCATTTCCTGGTTCCAAGAGCCAACCAAAAGTGTCCTAACAATTATTTCTTAAGAGATTGCCATTGAGAATATTATTGTTCAGGACTTTTTCGGAGAATTATCAGATTCCATTTGTGAGGCTGGTTATCCTATGGTTGCTGGTTCCCCCAGCAGTGGTGAAAAACTGTGCTTATGAATGCCCTACCTGCACAGAGAATCAATCGCCTCCTGCCTCTGCATAAGTTCGAGCAGCCAGACGTACTTATATTTAGAAAGCTTAATGTGAGCGCCAGTTCACAACTACAAAGTAAGCACGGGGCAGCGGCACCACTTGAAAGTTTCAGGTAAGCATCCCTGCCCACGGTTGAAGCCCTGGTACACCTATCACCGCACAGGCGAGCATGCAGTCAATCTGCCATCCTAGACTCTGCGCTTAGGTCAATGGAGGAATGTAGCGAGTGACAGCAACAGTAGTAAGCAGGGAACAACGTACAAACCAAATTTACTAACTTAGTGTACTCTATATTAAACACAAAGAGCCCTGGTTTTTCTGCCAGGGCTCTTTCTTTAGCAAGTGACAGTTGCACCCAACTGGGTGGATAAAAAAACGGTTGGGTTTATGATGCGAGAAACGGTACTGTCTTGAAGCCAAAGGTTTCGCAACCATTAGAGCAGCTAATCAACACCGGATAAATTATTCAAACAGGGCGTGAACTCACGCTCGTCAGCTTTAGGACTTCACAAAGTGATTGGGGTAGGCGATGCCCTCGATGGTTCCACCGTAACCAATCTATTTATTTCCCATAATGGGCTAAATAATAACGGACAAATTGCTTTTGACGCTGTGCTGGCAAATGGTGGAGAAGAAGTTTTCCGCGCCGATCCGGTAGTTATTAAGCACCACCCTTAAATCTTGGCTCTATCGCCCCTGTTATGCAAATCGATTGACTGAAATCGCTACAAACATTAAAGGATCAAGCGCGAGCGCTTAAACCTTGCCATTGCCACTAGCAGTAAACCAAAATCCAACACCAACAAAACCAGCAAAATCGTCAAAAACACCTGTGTTGTCGTCGTGTGTTCTAAAGTCAAAGACCATTGGTGATTCAATTCATTAGGCAGTAAGCTTAGCGCCAGACTCGGAATCAACGTTAGAGTCAAGATTGCCAGACCTAACTGCTGTTGAGCTTGCCGCACCGTCGCCGCTTTCAGAGATACTAAAACACCAGCGCTAGCCGCCAGCAGGGCGCTTAAGAAAGCAAATGTGACAGCACCCAGAGCCATAGGTGCTGGGTAAAGCAGCAGTCCCTCTCCGGCGTGAGATAAATTCACCGTTACTAGTGCCATCAGTAAGATTAGCATTGTATATCCCCAACCATAGCTCACCACTGCAGCTACCTTACCCAAAAGAATAGCTCGGTCTGATAGAGGGCTAGCTAATAGCAGCCAACGAAGGCGCCTTCGTCGATATTGGCGAACATTTAGGACGGGTTGGTGCATATCTCACAACTGGCGGCTCGGTTCGTTGATCATCCAAAGAAGGTTGTCAAAGTGGGACAGGTGGTTTCGGTAAGGGTACTGGAAGTCAACGAGAAATTGAATCGGATTAGCCTGTCAATGCGATCGCCAGACGGAGCACGAGCTTTTCGGAAGTAGGGCTCCTCTAGCCGAAGCATTATTCCGTCTCCCCTAGAGCGGTATCAGCTCAAATATTACGTGAAATTTAACGTAAATTAAATTTCACGTAAATTTTTTGTGTTAATAAGGATAGCCTAACTCTAAGAGCGTTTTCACTTTTGACGGTGTGACAGGTTGAATTGTCACCGTGACTTCTAACTCTGCATCAGTTAGCCCCACAGGAACTTCTAAATGTAAGATTCCATCTGAGCCAACATGGGAGCGTAACGTAATAGTCTGCACGCACTGATTCCTCCTTGCCAATGACTAAAAGTCGTCCTTTTTCAGTGACTGGATTAACTCCCCTAGGCCCAATACTAGGGAATCTACCATAAACTGCAAACTAGACGGTAAGGTTTGTACTTCATGACAGCTTTGCGCTAGATCTACCCCTCACTCTTGATGCTTGCTCAACCGGGATTCCAGGGTAGCTCTTGAAGATACTCAAGGAGGTAATCCTGAATAGTAATGGTCAGGATTGCAGTGACGCATTGTAGTGATGCA
>CAXUIG010000336.1:0-5993 GCA_964250845.1 uncultured bacterium | reverse complement strand
GTTTTATGAGCAATCCGGTGGAATTTGAATGGGTGGTGAATCCTATTGAGCAGCCTTTCAGAATCAGGAGCTTCGCCCTGTTGCGCACAGCTTGCGGTACATCGCTGAGCGTAATGTTTTGTAGCCAAGTCGCAAGCTGACCGGTCGTGTCCTAACGCTCCAGAATGGTACGGATATCCAGGAGCGACAGAGGAACAAATTGCCTCTGTCACCAAACAGTCTGCTAGTCTGACCGCAGACAATTTAGTCAGGTCGCCACTAACTAACTGCTGTAACTGCTGTTGTGCGTCCATAGTCACCCTGCTAGCTTCCGGCGTCTCCCCCATTGACGCTCCAGTCGTTCCACCCACTCTTGAAGAGCCCCAATTGCCTACACTTAACGGACAGCTTACTACCTATTCAAGCCAAGCTCGATAATTTCTTCAATTGCCATCTCTGTAATTGCTCCAAGCGTAATCTCATAGGGAAGTTCTCTATCTTCCCTGTGAAAGGAAATATATGCAATTCCCTCTTCTCTCGTCCAATAGCACATCTCAATCACCGAAATCCAATACCATTCTGGATACCCTGACGTGAGGGAGCTGCCTCTAAAATCAGGTAGTCCCCATGCTTGTTGGACTTGGGAAGCTACTACTTCATAATCCCGCCAGAATTCCTCTTCAATGGTTTCCCAATCGGAAAAATCAAAATCAAAAAAATCCCTCGAAACCTTCCACGAGTAAGTTGACCCATGAGTAGTGTAGTTACAGAGAACAAGTTCAAGTAACCGCTCTAAGAGCTTTACAGGGTTTGGAGCGTGTAGCATTGTTGTCAGTTGTAACCAAAACCCTCACCCAGCTATCAATCGTCTCATCAACAACCTGAAAGGACTGCCCCACCGATTAATTCTGCTGTCACTTGATGTTAAATGCCCAAAATCACCTCTTTCTTCCCACTACATAACAATCCCATTGAGATACTAGCCGACGAGACGCCCCAAAGAAAGCCAACTTCCTCTCCACGCTGGCCACCCTATCCTCAAGGCTGGCGAAAGCTCCCTTGACGCTACCTGGGTCAGTCTTGCCTCTGTACTGGGCTAGAGGCTTCACAAACTACAGAGGCTTCCTGACGCCCCGAGAAGGCGGCAATCTGTTGGCTCTGTTGTTGCCAGTCTTGGGTCACCCTAGCCCCGACCATTGGTGACTCTGGCATCGCTGCTCACTCTGCTATCGGTTTCCTTTCAAGGGGAGTTAATTATAGCTGAAGCGCGGTGTCAGCAGCGCCCTCATAAGCAAAAATTATCCTAAATGGCTGTAACCCTGATTCGGTCGTAGAGCGGGGTGGCGACCGATTGATAAGTAGGCTTTAAGTGGCGTCAGCGCGTTTGAGTGGACAACGATTACTCAAGGGTTTCCGGCTTTAGGCGATCTAACTTAAATTAGACAGTATAATCTTTTCTAGAGTTCAGATTGAAACTACATCCAAAAACCTAGACTACCGTGAAAAGCGATCGCGCTTGGGCAATCCGAGAGATTGTCACCTGAACAGCTCACCCTGCTATTTACTGAGGGATTATTGACCCCCAGGGATAGGGCATTGTTTGGAGTCTGCCTCTACACAGCTTGCCGCATCAACGAAGCCTGTACCCTGCTCACAGCTGATGTGATGGGGGTGAAGGGGATTAGAGACAAGATTCTCATCCGCAGCATCAACACCAAAGGCAAGCAGGACACTAGGGAAATCCAGATTCATCCCAAGCTTAAAGGCTACCTGGAGGCGTACCAGCCGGATATTAAGAAAGAATATTTGTTCCCTGGGCGGCATGGTCGAGGGCATATCCACAAAGCCAGCGCTGACAAGATTCTAAGAGTTGCCTGCAATCGTGTGGGGCTGGAAGGGGTCAGTACCCATAGCTTCCGGCGAACTGCCCTAACCCAAATGCATAATGCTGGCGTGCCCATGAGGCATATTCAATCGATATCTGGGCATCGCCCTTGGCCGCTTTAGCGCGATATCTGGATGTGACGGATGAGCTTTCTTCAGAGCGCGATCTTAGCTCTGGACTTCTGATAGCGTTGGGCACTCAGCAGTGCGTCACACCCGCTCAAAGACGTAAAACTGTGGCGGTGAGCGCGTTTTAGCCCCCGCAGGCTGTGGGACTGTTGGTCCTGGCGAGCGGGTCGGGTAGCAGGGCTATATTGCTACAGCCCTGCTACCCGACCACTTATCAACCAGGGCGCTCGCTTTCAAAAGCATGTGGATCTGGAAGGATCTAATTGCCCTGAGCCTGAACCAGGTGCGTAACGAGGAAAGCGACCTCCGGTGAAAGGGCTTTATGAGCCTCCTGGAACGTGGATGTCAGAAGGAAAAATAATCCATGATGGATGGACATGGTTCGCCAGCCATACCTGGTCATTGCCTTCATAGAAGGCGGTACCTTGAGATGCAGCTTCGCGTGAGCGGACCTGAAGAATCACCACATCTGTTCCCTTTCGTGATGCCACCAAGTGTGCAGTATCTTTGTCCACTGAAAGGTGAACGAACTGTCGACCCATAGGTTTAAGTCCCTCTTGTAGTATGGACGGAAGGAACTTAACCACGGTGCCGTGAAATAGGATGTCTGGTGGAACCGAGCACTTTTTCTTCAACTTCCCAGGTATGGAGTGCCCATACAACGCACGGATGCGGTCACCCTGTATTTCGTGACGCACCTTTTGGGATGCCTTAATCATTTCTAGAAGATGTTCTCGACCGATATCACTAAATGATGGATTTGAGCGTAGTCCCCGCAACAGCTGCTCCAGTGGGGCCCAACCCTCATCATCAAGTTCGAGTTCATACTCCCATGGTGCATGACGCAGAGCGTATGAAACTGTTTTGCTTAACTTCTCAGAATCCATTTGCTCTTACACCTTTCTTGTCAGGTCATGCCTCTCGAAGCAATTTAGGCACTCTGAAACCGGTTCAACTATCTCCAAGAGTGCGCCGAACAGAACACGGATTGCGATCAGCCTACACCACCTCGCGTTCAAAGCGGGGGGCAGCATTCTGCATCTGTAAAAACTCATAAGCTTTTCTTGGTATACGTTCAATCAGCCCAGGTTGTAAGAGTACGAATGTTGAAAGCCCGATCTCGTACTTATGCTCCCATTCTTCAAATAACATCCGGTCTGGTAGCAATTCGTTCTCGCCCGCCTCTCGAAGTTCAAATTCATCATCGGGGTCCTTGTCGAGGGTATCCTGGCCTACAGCAATGCGTACAAACTCTGAGTTACAGTATTGCACTTCATCCCAAAGGCGCATGTTTTTGGGTAGCACTTCGGAAAACTCTTCTGGTTTGAGAAATTTTTTCGCTGCCTGAAAGTCGAACTGCCCGCAGAGAAACTTTCCAAACCAGTGTGCATAAGCAACGGCTTCTTCATGATATAGGTTTTTGATAAATGCCATGCTACTCATAGACTCGAAACGGTCAAGCATCATTAAGTCGGGTGCCTTCATGAAATACGTCCTGATTAGGTGCCAATCAACCAAGCTCAAGAAGGTTCTAAACTGCCAGACATACACTGGGTGCGTGCTAACCCAGCGGTATAGGGTATGGGACGTGGGATCTGAGCCAGGCACCAAAATCATCGGTGTAAGCTCAACGATATCGAACCAAAGAGCACCCGGTTCAGCTAAAGCAGGCAGATCCGCTCCCACGAAACAACGGCGACCATACCAGTAGCTCTGTTGAAAATTAAAAGTTGCTTCAGGGCCGTGAGCGAAATAAACTTCTATTGCTTGACCTTCACCATGCAACCCTACTCGATGAAGAGCTTGGCTGAGTTCCTTACCAACTTGTGGGTCAAGCATCGACTCCAAATAACTTCGATAAAGGTTTTCAAGGTCTCTGTCGCCACTCATTGTGCTTCCTTGTCTACTAATATTAAGTCGGGCTATTACAACAGTAACGTGCGCAAATACTGCTCACTCCGCTGCATCTCAGTATGTCCAAACAACGGAGCAAGCTTCTAATGGAAGACAGCAAACAGCCGTCTGCTCCATTGTCCGTCCCTTTTTGGGCTTACCTATGGGGCACCACAGGCGTGTTATACGCTCAAACCGTCTTGTGATACTACTCTCCTGTTACTGTAGGTTCCTGTGTACTACCCCGTAACGGGAAATTACTCCCTTGCTTTGCTGCACGACCCATAGCAGCTTCTCCCCATGTCTTTGGTACATCTCCTTTTTGAAAGGTTGTCCCAGTAACCGGATCGGTAAAAGTTTTTTGGAAACGAAAACGTAGTTGCTCATCCGTAGTTAATGGTTCGTCAACAGCGTGAACATTGGCTGGAACATCATTTAGCCCTGCTCTTTTGGCTGCAATTAGTCTGCGATGATCTAGGGTTTGAAACTCCCCATCGCCCCAGTCAACCATGTCAGGTGGGTCCCTAGATATGTCCCATCCATTGTTCTTCATAGCATCCGCTACTTCGTTAATCGTCCGACCATCGCTAGTCTTAGCAGATACAGTTTTCTGACTCCACCGAATTTTATCGAGAGGTACCTTTTTTCCTGGAGATGCGGGGTCGTCCTCGTCAGGATCAGGATCTGGGCTCGGATAAGTAGCGCAAGTGGACGGTGGACTGGACGGCGGACTAGGCGGCTGGTTATCGCCAGGTGACGGCGACGGGCTACTGCTGGGTGATGGTGACGGCGTCGGGCTACTGCTGGGTGATGGTGATGGCGTCGGGCTATCGCTGGGTGATGGTGACGGCGTCGGGCTATCGCTGGGCGACGGCGTTGGAGAAGGCGACAAGTCAGCGATATCAAAATCGGTTGGAGCGTTAATTTTCTGATAGGAACCATCAGACTTTTGAACAACAATAGGCACCCCAGACGGCGGGGTGATTCTAACTTTCTTACCTTGACTAGGCAAAATTGATTCCCGGACTACAGGCATAATAGAAATCGCTTGCCGATAATCTGAGGGAGAAAGAGCCGCAACAGCATTATCTCGCTGCTGCTGGGTAGCCTGGGACCAAGGTTTATCAGGGTCGGGAGAAGAAATGCTTACAATAACAGTCTTAGTTGGAGGATTCCAACTAGCAGTAGTACACCACTGAGCAAGCTGACCAGTAGAAGACCTTACACCAGTACAAGGGTCTTCTACAAAAGTTGTAACAGGACCGTAAAACTGAGAAAAGCTAACCCTTGTAGGCTGATTTGGGTAGTATAAAGAATAAGTATCAGCCGTACCACTGTAAGTTTTGGTGGAATCTCCATAAACCTGAGTACTTGCAGCCTTATTTTGAAGACTCGAAATAGCTGCTGCACCCACAGCACCAACTGCTAATCCTCCACCTGCAATCCGCACTACCGGATTTGAACCCACAGCACGGGTAACACCATTAGAAGTAGTAGCAATAACATTACCTGAAGAATCTAAAACCTCTGCCACAACAGATACAGACTCCTCAGCAGGGACTATAGGCGCAGCAGTCAGAGGTTGAAGATTTAACTCACTTGCAAATTGTGCTACTTCTTCTGGATGCTGTTCAAAATAAGAATCTACTGAAGATATCCCTGCTGCTGCTGGCAAATAAAAATAAACAACAAATAAGAAAACAGCGGCCATTGCCGCCAGAAATCTTTGGATGAATTTTCTGAAGCGATAGATCTTCAAACGTTTAATATTGAATCCAGAAAATTGAGGAGCCATTAAATTTACTCACAATAGTAGTAACTACCTTAATCGTCTCTATGTCTCAAAAATAAGTTGCTTCCAGGTTCTGGGGTAATCACAATTATATACCGCTTTTTGACAGGTTTTACCCGTAATTATACCGAAAAATGTATAAATTGAAACTCAATAAAGGTGCGGCAATGCTTGAAAGTTGAGAAAAGAAAATCTACGTATAAGTCTGAGTAGACAGTCCAAAAATTACGTCTCTTTAAAAACTCAGGTGTTTTTGTAGTTTTTAGGACTAGCCCTTTCAAGGTGTGTTAATTTTCTGTGCTTTCTGGGCTAGGAT
>CAXUIG010000335.1:0-5997 GCA_964250845.1 uncultured bacterium | reverse complement strand
AAAGATATTTATGTATACTTAATTTTTTTACAACTCATTTAGGACTGCTATAGCTCAAGTTGCCACGGGTGGAACATTGGGCACGATGCCCATAAAGAGCGAGGCGAATGGCATCCATTAGGGTGGTTTTGCCTCCACCATTCATGCCGCCCAATAAGATAATTGGGCGAGAATGATCGCCAACTTGTGGACGTAAATTTAGTACCTGACGCCCACAATAAAGACCAAAATTTTGCAGTACAAGTTCAAGAAAGATCACAGTTGACTAATAGCTAATGGCTAGTGGCTAATTGTAAGAGTTATCTTCAAGAATTAACCATTAGCATCCTCTGAATTGTTGGGTTGGAATTTTAAGCTTGCCCACGTTAGTTGTTTAACGGTTTCAACGTTGCCAACACCGGCAGCAGTTTTTAAGTCGCGCTTGTAGTGGGCGTTGGCGATCGCTTCTTCTTGCGATCGCGAACTGGTTTCAAAACATTTTTCTAGGGCGTCGTAGATCCCATTGCGGCGAGCCATGGTACGATACTGGCGTTCTGTGTCTAGGAGCTTTGCCATCAGCTCTAAGTGCATGGCATTACCATTGCAAATTTCTTCCAGAACGCTCCACTCATCGCTGCCTAGCAAACTGTTTTCGGCTCCAGGGCGCGAGTCTCTGAAGGGTTCGCCAGTGACTAAGCGGTAGATGCGGGGCAAGCTGTCATCAAATTCGTGTTTGTCCTCTAGCCAGAGGCGACGAATTTCGCTCAGTTCTTCTGGGGTAATCAGCGTTATGTCGCGTACCTGTTCTGGACCATGGCGACGAATTTCTGTTTGAGCCGTAAGAACTCGCCTTAGCCATATTTCCCGCCATTCTTTAGTATAAGGGCCAGGAATGGGTTCAACGGAGATTTCGCCGTTGAGGTTGCGCTCAAAAAGTTGGACGTTACCACCTATACGACGAAAGTCTCTCTTGTCGCGATCATCAGCAACATCCAATTCATTGCGGATATCGAGCAAGGGTTGCATCCATTCTTTCTCTTCATCATTCTGGATCATCGCCTCCATCGATTTATCCTGGCTTACCATTGTGCAAACCCAGCACCCAAAGCGGGAATCGCCACAGCTAGGGGTTGAGGTATCGATTACCAGGGGGCATTCGTTATCTGCTGTTGCACCGCGATACATAGTAAATAAGTCTTTGTTGCTTTGTCCCCAAGGGTTTTGCCACTGATTCAGGTAGATCCAGACTTCATCATTCCGCCAGTCTTCGATTGGGGTGTATATCAGGGAGTTGGGCAGGCTAGCGTTAGGACTGAGGCGATCGCGAACTCTCCCCGCTTGATGCTTTTCCATTGTGGCAGCACGTTTGGCGCTTTCAGCCTTGCGAGTACCCAGGACAAGAATTGTTTCACCGTTCGCTCGCACCATGTCACGCACGAAGCGGTTCGAAGGATTGATCTTCAGGCGTGCAGTACACCAACGAAATTGGTTGCGGGGTGCTGGGTAGCCTTTGCCTATGAGGTTTACCCAAAAGGTGTCTTTAATTTCTGGTTGTAGCAGATGGGGTTCAACTGGCATTCCCTGTGCTTGGGCAGCAACCTTCATCTGCTCTAGGGATTTGCGTACCCAGGCAGAGACTATAGGGTTTTCTACTAGGGTGTCTGTGGTGATCACATGGATGGTTTTGGTTCGTTTTTCTGGTGGGAGGGCTGCGATCGCATACCAAATTAGTTGCAATATTGTAGACGAGTCCTTGCCGCCACTGAAACCCAAAATCCAGGGGATTGCGTCTAGACAGTATAACTCTTGGATTTCTGCGGTTAGCTTTTGTATGTCTTCCACCAACTCGGCAACGGTACGCTGAGCTTGACCTTTGTTTTCTGGATGTGCTATACTCATTTCTCTTTTCCTGCTGAAACACGGGCGTTTTCTAGACGTTCTTCTTCAGGTGGTAAGGGCAAATTCAGACACTTTTTAATATATGCAGTCATCAGCTTTACACAGGTTCGGGCTTTTGAAATCCGACCACTAAACATAATTCGCCCTTCCCAGTCAGGATTTGAGCGCAACCAATTTATCTTTTGCAGTCCTCCCAGATGCTCTGCCCAGTCCTCTGGATACACCGAGAGGAGTGTTGCTCCGGCTCCGCCTAATCCCGCCAGAGCGATCGCGTGGCTATGGACATAATCTTGACGCATTTCGCCTGCACTGACTTGGCGCTGTAGAACTTGCTCCCACTCTGGAATATAGGTGCTAACTGTATTCCAGTAACGGGTTGCTATTTCAATCTGCCGTTCGAGTTCAGCGTTTTTATGATCAGCCAAGAGAGCTAGAGTAGCATTATAGATGCTGCTGAGGGTGAACAACTTACCGGAACGAGTTGGTAGGGTACTGCGCTCAGTATCCGTAAGCGTCCGAAAAACCTTGACGTCCTTAACTACTGCTTTAGCTAGGATGGCTTTTTTATCACGGTGATCGTAAAGGATATTTAAGGATGGATCAGGATGGGCTGCATAGCGATTGAGGTCAGTAAACATCTGCTGAGAGCGCTTCAGACCAACATCCAGGAAAAACACAACCGCGATTGTCTCATATCCCAGCTCTGGATTTTCTTTTAGAGCTAGTTCAAACCCAGCACGGCGGTGTTGACCATCATTGATCACAAACCGAGCATCCATTGGAACTCTCAATCGTCCAATTTTCCGGGCTTCTGCCTCTGAGCCATTAGGTTCAAAGGTGATGTTGGCGTTGATGGATGCCGTAATCGCAGAGAAGACGTAATTCATCGGATTGTCCAGAATGTAACGAGCGATTTCTGGTACACGGACTTTATTCAGGGTTCGTTGTGCCCTCATTTCAAGCGGAATTTCCTCATCATCGAACGAGAACAGCTTAGGGATTAGTCGCACGGGACACATGGAAATGTAATATTCCCGTCCTGCCTGAATCCCCCTGATAGCGGGAAAGACGTACTCAAAGGGCATATCCATAATTATTCTTCCTGGCAATGCTCGTGCAAGTCCAAGCAATGGGGTATCTCCTCCACCTAGGGGGTGTAGCAAGTCAAATTTAACAAGTTAGTTTGTGAAAAGCCCTCACTTGTCTGTCAACTATAACATACTAAAAAAGTCAATCTACCCACTAAAGATTTTCTTTTTCCACATAACAAGCTTTTGTGACTTATAGTTGAAATTACAGGTCAAGTTGAAAAAGTGAGATTACAGAGGTAAACATTATGAACATTTCTCTGACAGAAAATGACTTGTCGCAAATGCCACCTGCGCTTCGAACTAGCCTACTGCGCTGGCAGATGAGCAAAATGTCAGCTACTGGGCAGACACCTGTGCGTCAGCATCCCTGCACCAAGGAAACTGTAAACCAGTTGTCATTACAGTTCGAAGCTGAAAATCAAGTTCCACCAACCGAAACCAACTCCACTCATGTAAATCTCATTCTGTTGTATGACGCTGGGATTACGAAGCGCGGGATGCCTATCCGAGTCAGACTCAAGCAAGAACGAGCAAGACAGCTCCGTCGAGAGTATGTCAACAGCCTGGAAATTTCGGATAGAGGCACGATTATCTATGAAGGGAACGAGTTCAACAAGCCGAGTCCCTTGGCAACAAAAGTCAATGGCAGTCCAGCTGGAGGCTGGGACTACATTGAGGCAAAGATAAATGGACAGTGGGTTCGGTTAGATCAGTTGCGCCAAATCTGGAGACAGAGTAGAGCTGATTGACTGACAAAGCTCGCGGCAGGCTTTGGGCTACCACTGCCTGTCTTTAAGCTCTCTACGAAGAAGAAATTTTCTAAACACTCTCTAAGAACACTTTTTCATCAGGTATTTCTGTATGACAACTTCTGAAATCAATGAAGCTAATACCAATACTGCTCAACTTGATTTGGAAAGCCAATTTAAAACCGTGATTGAGCAGCGGATGTTGGAAAACTATGGCAAGGCAGAATGCTTCCTGGCACTTGGCTTTCAGCAAGGAAAGCGGGATATGTACCAGATACATGTACATGCAACTCAATTACCTTCTCTTCTCAGAGCCGATCCCTCAGATGCTATCAAGAATGATCCTAGTTCAGGTAAAAATCGTCCAGTTGACAAAGAACATGCAAAAAAAATAAAGCAATATATTGTTGACCGCGTTCAAGCTAAGGGGAAATGGATTCTGGGTACTTTGACTGCAAATGTTTCACCCCAAAAGATTAAAATTGATAAGATTTGGGGTAGTGTTTACTTAGTTACTATTCCAAGAGGGGTGTTTCTCGACATTACAGATGGACAGCATCGTACCCGTGCGATCCAAGAGCTGATCATGAGTGAAGGTGATGGCAGAGACATCATTAGTAACGATTATTTGCCAATTACCCTGGTTCTGGAAGATGATCTCCGTCAGTGCCAAACAGACTTCCGAGATATGGCTCAGACTAAACCTATATCCGACGCTCAGTTAGTTTCTTTCGGGGGTTTAGGTCGTGACGGAATTACTCAGAAATTAGTTGAACAAGTTCCCATGTTTCAGGGTAAAACACAGAAAATTAAGGCATCTCCTGGCTCTGGAACTAAGTTTATCTATACCAGTAATTATGTAGCAAAGGCTGTGAGTTGCGCTTTTGCAAATGATCCAAACAATAAACTTTTAGCTCGTAATGTTGAAGAGTCGGCCAAGCTACTGTCCCAGTGCTTAAATCAGGTTTTCTCAGAATGCTCTGACACCAAGTATCTTTTTGAAAGGAAGGTTGAGGAGCTGACAGTTGATGAGGTTAGTGCTTTCAAGGAAGACTGCCTACTAGGTGTAAGTGTTGGGCTGGAAATTTTAGGACGATTGCTATATTACACCTATGACGAAAACAGCAATTCCTTTGACGAGGTGATGGTTTCAAAGCTGGCGAAGCTTGATTGGTCACGCGAAAGCCCTCTGTGGAAGAATAATGTAGTGCGGCTAGATATCAAATCTAAAGATTCAACCAAACCGTATAAAATCACTACCAGTACGAGTGCTGTAGCAACAGCAGTCAAGGTAGTCAAAGACGAACTGGGATGGCGGTCATAACCAGAAAGGCACCTCCACCGCGTCATCTGGAAAGTGAGCCTCACATAGTTAAGTCCTACTGGATACGAAAACCCGCCTAAATAACACTTTCTAGAAACGTTTCAGTCGTTTATTTGTAATGCTTAGCTTAGTTATTTTCAGTAGATACATAGCTGAAGAGGGTAAATTCGTTCCCAGATTGGCTTTTGGTTTTAGCATTAGTTGGCGTTATAGCCGGATCTTCTAGACTAATTCTCCAGAAACCTTGAAGCGATTGTGGCCCCAGGGGCTGACGATTGCTTAAATTGTCATAAGCTAGCCCAGCACTAAATATTCCACCTAAATTAAACAGTCCAAGACTGCCAAAGCCTTCAATACTGCTCGGGTCAGTTATAACCCGATGATTCAGCCTGATAGTTACTTGCCCTCCATTAACAAAGTAAATGGTGGCTCGATTTTTCTTAAACCGCACCTGAACTTTGTAGACAGCACCAGTCTTATAGTAGTAAGCTTTGGCAGCCAGTTTTCTGCCATCGATATTCTTTCCCTGATACTCAACAGCAATGCTGGGTGTTGCCAGTAAGAGTAAGGCAGACAGGACTAGCCCTAAAACTTTCATGAATTTACCTAATTTGGCTGTTGGCACCAGCGTGACCGAGCATAAATTCTATGGTATCATAAAGTACCATGACTATAGTCCCAAAACAACATCGACTCCCTGCACAAGAGTATAGACAAGAAATGCGGAGCGTGAATTGATGGCTGCGGCGAGATCATAGGTTACCAGCATATATACTATAATAGTATAAATGTATGCTATAATTGTGTTTCCAGTCTGAAAAAGTGTTTTAAAACTGAAGCAAGTAGTCAAATTTAGCTTGGTCAAAAACACAGCAACCTAAAGCAAAGATGCGCGTTTCAAGTGTATCCGTTCAGAGGGGGTCAGGAAGCCAGTATTATTTGGTGTTGAGAATTC
>CAXUIG010000334.1:0-6003 GCA_964250845.1 uncultured bacterium | reverse complement strand
GGTAATAGGTGAGGGGGTGAGGGGGGGAATTTTTCTCCCTCTCCCCCTCTCCCTCTCTCCCCCTCACACTCACCCAAGTCTCCAACGATGGGGTGGCGGAACCTAAGACTAGGGGGCAGTTTTCTAGCTCTGCTCTCCACTGGGCAACAGTGCGGGCGTTGTAGGTGGGTATGGGTTGGTCTTGCTTGAAGCTACCATCGTGTTCCTCATCCAAGACAATTAAACCCAACTGAGGTAATGGGGCGAATACAGCAGAGCGAGTGCCAATCACCACCTGTGGCTCCCCACTGAACATTTGCCGCCAAGTGTCGTAGCGTTCGCCATCTGACAGAGCGCTGTGATATACACAAACCTTATTACCAAAACGGGCGCGGAAACGATCTGTCAGCTGGGGTGTAAGGCCAATTTCAGGGACTAGAACTAGGGCGGATTGTCCTCTTTGGAGAAGAGGTGCTACGCTAGCCAAATACACCTCTGTCTTCCCAGAGCCTGTTACTCCATGCAACAGCACCTGAGCAAATCCATCCAACTGGGTAATCGTTGCCAACGCCTGAGACTGGGCAGTGGTTAAGGACTTGGGTTGATCGGCTGCCAACAACGGTCCATTATCTGTCCGCAACATCTCTCGTTGCTGGATTACGATGTAGCCCTTTTGTTCCAGTGCTTTCAGCGTTGAGGAACTCGTATTACAAACAAGCAACAACTCACTCAGCCACACATCGCCGCCACGCCGCCGCAGCACTTCCAATACTTCCCGCTGGCGAGTGGTCACGTCACGCTCAAAACCACTGCCTACCAACGTTACCGCTTTCTGGAGCTTCGGTCGATTGAGTCTAGGAGGTTCCAGATAGCTTTCAACCAACGACGCTCGCAACAACTCTCGTAATCCCCGATTGGCTCCTTTGACTTGACGCTGGAGATATATGAAACTGTAATCGCCAGATGTTTGGGCTTGGAGCAGTTCCAAGATTTGACGAGCAGTTGGACTTAAGAAAGCGTCGGCACCAGTGGGAATTTGCCCTACAAGGCGAATACGACGTTGCGATCGCCCCAGCAACCCCGGCGGCAACGCCACCCGGATTACCTGAATCAGCGGCGTGTAGTAATACTGCGCTACTCGATTCAGCAGCTCCCAGTAAGCATCTGGAAAAAAACCAACGCTCACCACTTCTTCCACATCCCGGATGTTTTCCGGTTTTAGGTCGGGTGGGGGCTGATCAACCCGGCGAATGGCGATCGCTCCGAGCTGTTGCGAGCCAAACGGCACACTCAAAATATCCCCTGGGTGAACTTCCAACTCAGCTGGCAACCGATAGGTATATAGTCCCTGCGCCCACTGACAGTCTACCAGTACTTCAATCCACCGATTCGGAGCCGAGCCGGATTGGTAGGATGCCCCAGGCTCAGCCACCACCAGAGAAGACATATCCAGACTATGAATATACATACTGTACGAGAGACAACATTTCCCCAAGAGTCTCCGAGTCAGGAGAATCCCATGTCTAAATTTAAAGGTTTCGATTAAGATGCTTGGCCTCAATTCTATTCCATGGATAAATCCTCTCGTCTTGAAACCTACAGTCATCGCCTACTCGTACAGGAGCCATTCTGACTCGGAGACTTCTTGTTTGAGGTTAAGATTTTATACCAGTTAATTTTAACCGCAGGAGAGTCGCCATATTTTTAATCAAAGTGCTTTTCTTTAGGGAGCATTCAATCACAGAATAATGTGTCCCTCGCTACTCGGAGGGGAGCGCACCCACTACCACACGGGGAATAGTGCTAGTTTCTCTCTACCGATAGAGAGTAAAGCCTTCAACTATATGAGATTCTGTGGTCAAGGCAACTAAATTTCCACAAGTTTAAACTAGAAGTAGTTATCAGTGTATGGGCGGTCGCGTGGATGTATGGTCCAACACCAGCATTTTCATAGTTAATTGCCCTTTCAGTTCAGCAAACGCCAAAAAAGATGAAAAGCATCTAAATTTGCCTTTTCAAAACCCTGGGAAAGTCTAGAGCTTTATCAGCTTTTAACCAGCACAAGACAGATAGAGACTGACTTTAAGCGTCTAGTGAAAGTAGCAAAAAAATCATCTTGCCATTGACCAGATTCACAGCAGTCTGGGGAAAAATTACCGCTCCAGTACACATATCAGTGGTTATGTACATAGAAATCTTCCCTCGCAACAAGTTAACTTACCTAGCCCGGAATTAGAGCTGACTATGAATCTTGCTGAATTAAACGTAACCGACACCCTGCACCCGGCAACAGAAACAAGTCTTGCCTTGGCGGCTGATGTAGAATTCGAGGTGTCACTCGACACTTTAGAAGCGGGGGCAGAAGAGTTCTCACCTTCCTCGGCAGAGAGCTTGGAGTCAGATGAGCGAGATGGGGATGAAATGGCGGCAGCGCGACCTTCCGGCTATAGCAAACTGGGGTCGGATGATGCCGTAGGATCATTTTTTAAAGAAATGGCGCGTTATCCGCTGCTTAAAGCCGAGGAGGAAGTGGAGTTGGCGCGCCGTGTCCGCTTCCTAGTCGAAGTCGAGGAACTCAAAAAACAGTTGCAGCTCGAACTGCGTCGCCACGCCACCTCCGCAGAACTGACAGCAGCGGTAGGGCTAACAGAACGTCAGCTGGAACATCGCCTGTATCAAGGTAGGGTGGCAAAACGCAAGATGATCCGGTCGAACCTGCGATTGGTGGTTTCGATCGCCAAGCGGTATCTGAATCGGGGAGTGCCATTCCTGGATTTAATTCAGGAGGGAGCAATGGGGCTGAATCGAGCGACGGAAAAGTTTGATCCCGATAAAGGCTATAAGTTTTCTACTTATGCCTATTGGTGGATTAGACAGGCAATTACGCGGGCGATTGCCAATGATGCGCGGACGATCCGGTTGCCCATCCATATCGTGGAAAAGCTGAACAAACTGAAAAAAGCCCAGCGGGAACTTAAGCAGAAACTCAGTCGCAATCCCTCCGAAGCTGAACTGGCGCTCGCCTTAGAAATTCCACCCGAACAATTACGCCAGCTGCAACAGTTGCGACGCAAATCACTGTCGCTTAACCACCGCGTCGGCAAAGAAGAAGACACGGAACTGATGGATTTGCTGGAAGATGAGGATGGCCAATCTCCCGAACAGCAGATGAGCGAAACCATGATGCGTCATGAGATTTGGGAGGTGTTGAGTGAAGTCCTGACCCCACGAGAAAAAGACATCATTGCTCTGCGTTACGGTCTTACCACCAGCGAACCCTGTACCCTAGAAGAAGTGGGCTGCTTGTTTAATCTTTCCCGCGAGCGAGTACGGCAAATTCAAAGCAAAGCAATGCGGAAACTGCGACGCCCCCACATAGCTAAACGCTTAAAAGGATGGCTGTTCTAGGGTAATTGATTTATGTCTTCTAAGTTGATGCTACGTTCAGCTCAGCCAGCTGATGTGCCAGTGCTGTTTCGCTTGATTCAGGCGCTGGCGCAGTATGAAAATTTATCTCACGCCGTCACTGGCAATGCTGAAGCACTCAAAGACCATCTGTTTGGTTCCCGCCCATACGCAGAGGCCATGATTGCAGAGTACGCGGGGCAAGCCGTTGGGTTTGTCTTGTTTTTTACTAACTACTCGACGTTTCTAACTCAGCCAGGAATTTATTTAGAGGATATATTTGTCCTGCCCGAATATCGGGGTATGGGTATTGGTAAGGCTCTCCTGACTCACCTTGCTACTCTGGCTGTTGAGCGGGGTTGTGGGCGATTGGAGTGGAGTGTTTTGGATTGGAACGAGCCTGCGATCGCATTTTATCGCCGCATCGGAGCCTCAGTTCTAGAAGACTGGCGGATTTGCCGCCTCACTGGCGAATCGCTCACCCATCTGGCAGACTCTAAGGCATCGTAAGCTATAAGCTTATAGTCAGTGCAAAGTATAGGGGGATGTGCCATGACAATTTGGATAAACGAACAGATTGATCCGTCTGACATGATCCATGCGTGTATTGCCTGTTGCGATGAGGCGCAGGCAAACGATTGCCATGACTCGTTTGAGCGTAATTTGACCGATCTCCAGAAGGCAGCTGGTTGGATTGCTCGGTTGCGGACGGTCACTTCTTGGGATGAAGTGCCAGTCAATGCCTTGAAGCTGGATTAGTCTTGACACTCCCACGACTAAATCCGTAATATTTTTCACCTCAGCGCTCACGGGCAGCTGATTGAGATGGCTGCCTAATCGGAATCGAAATTACAAGCCAATTTCTGCTAGTGTGCGCTGAGTGTTTGCCTGGGATTTAAACTCCCGGCTATGTTCCAACACCCCTGGAAATCTTCTGGATGGACTGGCAAAGCGGAATAGAAATCACAACTCTGGCGCTGAAATATACTGCAATTTCCTGTCGTGTTTATTGACAACAATCTGATATTTCATAGCTTACGGGCTAATTAAACAAATCTACCAAAGCTCCAAAATACCCGATACCTTAATTTCTTCCCGATTTCTTCCCGATTTCTTCCCCGAATTTTTCACTTTTGTGCTATAAAATACCCACATACAAATTATATACAATTATGACAAGGTGTCTTTTGAGTACATGTGAATTCAATTAATTCCATAAATTGAAGCAAGGAGAGCACTTGGAGATTAACTTGACAAAAGCGGATATGTTTTAGTACTCTGGTACTCAGACTAGACCAAGCTGATATTAATATTTTGACTTAGCCAGCACGATATGCGCTGCGGTCTGTTAGAGACTACACCAAGAGTGAACTTTAGCAGCCCTGGTAAGTAGAATAAGTGTGTTTTATCTGCCTAAGAGAGCCGATAAAGGTCATCAGTTACTTTCTTGGCCCTCTGGTGTCTTTGTTTTAGTGGAAAGCCCCATCTGTTTGAGCAGGCGGTTGATGTGGCGACTGCTAAGTTGAATGCCCGATTCAGTCGCTAAATGCTTGCTTAACCGTTGTGCTGTCCAGTACTGAATTGAATAGCCATATTCACGAGGGCTATTACTCACCAGTTCTTTCAAACGCTCAAGATAGTCGGCATCAACAGTTTTGGGTCGGCCAATCGGGGGGTCATTCCAGTTGTGAGCCTGGCCTGCCTGCGCCCTAGCAATCCAGTACCGCGCCGTCTCCTGGGAACACTTTAATGCTTGACATATTCGTGCCTGAGATTCACCCAGATCTGCCAGCAACATAATTTCGATCCGACAACGGTATTCCGGGCGTAAATCAGCTTGCATACTCTCTAGCAGAAGTTTTCGCTGAACAGTTGTTAATAACTGACTCTGAACAAGAGTAGTAGATTCCACAAGGGTTAGATTGAGCAATGTCATGGCGATACAAATAACTTGAATTCGAGTTGGACTTTGGATAAGCGGCTCTGGTGAGCTGGCAGAGCGCATCATATTTAATGGACAACAGTATCACCGCTCGACTAAACCTACTTGCCAAAATGCCAGAAATAGCTCAACAATAAATCTCAATCCGCATAGTAGTTCGAGCAACACTTTTATTCTTGGTGATTGCAATCCCTACTATGCCAACGGCGGTTTAAACGACTTAGGTGTAATTTTAATCAAGGTGATCAAAGTGGCTGATGTCAAATTATCAACTTTGGTAGACCTGCTGGGCAAAAGAGCGCAAGATCAGTCTGACTCTACGGCTTATACCTTTTTGCAGGATGGGGAAATAGAAGCATGTTTGCTGACTTATAAAGAATTGGATCTGAAGGCACGGGCGATCGCGGCTCAGTTACAGGCTCTTGGAGCCACTGGCGAACGTGCCTTGCTGCTCTACCCACCGGGTCTAGAATTCATTGCCGCCTTCTTCGGGTGTTTGTATGCCGGGGTTGTGGCTGTTCCCGCTTATCTCCCTCGACCTAATCGGTCAATGTCCAGGCTCCAGGCGATCGTGGCAGACGCGCAGGCGACGATCGCACTCACCACCACATCTGTCTTGTTGTCCAATAGACACGTCCGAAAATTTGTAAAGCGCTCTACGTCTTGCTTTACAGGGC
>CAXUIG010000333.1:0-6039 GCA_964250845.1 uncultured bacterium | reverse complement strand
CTGAAGTGCCCTTAAGGCGGCGAGAGCTTCTGGTAATACCTCTGGCAGGTGGGACGCTAGGGCCGAGAGGGCATCGGCGCGATATTGCTCATCCTGAATTGCCCTGGCGGCGGCGAGAGCTTCTTGCAGTGCTTTTTCTTTTAGGTTTTGTGGTAAATAATCGATGCTCGCTGTAAGTAACCTTGCTTGATTTTGTGGGTTCGAGCTTTGCAAAGCATAATCTAGTGCTTGTTCAGGAGCCCATACAGTTTCTTGGAGCAGTGCAACCAGCAAAGTGGGCGGTAAATTAGCAGTCAGGCTGTTTAAGGTAGTCAGAATTAGGACATAGCGGCATTGCCAAGCGAGCGCTTGTGATGGGCATTCTTCAAACATCTTCTCAGCTAATCCCCAGGCGTGGGCGACACTGGTAGCAAAGTTAGCGGTTTGTCCGATCCGTTCACACGCTTCATGCCAGCCGTTACGGCCCGACTTTGTCTCCTCACACAGCAGATTGTGGATTTCATCGACCCAGCCTGCCTTCTCTAGATGCCAGGTCAGACGGGCATGAATATAGCCGTCCTTAGGAAGCGTGTGCCACAGACGTCCTTGTGTTTTTCTTCTATAAACTTCTAATAGTTGTGAGTGCAGTTTGGTCAAATCGTCACATTCATGGCGGACATAATCAAGCTGAAGGTCATGCAGAGTCAGGCCGCCTGACTCATCCTTCTTAGCCAGCGAGCGCCCAACCAACTGATCCACCACATCTTGCAAGTCATACTGATCCAGACCTTGTGGCGACCACAATGTCTGCAACACTGCTTCGGGAATCGGCGTATCTTCTGGGAAGACAGCGAAATCTAGGTAGCGACTTCGCATCTCTGGTCCTAAATCATCTACGCTGACCTCAATCGCCTTGAATAAATTTGGATACGGGTAATGTGGAGAATCTTGCTTAATCTTCTTCAAATCAGCATGACGCAGCTTATGCAAAACATTGCCCCAACGGTCTGGCTTGCCCCGCACCATCGCTCCAATCATTGCTAGTGCCAAGGGCAGATTGCCACACTCTTTGGCGACACTATGCGCCTCACTCGGCAATGTTTCCACCACCTGATTAGCCCACACAGCAAGCATTCTCAAAGCCTGGTCATTACTCAGAACGTCCAGTTGGTAATCAATTCCGCCTATGGCCGTAATCAATTCACTTTTTCGGGTAGTGATGAGAATCTGGCAGTTTTGACCCAGGGCTTCAAATGCCTGAAGGTGTTTGGGAAGCCACACATCATCAAGGATCAGCAAGCAAGTTTTTGACACCAGTAATTCTCTCAGGCAGGCTGCGCCATCCGAGTGATTGGTGAATGACTGCAGTGGATTAGAACCAAGTGCCTTAGCAAGCTGCAACTGCAACCCAGAGAGTTCTGGGGTCTGCCCAAATGTTAGCCAGAACACCCCATCTCCAAAAGCCCGACGCACCGAATCATCCCGCGCTACTGCTGTTGCCAGTACTGTCTTGCCAATTCCACCCATACCCTGCACGCCGACCCGCTGCATTCTTCCGGTGACAACCACTTGTTTGCTTGTCTCACCTAGCACTAGAGCTTTGAGGGATTGGAGTTCCTCAGGGCGCGGCAAAAAATGCGGCGGTAATTCTGGCACGTTGCTCAGCTTACTGAGTGGCACCTGGCTATACTGGTCCACTGTCTGTGTGCCATCAGGCGACAGTGAACCGTTTACTTTTTTAGGCTCTCGACGGCTCGACGAATACCCTCAACCACATTCAAAAATGCCTCATCCTTGTTGACCCAAGTGTTAATCGGCTTACCACCCAATGGAAGCACTTGCAGCTGACTGAACGGAGTATCGTTCCAGTCCACAGGTTTAAGAATGATTGGAATCACTCGTGCTGTTCGTGCATAGTGCCGCTCCATTGCTCGTTTCATTTCTTTGTCGTAGCAATAGTCCGACGCCATAAACCGGGAACTGATCAACAACAAGATGACGTGAGCCGATTCCAAATGGGTCTTAATTTCAGCATCCCACTCGGCTCCTGCCTCAATCGCCCGGTCATGCCATGGCTTAATTTTGCCCTGTCGTTTTAGGTTAGACAGATGTAAATCCAGTTCCTCTCGCAAGTCGTCATCGTTGTGAGAATAGGAGATAAAAACGAGGAGCGGTTCGCTAGTCAGGTTGGCATTAACATGAGTAGTGCTCGGTTGAGCTATCACTGCCGAATCGGATGGGTCCCCGGCAATAGCTCCTTGATCTCGCTTGAGCAATACGGGTGTCAGGTATTCTGCGATCCCTTCCATCTGGATGGCATTACAACCTAGTTCGTAGGCAAATTCAATTGTTTCTCCTGCCCCCAGTGCATCATAAAATCCTACAGCAAATGCAATCGCTGCTTTGTCCCCAATCGCTCCCTTCATCCCCACCACGTAGGGAATGTGTTGAACAACTGCCAGAGCTTGCACCTGAGAGTAACAACCATTCAAGACGACACAGCCGACCCCCCGGGAGACAAATAATTTAAATAACCCTGCTAGGGCTTCCCCTGTCACCAACTTGGGTTGCCCCACCTCATCCTCAAACACTAAGCCCTCTTCGCTAGCAGCGTGTCCTGAAAAGTGGACGATTTGAGGGTTCTCATCTAACATAGCTCGCCGGACATCTTGGGGACGCACTGCCCACTTCTGCACTAATTCAAACTGCTCGCGGTTTCTGGCCCGCTGCAATCCAGCCTCAATTTCACGCACCGCCTCATCCAAACGCAGCGGTGTTGTACCTTTAGGATTTGCTGCTAGGAGCAAGATTTTTTTTGAGGTGTTGCTACTCATTTGTGAAGTCAGTGATGTGTGCTGATTGAGCGGTTCTGGCTTTAGTAGTGAATATAGATTAATCTACTACTAAAGCGCTCCAGGCAGGAGTAGACCACATAACCGGGCGTTGGTTCGCTCCTCCTACCCTATACCAGCTACTTTTGACAGCACCCGAAAGGAAGCTGGGATTGGGATTATGGTCAGGGGAGTACAGTGGCATCCCCCCCCTGGTTGTGGCTGCGCTGGTACAATGAACTGGGCGAGTGGGTGCTGACCGAAGAGGCAGGGGAGCGATCTTGCTCTCTAGCAAGGGGGAAGAGTTAAACCACTCCCCTGCAAGAGGGTACTTGAAGAGAGGATTTATCCATGGAAAAGATAGATTAATTTGTGTCGAGATACGTAGTACGATCCACAATCAGGTCATAATTTCAAGCGTGTAAGCTTTTAAGTACGGGGTTGCCCCCCTGCTAGAAAGCCCCTCTGCCTCTTGGCTGACAGAAGCGGAAGAAGAGCGGCGGCGATCGCGAGCATAAGTGACAACGGACATGGGGGACGTAGTGCCAGCGAGCAAATTGCAGCGCAATCGAATGGTAACTTAATGATTGGGTCATTTTATACCAAGCATTTGGGGCTCAAGCCAGGAGATGAGTTTGAATTGATGCAAGGGCCGCAAGCATATTCATCTGAAGCAGATTGAGGTGGCATCAGAAGAAACAGCCGCTCCGGCTATTGCATCCTGAAAAATCAAGCGATCGCACTCTAAAACATTTCGCTAGATTGAACAAAGGAAACCGAGTTCAAAGGGAAGCCCCTATGTTGCCAGTTAAACATCCTCTACAGCAGACTGACCCGCCTTCATCGCCGCGAGAGACGATGCCGACGATGTACGACCTGCCTAGCGAAGACCCGGAGGACCCTGGCTTGCAGAAGAGAATTCCATATATGGCAACCGCAACTCCTAACTATGGGTTGCCAGCCATCCACTTATTCAAGAGACCAGGTGTTCATTGCCAGCGACTTGAACCTCTACTACGACCCCAACAACTCACAATGGCATAAGCGCCCTGATTGGTTTGTCGTCGCGGGGGTGCCCCGCTTGTATGATCACAAAGAACTGCGCTTAAGCTACGTGAGCTGGCAAGAGGGAGTAAGACCCCTAGTAGTTGTGGAACTGCTTTCCCCCAGCACCCGAAACGAGGACCTGGGCAAAACAACACAGCAACCAGATAGTCCACCTACTAAGTGGCAGGTGTACGAGCGCATCCTGGGCGTGCCTTACTACCAGATTGTTCGACCGCTACACCGACGAGTTAAAAGCCTTTCAATTGGTCGGAAGTCAATACCAAGAATTAGTCCTAGCAGAGCCGAAAATCTGGGTGCCGGAGTTGAATTTGGGGTTGGGCTTGTGGTCGGGGGACTACGCTGGCATTCCCCGGTTGTGGATGCGCTGGTACGACCCTAAGGGCGACTGGGTGCTGACTGAAGCGGAACAGGAGCGGCGGCTGAAGGAGGAAGAGCGACAACGGGCAGAACTTTCTGAACAGCGCTTAGAAATTGAACGGCAGCGGACGGAGCAGGAGCGACAACGGGCTTTCCTTGAGCGACACCAAAAAGAGGAGCTGCTGGCAAAACTAATAGCGCGAGGAATCGACATTGATTCTCTCTAGCAATCCCTTAAGCCACTAAACAAAAGCTTTTCTGTCGCTTCAGCCCCGGTTTCCGGTCGAAGATCGGATTAGAGCCAGCACCGGGTCAAATTTTTCCTTGCTTATGAATTAATTCATGCTTAAGATAAAAAGTGATAGATATTACATTGAGAGCGTAAAAGCCCACAAATGCCCACCTCCGCCAGTCCGCCAGCCCGTAAGGGGTTTGACTACGACAGTCTAGACGCCGAAACCACCCAGTTTGTCCAACAGCAAACTGGTGAAATTCGCGTGTTGATGAAGCGGACGGCTCAGAGCATTATTGAGGTCGGGCAGAAGCTGATTGAAGTAAAGGAGAAACTGGGGCATGGGCGCTTTGGAGATTGGCTAGAGGCTGAGTTTGAGTGGGGGGAATGGACAGCTAGTAAGTTCATGCAGGTAGCTATTCAGTTTCAATTTGTGAAATTCACAGATTTACGAATTGCTCCGTCTGCTCTGTATGTCCTGGCCGCACCTTCAACACCCAAAGCTGCTCGCTCTGAAGCTCTAGCCCGTGCCGAAGCAGGCGAACCCATCACCTACACTGCAGCTAAAGTCATCAAGCAGAAGTACGCTTCTGCTTCAACCAAGACTAAGCCAAAACCAGAACCAGAACTAGAACTAGAGCCAGAGCCAGAACTGGCGGAACTAGAACTAAAACCAGAGCCAGCATCAGCTCCGACTTCACTTAAAGAGCTGGAGATTGTTGCCATTCACCGTCAAGCACCGGCCCCGGTTCTGGAAGAAGCAAGCAGGAGTGTGAATACCCGTGCCGCACAAACACTTCCAGTTCCACAGTCATCCCAGCCCATCGTTGCCCCTGACGTGCCTGGGATCTGGTGGCAGCTGGGTGGGCGGCATCTGCTGTACTGTGGTGAGCCCAATTCACCCGATTTCCTGGCACGTATTCCAGAAGAAGTTCAGTTGTTGCTAGCCTTCCCACCGACCCTAGACTGGCAACCTACCATCCGCAGCTGGACGCGCCTCATAATTAAATATTTTCCTAAAGGAAAAGATTCAAGGCTATTTGAAGAGGCGCTAGAGGCAAATCTTTTACTCTGCTCTGATATCGGGGATACGGTGGTTAGCTGCTTTCTCCCATCACTGGAGATTCTCTCAATTATCAATCGACTAGAGCGCCGTGGTATTTTCGTGGAACCGGATTCAAGGCGGGTCAATGCCGTCATCTCGGACTGGAAGAGAGCGGGAATGAAGGCAGAACGCCTAAGTTAGGGAGCATCGGTTTCTTGTTAAGAGCCGCCTTAGCTATAGCCTTCTGAAGCGCTCATCAGATAGTAATAATTTTAACGAAAGCGATTGTAATTAAATCTACAAAGGTCAGGGTTGACAAAAGCTGGTTCTCGGGTCATCCTTTAAAGAGTGCAGTTTTCTCCGGCAAGAGAAACTTCTCGCGACTTACACATTCACACATGTAGAATAGTTTGAGGCCCAGAAATAGGGTCTTTAACAATTCACAAGTTACGCCTTCAACAACAGGATTTGCAGCGTAAGCGTTCAGGGGGGGGAAGTGGTCGCTGTGGAATTGACCCCCGGTTCTG
>CAXUIG010000332.1:0-6094 GCA_964250845.1 uncultured bacterium | reverse complement strand
AGAGCACCGCCCTGTCACGGCGGAAGTTGCGGGTTCGAGCCCCGTCAGTCCCGTAGTGTTTGAGAAACTGGATTGTGACTGTAAGAGTTAGGATTGCCCCTAGTCCCACTGGAAACTTACACATCGGTACGGCTAGAACCGCTGTGTTTAACTGGTTGTTTGCTCGTCATCAGGGGGGTCAGTTTATCATCAGGATTGAAGACACAGATACTGAGCGATCGCGCCCGGAATACACGGAAAATATCCTCCAAGGACTAAGCTGGCTGGGACTGAAATGGGACGAAGGACCAGTTTTCCAATCAAAGCGGCTGGATATATACCGGCAAAACATTCAAACCCTACTGGAGCAAGGATTAGCCTATCGCTGTTACTCCACCGAAGCCGAACTCGAGGAAATGCGAGCAGCCCAGAAAGCTAGAAATCAGGCTCCCCGCTATGACAATCGCCACCGGCATTTGACGCCGGAGCAACAGGCTGATTTTGAGGCAGAGGGTCGTCGTTTTGTGATTCGCTTCAAAATTGATGACGACCGGGAGATTATCTGGCATGACCTGGTACGAGGGCAGATGAGTTGGCGCGGCAGCGACTTGGGTGGCGACATGGTGATTGCTCGGGCCTCAAATGAAGGAGGCATTGGTCAGCCCCTGTACAACTTTGCGGTGGTGGTCGATGACATAGAAATGGAAATCACCCATGTCATCCGGGGGGAAGATCACATTGCCAATACTGCCAAGCAAATTTTGCTCTATGAAGCCTTCGAGGCAAAAGTCCCAGAGTTTGCCCACACGCCCCTGATTCTGAACCAAGAGGGACGGAAGCTTTCTAAGCGGGATGGAGTCACGTCCATTTCTGACTTTAAGCAAATGGGCTACATAGCTGAAGCGTTAGTTAATTATATGACGCTGCTAGGTTGGTCGCCGCCAGACGCAACTCAGGAAATATTCACTCTGGCAGAAGCAGCGCAGCAGTTTAGCTTTGAGCGTGTCAACAAGGCTGGGGCAAAGTTTGACTGGGACAAGCTGGATTGGTTGAACAGTCAATATCTCCATAAGATGCCGGTAGCTGAGCTGACTGATTTACTGATTCCCTACTGGGAGGGAAGTGGATATGAGTTTGACCCGGTGGGCAATCGCTCTTGGCTAGAACAGCTGACAAGTCTAATTGGCCCGAGTTTGACTCGCCTTCAAGATGCGGTAGAAATGAGTCGGCTATTTTTTATCAAGTCAGTAGACTACAGCGACGAGGCAGCTGCCCAGTTGAAGCAGGAAGGAACTAGCACTTGTATTGAGGCGATGCTGGCGGCTATGGATAGCCACCAGCAGCTTACGGAAGCTAACGCTGCTGACATCATTAAACAGGTTGTTAAACAGCAAAACTTGAAGAAAGGATTGGTGATGCGATCGCTGCGAGCAGCCCTGACTGGAGATCTGCATGGCCCTGACTTGATCCAATCCTGGTTACTCCTCCACCAGGTGGGTTTAGACTGGCCTCGCTTACAGCAGGCGATGGCGATTGGTCAAAATTAAGTTAAATTTAATTAAGATTATTAATGACATCGTGACTTCCCTGTCCTGCGGCTAGCGACAAGAGCGATTGGTGTAGGACATAGGGTGAAACAAAATGGAGTTATTAACATCCGTTTAAATCCTGTAGGTTGTACCGACTGGAGCTAAACCCAATTTGTTGTATCTGTCCGTAAAGGCAACTAAGTGATGAAATTTTCCTGGAGAGTCCTGCTACTGTGGACATTGCCTGCTCTAGTCATTGGCTTTTTCTTCTGGCAGGGGGCATTTGCTGCCGTTCCTGCCGACATGAGTAAGAATACCGCCAGTACCCGCATGACCTATGGTCGCTTTCTGGAATACCTAGATTCTGGTCGAGTGACGGCTGTGGATCTCTACGAGGGTGGCAGGACAGCCATTGTTGAAGCCATCGATCCAGATCTCGATAACCGTTTACAACGGTTGCGGGTTGATTTACCTGGCAACGCTCCTGAGCTAATTACCAAGCTCAGAAATGCACAAGTGAGCTTTGATGCCCACCCGATTCGCAATGATGGAGCGATTTGGGGGCTATTGGGCAATCTAATTTTTCCGATTTTGTTGATTGGTGGGCTGTTCTTCCTCTTTCGTCGCTCTAACAACATTCCCGGTGGCCCAGGTCAAGCCATGAACTTCGGCAAGTCTAAAGCCCGTTTCCAAATGGAAGCCAAAACCGGGATCAAATTCGATGACGTGGCTGGCATCGATGAAGCAAAAGAAGAACTGCAAGAAGTCGTCACCTTCCTCAAACAACCAGAACGCTTCACCGCCGTTGGAGCGCGTATTCCCAAAGGCGTGCTCTTAGTAGGTCCTCCCGGCACCGGCAAAACTCTACTAGCTAAAGCGATCGCAGGTGAAGCTGGAGTTCCCTTTTTTAGTATTTCCGGCTCCGAATTTGTCGAAATGTTCGTCGGCGTTGGCGCTTCCCGTGTGCGAGACTTATTCAAAAAAGCCAAAGACAATGCCCCCTGCCTGATCTTCATAGATGAAATTGACGCTGTGGGTCGTCAGCGGGGTGCTGGAATCGGCGGCGGCAACGACGAGAGAGAACAAACCCTCAACCAGTTGTTGACCGAAATGGACGGGTTTGAAGGTAATACTGGTATCATCATCATCGCCGCCACCAACCGTCCCGACGTATTAGACGCTGCCTTATTGCGTCCCGGACGCTTTGACCGGCAAGTTATTGTCGATGCCCCCGACCTCAAAGGTCGCCTGGAAATCTTAAAAGTCCATGCCCGCAACAAGAAACTGGACACAACAGTTTCACTAGAAGCCATTGCCAGACGCACCCCCGGATTCACCGGCGCCGATCTTGCCAACCTGCTGAATGAAGCGGCCATCTTGACTGCCAGACGGCGCAAAGACGCTATCACCCTGCTTGAAATCGATGACGCTGTTGATCGGGTTGTAGCCGGTATGGAAGGCACTCCCTTGGTAGACAGCAAGAGCAAGCGGTTAATTGCCTACCACGAAATTGGACACGCCCTGATCGGCACCCTGCTTAAAGACCACGACCCAGTGCAGAAAGTTACCTTGGTTCCACGAGGACAAGCACAGGGATTAACCTGGTTTACCCCTAACGAAGAGCAAGGGTTGATTTCCCGCTCCCAACTCAAAGCACGTATTAGCGGTGCTCTTGGGGGTCGAGCAGCAGAGGACGTAATCTTTGGTTCTGCGGAAGTCACGACTGGTGCAGGTAATGACCTGCAACAGGTAACAGGAATGGCACGACAGATGGTAACCCGGTTTGGAATGTCTAATTTAGGGCCGCTGTCGTTGGAAAGCCAGAGTGGAGAGGTGTTTTTGGGTCGCGATTGGATGACGCGCTCAGAGTATTCGGAATCGATCGCCTCCCAAATCGATACCCAAGTCCGCGCTATTGTGGAAGATTGTTACGACCTGGCGAAGCAGCTAATGCGAGATAACCGCACCGTAATGGATCGGTTAGTTGATCTCCTGATCGAAAAAGAAACCATTGACGGTGAAGAATTCCGCCAGATTGTTGCGGAGTACACAGACGTACCTGAGAAGCCGCAGTATGTACCGACCCTGTAAGTAGGGCCTAGCGGGGCTCCCTCAGCTCCTGGAGCCCCGCTCAACCTAGCTAGAATGACTAAAGAGGTTTGACCGCTTAGTCATGTACTCCATGATGATATGCTGCTGGGTAAATCTAGCTGAGTTTCTATTAATTAGCGATCGCTTTTGCAGAGACTCCAGCGCTTCTAGCAAGTCTCCAGGTGACACTTGTGGTACCATCTCCCTTAGCAACTCTGGCATTGTTGCCCACTGCTTATTAGTTGCCAGGGAGTACATTACTTGCTGCTCTAAAGATGACAAGCGATTAAAGTGCTGGTCTAAAAGATCCTCGATGTCACCAAAAACTACTGTGCCCTGCTCCAAGAATTGAGCGACATCCCCATCAAATAAGGAATGAATCGTCGTCGCTACGATCTTCAAAGCCAGCGGATTGCCACTGTAGAGTTCAATCAGTTTCGTAAATTCATCCTCTACCTCAAATAGACCTTTAGCCTTGAGGATTTCCTGTCCTTCCTCCTGACCCAAACCAGTTATTTGGAGTGAGCGGATGGGTAAACTTTTGCCTTCCTTAGCAGTTAAACCAATTGGCTTCTCCCGACTGGTTAATATCAAACAACTTTGATGGCGCTCATCTCCCACTCGCCGTAACAATTCACCATATCCTTCATAGCCTTCACGATAGTGTCCAGCTAGTTTACCACTTTGTAAGACCGTTTCGAAATTATCCAGTACCAACAGACAGCGATGTTGCCGCAGATACTTCATCAGGCAAGAGATTTGGCTGTCTACAGTTTCTGGCAGATTTACTTCATGGTGGTCAGAGAAGAATAGGATTAGCTCTTCTAGCAGGTCTTTGACATGTGGGGTATTGCGCAGCGGATGCCAAATGAGGTACTCAAACTCATCCTGAAACTGTTCTGCCATTTTCATAGCCAGAGTGGTTTTGCCAATTCCACCCATACCCAGCAGCGCTACCAAGCGGCAGCGATCCTGCAAAATACATTGCTTCAGAGTGGCAATCTCTAATGTACGACCATAAAAAATTGAGACATCAATAGCCTCTCCCCAATATTGGTGCTTGTTGACACTGCTATTGACCGCAGGTGCCAACTTAGGCGCGAATCCTGGAATCGCATGAGGAGCGAGTCCTGGAATCGCGTATTGCAATTCTCCGGCAAAGACGCTGGGTGTTCGCGAAGTGGAAAGCATTGCAACGTATTGCTGCTTTAGGACTCCGTGAAAGTTATTTTTGGTTACCTTCTTACCAAATGCCTTCGATAATACTTTCCATAGCTTATAACCAACGTCTCTTATATAACCAACTTCATAGCCTGAGTTTCTTGCAATCTCCATGTAGGACTGTCCTTCCCAAGATTGCCGAAACACTATCTCTTGAACTTTGCTTGAGCGTCCGTGGTCTAGAACTCTCTCTAAAATCTCTAGCGCTTCTTCAATAGTCATTGCCCAAAAGCTTCAGAAGTTTTTTAAATTTGCTCGCAGTTCCGACAAAAGTTGAGATCATCTTACAGTTAGGACTTACATAACTGTATTAATAATCACTAAAAGTTCTTTTTCATGGCAGGGATGATCATTGTGACCGATTCAGATCTAGTCGATGTGGATGTGAAATAAAAGTCGAGTAATTCATGGTTCAGTTTCTCCTTTGAATTTGGCTTTTAATCAGGTGATGCTGAATGTTCTTAATTCAGGAGATTAAGCTATTGCAAAAGTTTTGTCAGTAAGAATATGTCTGAAATCGCCAGATAAGTTCTGTAGCAATTACAACAAATTTCTGACAAATACCAATCTAAATCCTACAAATAGGTAAGGAAAAGTCTGAAATAGTCGGTGGAAATAAGTCTAAAATAGCGGTTCAATAAGGGTTTCCAGAACTGGAGCCCAGAAGTGAACGTGTTATTACCAATTTTACCAGCGGGTCTTCAATCGAGTTCTGTGGTCGAGTCAGGCTCTCTCCTCGGGTTCGCTATTCCTAGCAGGAGATCAGAGAATTTCTCGTTTCCGACTAAAAATCAAATAAGTTTATGATTTTTATCTAAATTCTTCCGACTATAAAGGAACAACATTTATGACTTTTGTCTAATATTTTTCTGATGTTTTCATGATTTTTGCCGATTGTTAAAGTGGTTAGGGGTAGATTAAATTTAGATCAAAGCAAAGTACAAACATGCAATATCAATCGATGGAATCTATTAATTCAGATTTAAAAAAGTACTGGTTTATTCTAAAACGACGGAAAGCAGCTACCTGAGAAAAACCTGTTTATAAGTGATGTTGCGATCGCAGCCGTGCAAGCCTACGAGCAGAAAGCAGGCTATAAAGCGGACGATTAAGCTGATCCTCAAGCAGATAGACTAAACTTCTGCCAAAACTATCTCTGGTAAGCTGCTCCACAAAAAGACAAGCATATTTTCTGTGTAGCCTATCTTGTGGGGTGTCGGGTGTCGGGTGTGGGGTGTGGAGTAAAGAATATATTTTTTCCCCCTCTTCCCCTC
>CAXUIG010000331.1:0-6103 GCA_964250845.1 uncultured bacterium | reverse complement strand
CTTTCTTAACCGAACTACAAATTAGCCCATAACACAACACCTTGAAAGGGCTAGTAAATGACGACCACTCTAGATTCAAGGAATCTAGCTTTAGAAGATGTTTATCGTCTTTTAAAACTAGAGAGGCGGTTCAATAACTCGTTCACATCATTACTGTCGCTAGAATCTCTGACAGAGGTTGAACAGCAAGAATTAGAGGAAATCCGCAATAACTTTGATAGCTACTACTCATGGGGTAAAATTTCTGAAGGTCAAGTGAAATTTTTTACTCTTGCTCCGTTGATGTGGTTATCTGGCTTCTATCAGTCCACGATTAAGATCACGCTAGAAGAGAGTATTGCTGACATTTCCATCGAAGATGAAGACACAATCATCAAAGGACGGATGGATATGTTAGCAGTCAATAAGACTAAAGCGAAAACAATTACTACGCCCTTTTGGATACTGGTGGTTGAAGCTAAAAACAGTAGCGTTGAAGCCTTAGAGGGTTTACCCCAATTGCTTACTTATGCCTATAAAAGCCTAGAGCATCAAGCAGCAGTTTGGGGGTTGACGACGAATGGACTGAGTTATCGGTTTGTGTATCTCGAGCAAGGGAATCCCCCGATTTATCAACTATTGCCGGAACTGAACTTGATTGACTCTGAGCGCACAATCCAGCTGCTACAAGTTCTGAAAGCAATCTGCAAGCTAGAAAATGTTGTTTCGTAATTGAAGGCTGTAGCCCCAACGTTTGTGTTGCAAAAACGTAGAATACGCTCGCTCAAATTTTTGTCCTAGTATATTAAAATTTCGGTTTCCGGTATCTCCCCCAGTTGGTGACATGACAACGATTTCTCCAGTAGCAGTACGCTCAAGTTTTGCATTTGGATTTAACTGGCAAAGCTGGAAAAACTGGTCATCGGTGAGATGCAAGAATTGACTTATGTCTAAAGTAACGGAACTCATAAAATCCCCTGGTAATAGAGTTCATCAGAAACTCCGGCAAGTTCTAAACTAATTCTAGTGTGAGCGGGATATCCGATAGTTAGCGGGTTGGGGTGGGCAGTCTGCTGTCGATAAGGCAGCCATGAGGGCTGATGTAATCTGTCTCGCTTAAGTGCCTTCTTTCAATATCGCTTCATCCGGGACTTGCGACGCACTCGTTTTGCCGAGCTGTAACCGGATTATATTAGTATAAAACTTTCACTACAAACAACTAACAACTAAAATTATGCCAACTCTAAACGCAAGTAACCTGTTTTTGGATGATGTTCATCGTCTTCTCCACTTGGAACAGTTAAATGGTTCATTTACAACATTATTATCTTTGGAACCTTTAACAGAGATTGAGCAGCAAGACCTTTGGCAAATCTGCAATGACTTTCGTCACTATATCACAGCAGGTAAAATATACGAGGGATTGGTTAAATTTCTCGCCCTCGCTCCACTAATGCGATTGGCTGGTTTTTATCGACACCCGATTAAAATCATACTTGAAGAGAGCATCGCTGACATTGACATTGAAGACGAAGATACAAAAATTACAGGTCGAATGGATATTCTAGCAGTCAACAAGGCTACACCAACAATAACTGGTATACCTTTTTGGATATTGGTGATTGAGACTAAAAATAGTCTGGCTGAAGTATTCGCCGGTTTACCTCAATTGCTCACTTATGCCTATAAAAGCCTAGAGCATCAAACATCAGTTTGGGGGCTAACAACTAATGGACTGCGTTATCAGTTTGTGTATCTCCAGTCAGGCACTCCCCCGACGTATCAGCTGCTGCCAGAACTGAACATAATTGAACCAGAGCGAACAATCCAGCTGCTGCAAGTGCTCAAAGCCATATGCAATCTACAGAACGGTGCATCGCCAGTTTAGGCGCTAATGTCAGGAAAAAACTACAATAGCAACAGTGAGGGTGTGACCCTCTTTGCCTCAAGCCTTTCCTGGTTAAAAAACTTAATCGATAATTAACGAAGAGAGAGTGCGAACGGTGAGACAAAATAGAAGACAGAGGGTTTTCGACCAAAGCCTTCGCTTGAAATAGGAGTCCGCCATCAGTGGTATTACAAGTACAAAAAAACACTTACGAAGCTAAAACCCAGGAAATCGCTAAACAACTCTTGGCAGCCACGCGGGAGAATCGCTCCTTTATTGCCCAGATGCGCGATCAAATGCGCTGGGATGATAAGTTACTGGCTTGGGCGATGAGCAATCCGGGACTGCGGGTGCAGTTGTTTCGCTTCATTGACTGTCTACCCTCTTTGCGTAGCAAACCGGAAATTGCTGCCCACTTGCAGGAATATCTGGGGGATGAATCGGTTGAACTACCCGCCGCCCTCAAGGGTATGCTTAACTTTGCCAACCCCGACTCTATGCCTGGGCAGCTAGCTGCTACAACCGTTGCTACAGCTGTTGAAACCCTTGCTCATAAATATATTGCCGGGGAAAACGTTAAACAGGTGCTCAAGACGGTTGAGCGGCTGCGTAAGGAAAATATGGCTTTCACCCTCGATCTACTGGGAGAGGCTGTAATTACGGAAGCTGAGGCTCAGTCCTATCTGGATCGCTACCTGGAATTGCTCACTCAGCTGACGGAAGCGGCAAAGACGTGGACGCCGAATGCGGCAATTGAGCAGACAGAATCAGGCGGTTTAGCACAAGTTCAGGTTTCTGTCAAGTTAACAGCATTTTACTCCCAGTTCGACCCGCTCGATGCTCAGGGAAGTCAGGATCGAGTCAGCTCGCGCATCCGGCTACTGTTGCGCCGGGCTCGAGAGTTAGGGGCTGATGTTCATTTTGATATGGAGCAGTACGCCTACAAAGATCTGACTCTATTTATCTTGAAACAGCTGTTGATGGAACAAGAGTTCCGTTCGCGCACAGATGTTGGTATTACTATCCAGGCTTATCTGCGCGACAGTGAGCAAGATGTGCGGGATTTGATTGATTGGGTGAAACAGCGCGGCTATCCCCTGACGGTGCGTTTGGTGAAGGGAGCTTATTGGGATCAGGAAACAATTAAGTCAGCGCAAAAAGATTGGCCTCAGCCAGTCTACAAAGATAAAGGCTCAACGGATGCTAATTTTGAGAATATAACACAGCTGTTGCTGGAAAACCATGAGTATGTTTACTCGGCTATTGGGAGCCATAATGTGCGATCGCAGGCTCACGCGATTGCTATAGCGGAAACCCTCAATATCCCCCGCCGTCGCTTCGAAATGCAAGTTTTGTATGGCATGGGAGATAAACTGGCAAAATCTCTGGTTGCTCGGGGTTGTCGGGTTCGTGTCTATTGTCCTTATGGGCAAATGCTACCAGGAATGGCTTATCTAATTCGCCGGTTGTTGGAGAATACGGCTAATAGTTCTTTCTTGCGGCAAAGTTTGGAAGAACGCCCGATTGAGGAATTATTGGCGCCACCTGTGGTTGCGGAAGATGAAGTGAGTAAACGCAGATGCACGCAGATAAACGCAGATGATTTGTCGTCGCTCAGCGTTGAGCAGCGTGGAGCGGGGGCTAATATTAAATCTTCTTTTTTTAATGCTGCGGATACGGATTATGCAGATGGCTCGGAAACGGAGCGATCTCATTCGTCGTTTCAGGAAGTCCGGCAACTTTTGGGTAAAACTTATTTGCCTCTGGTTGATGGCGGGTATCAATCTACTCGGGAAATGGTAGATTCTGTTAATCCTTCTAACCCTAGTGAGGTGATTGGTAGAGTCGGTTTGTTGTCAATTGAACAAGCTGAGGAAGCTATGCAGGCAGCAAAGGCTGCATTTCCTAACTGGCGGCGCACACCTGTGCGGCAACGTGCCGGTGTGTTGCGTAAAGCAGCTGAGTTGATGGAGCAACGGCGGGCAGAATTAGCTTGCTGGATTGTCTTGGAGGTTGGTAAGCCTTTGCGGGAAGCAGATGGTGAGGTTTCAGAGGCGATTGACTTTTGTCGCTACTATGCGACTGAGATGGAACGGTTAGACCAGGGGTATAATTATGACCTCGCTGGCGAAAATAATCGGTATAATTATCAGCCACGGGGTCTTGCTGTGGTGATTTCTCCCTGGAACTTTCCTCTGGCTATTGCTACCGGCATGACTGTCGCGGCTCTGGTTACTGGCAATTGTACTCTGCTTAAGCCCGCTGAGCCATCTTCGGTAATTACGGCGAAGTTAACTGAAATTCTGGTGGAGGCTGGTATACCTAATGGCGTGTTTCAGTATGTTCCAGGACGTGGATCAAAGGTGGGCGCTTATTTAGTTAACCATCCCGATGTCCATTTGATCGCTTTTACTGGTTCTCAGGAGGTGGGTTGTCGGATCTACGCGGAAGCCGCTATCTTACAACCTGGTCAAAGGCACCTTAAACGAGTTATTGCTGAGATGGGTGGCAAGAATGCCTTGATTGTTGATGAAAGTGCTGACCTTGATCAGGCAGTGGTGGGGGTTGTGCAGTCTGCCTTTGGTTATAGTGGTCAAAAGTGTTCTGCCTGTTCTCGAGTGATTGTCACAGAACCAGTCTATGACATCTTTGTGCAGCGGCTGGTTGAAGCAACGCGATCGCTCAATATTGGTGCAGCTGAATTACCGAGTACCCAAGTTGGCCCCATCATCGATGCTAAAGCCAGGGACCGCATCCTTGAGTATATTGAGAAAGGACGGGCAGAAGCTCGTGTGGCTCTGGAGATGTCAGCACCTGATACTGGCTATTTTATTGGCCCAGTGATCTTTACCGATGTGTCGCCCACTGCCACGATTGCTCAAGAAGAAATTTTTGGCCCGGTTGTGGCTGTGATGCGGGTGAAGGATTTTAAGGAAGCGATCGCTGTTGCTAATAATACGAATTATGCCCTCACTGGTGGAGTGTACTCTCGCACTCCCTCCCACATTCAGCTTGCTCAAGAGGAGTTTGAAGTCGGTAACCTTTATATTAACCGCACTATCACTGGCGCGATCGTATCTAGGCAACCGTTCGGTGGGTTTAAGCTTTCTGGTGTCGGCTCTAAGGCAGGAGGCCCAGACTACTTGCTACAATTCCTGGAACCGCGCACAATCACAGAAAATATCCAACGCCAAGGTTTTGCGCCAATTGAAGGTGCGGATTAGGGCAGCTGTTGTACCAGTAGGGCAGATCTTTTGTCTGCCCTGGTGAGTGCTATTCAAAACTGGATTTTGTGGCTGATAAAGACAAACACAATTGGTTCCGAGGTCTGCTCTTATTAGGGCTGATTTGGCTGCTGGGGGCAGTGGGCGATCGCATCTGGTTTGCCCTCGACCACTCCGTCTCAGCCTGGGATCAGGCGCAGTACCTGACCGGCTCTTTGAACTACTGGCGAGCTTTGCAACATCCCCAGTGGAATAGCCGCGAGTGGTGGACAAGTTTTTGGCTGCTCTCCTCCAAAATGCCGCCCTTAACCTACATTACAGCAGCTGTATTCCAAAATATTTTTGGCGTAGGGCCAGACCAAGCTACTCTCGTTCAACTGTTATTCAGTGGAATTCTATTGTTCTGTGTCTATGGCTTGGGCACTCAGCTGTTTAGCGTTGAAGTGGGGTTATGGGCAGCTGGGCTATGTCAGCTGTTACCTGGTATTTATCAGTACAAGCTGGATTTTCTGGTAGATTACCCGCTCACAGCTCTTGTGACGTTGAGTTTTTGGTGTCTCACTGTTTGGCGAGATATTAAACCGCTCTCTTACCAGAGGGCACAGAGGAAAGGTTGGTTGTGGGCAGCAGCGTTTGGTCTTTCTTTTGGGCTGGCTTTGATGGTGAAGCAGACAGCCTTGTTCTTTATCTTGACGCCGCTGCTGTGGGTTGGAGTAGGGACGATTCGCCGACGCGCTTGGGGGCGATTAGCTCAGCTGGTTGGGGGGTTGTTCTTGTCGGTGTTGGTTTTTGGTCCCTGGTACCGCACCAATTGGCTAATTATCCTCACGGCTGGGAAGCGGGCAACGGTGGACTCGGCGATTATTAAAGGCGATCCAGCCCTCAACACACTGGCAGCCTGGACTTACTACTGGAAAGCTCTGCCCCATGAGGTCTCGTGGCCTTTGTTAGTCGTTCCTATCGTCGGGTTGCTTCTCTACTGGAAGCGAATTCACCCCCTCACCCCCTCACC
>CAXUIG010000330.1:1240-6133 GCA_964250845.1 uncultured bacterium | reverse complement strand
CATCAGGTAATCTTTTACATTTATCACTTTACCATTACTATGCAGGAGTACCGGATGAACTTACCCCAGCGCAGCGGCGTAAGTTCCCGCCACTGGCACCTGATTTTGTAATTGAGTTGCGCTCCGCCACAGATGAGTTAGAGCCATTGCAAGAGAAAATGCAGGAGTACATAGAGAATGGGGTGCGCCTGAGCTGGCTGATTAATCCCCAACTGCGGCAAGTGGAGATCTATCGTCAAGGTCAGCCAAAACAAATCCTTGATTCTCCTAGCAGCTTGTCTGGGGAGGATGTACTGCCTGGATTCGTGTTGCATTTAAGCCGAATTTTTGATAGTTAGAAAGCTTCCTAGTTATTAATGAGGTTTTTATGACTCAAGCCATACCCAAACTAGTAACATTTGATGAATTCGTTGCTTGGTATCCTGAAAATTCATCACACCGCTATGAACTGCATGATGGTGTAATTGTTGAAATGCCCAAAACCACTGGAAAGCATTCAAAAATAGCTGGGTTTATATCTGGGAAACTATTTATAGAAATTTCGCGCTTGCAACTCCCCTATTTTCTTCCAAAAGAATGTCTGATTAAACCAACGCAATCAGCTGGCTACGAGCCAGACGCAATCGTTTTGGACGAGCTAAGAGTTGCCAATACGGAAAATCGATGGGAAAAGGAATCTATCATTACACTAGCGTTTGAGTCTCTAACCTGATTGCACCATCCAGACTAACATTCCCAAAAGTGGCTCAACGGGTGGAACTGGATAGTCACTCAGGTCAATTGTTAGCGTTTGCCCCTCCAGCTTCAAAAATCTCCAGGCGGTGCCACTAGTCTCCACGATCACTACCGCAGGTGCTTCAATTATCACCTGCTCTGGAGAGCGACTGATTAAGAAATCACATACTCCACTTAATCCCAACTCTGGATCGACCGTGAAATCCTCGCCAGAGAATAGGCTCACTTGCCCTTGCAGAATCTTTCGCACCTCAACCAAAATCGGACTAATAATCAGTTCTGATCGCGCTTTGTCAGATCCCGTTGCAATAGCCAGTGGCAACCCCTCACTCAAAGATTCTGTCAGGTATAAACTAGGCGTAATTCGCTCCTTATCGGGCAAAAATCGTCCACCCTCAACCGTCGTCAGTCCAAAATCACGTTTAGCTTTTCTCAATGTGAATTCACTGTATGGCATTAAGTACCTCGTTTCCCTGGCCACTTAATTTGACAATACCTTGGCGCACTCAGGTTTCATCCTCAGCTAAAGTCGGTCGAGCCCAGTATTCCCCGGCATCAGTTTCTGACAAAAACTCCATGACAACTGCCGCTCTACCGTAAATGAGCATATAAGTTAGCCTTGGCTTACCGGGATAGAAGCGATTGCCATGACTCAAGCAGTACCCACGACACTAACCTTTAGGACCTTTGAGGAATTTATCGAGTGGTATCCAGACGGTAGAGGGCGCTATGAATTGATTGAAGGAGTCGTCGTCGAGATGAACCCGACCGGAGACCATGAGGAGGTTGCCGCGTTTCTCAACCGGAAGCTGAATGTTGAAATTGACCGCTTGAACTTGCCCTACTTCATTCCAAGGACATACTTGGTTAAGCCTCCCCGAGATGAATTCTGGGATAACACGGACAGCCCTCGTTTAGGGTATCTGTCGGCACCTGTAGAAAGGCATGTTGTTAAGGGCTGTCCGTGTTATCCCGAGAAATTGTTGCCCAACTCCATATCTGGTTACCAACCCGATGTTTTGGTGCTGGACCGAGGTACACTTGAAGCAGAACCATTGTGGAAGAAGTCTGCAACCATTACCCTCGGTTCATCTGTAAAGGTTGCCGTTGAAGTTGTCAGCACCAACTGGGGGGATGACTATGGGCGTAAACTGACAGACTACGAATTACTGGGCATCCCAGAGTATTGGATTGTCGATTACCGAGCGTTGGGAGCCAGACGCTATATTGGTTCACCTAAGCAGCCTACCCTCTCGATTTACACCTTGGTTGAAGGAGAATATCAGGTTCAACAGTTTAAAAGTTCAGATCAGCTTCAGTCTGCTATCTTCTCAGGATTGAATCTAACGGCAGAGCAAATTTTTCAAGCTGGTGTACCGGGCAGGGCAAACTCATCTTAGTTTTGAAACTCCATTAACGAACGGCGAAAGCGTTGCCCAGTAGGAGTAAGTCAGCCTCCAAGTTATTTTCAGAACTTAAGATTAAATTCCATCGCCAAGATGGCGATCGCCTGCCTTCACATCCGCATTCGTCCGCAGATAATCCCTCACCCCATTGCAATTTTACTCAATGAGTTACTGGCAGAGATGCAGTCGGCAGTGTTACCAGCACGAAATCACAGAAACAATCCCAAGCTGGTCAAAAAACGAGGCTTAAGTTAACCGTATTCACCACTGTCCTAATGTTTGGATTTTTGGGACTGGCGGCACGCTGCGTAGGTTCATTAAAATCTTTAAAGGCATGCGAGCATTGGATGGATGAGAGTGAAACCGAGCAATTGATGGCAATGGTAGGGGGACATCCTTATTTAGTAAGCCTCGCATTTTATTACCTGCGTCAGGGAAAGCTGACATTGAAGGAGTTATTGCAAGCAGCTCCTACACCTGCTGGGATTTACAGTAGCCATCTACGGAATCTTTTGGTGATGCTCCAAGATGAACCGCAATTGGTATCAGCTTGGCAACAGGTGGTTAGTGCTGCCCAGAGTGTGAAATTAGAAGCGATCGCCGCCTATAAGTTAGAAAGCATGGGGTTGGTTAAACTGGATGGAAATCAAGCTAAGCCAACCTGCCAGTTGTATCGTCTCTATTTCAGCGAACAGTCAACTCTTTTATGACTCAGCCTTACTCCTCTGAACCGAACGAAAGCAAAGCCACTAATGATCCTCCTCATCCTCAGCTTCAGCCGCAGCGGGAATGGAGTTTGAAGGCTAAGGTAACGGCTTGGGCGCTCGCCATTAGTATGCTTCCAGTGATGGTCTTCGGGACAATTATTTACTTTGGCAGCCAGTCGATTAATAAGCACATTACCCCAGCAAGACTTGGTGGTGACACGAGGTTAGCAGAAATTGAAGCACAACAGAGCCAACTGCTACTGGTGTTGATTGGAACGGGAGCGACGGCGGGGTTGGCAGGGGCAATCGCTGCAATTGTTGGCTTACGCGCCATTCGTCCCATCCTGAACGCTGCCATTGATTCTACCACAGTGGTGAATAGACTGCATCGAGAGGAAGTGAGTACACGCGATCGCGTCGCCGGGAAAGACGAAGTGGTCGCCCTAAAGACAAACATCAGCCTGCTCAAAGAACTAATTCCAGATTTGCTCAGGAAACAAGAAACTGAAGCCGAACGCTCCCAGGTATTGATGGAGATTACTCGTCGCCTTCGGGGAGCGCTTTCTGAAGAAGATGTCTTCAGAACTACCGTCGAAGAAGTTCGCCTCGCCTTCAGAACTGAGCGGGTGGTCATCTTTAGCTTCGACACTAGGTGGCATGGAACCTTTGTCGCAGAATCGGTGGCATCCGGTTGGCCGAAAACATTGTGGGCTACAATTAGAGATCCCTGTTTCGAGGGGGAGTATGTAGAACAGTACCGCAATGGCCGCGTTCGTGCCATCAACAATATCTATGAAGCTGGCCTGGGTGATTGTCACATTGGGCTGTTGGAGTCGTTTGGAGTCAAGGCAAACTTGATCGCGCCCATTATTAAAGATAGCAAACTATTCGGCTTATTAATTGCGCATCAGTGCTCCGGCCCCCGCCTTTGGCAGCAGCCTGAAATTGATTTATTCGCCGAGTTGGCTGCACAAGTGGGATTTGCTCTCGACTACGCCAGGCTTGTGGAACAGGCTGACACGAAAGCGGATCGAGCACAGGTATTTATAGACATTACACGCCGCATTCGGGAATCACTTAACGAAGAAGATGTGATCAAAACAACGGTGGAAGAGGTGCGCAAAGCAATTGGAACTGACCGCGTCATCGTTTACAGCTTCGATGCCAAATGGTACGGAAGTGTCGTCGCCGAATCCGTTGTTCCAGGTTGGCCGAAGACGTTGCAAGCCCAAATTAAAGACCCGTGTTTTGCCGAAGGCTATGTAGAAAAGTATCAGGCGGGTCGGGTAACGGCTATCAATAACATTTATGAAGCGGGTCTGAGTGATTGTTACATGCGTCAACTCGAACCGTTTGGTGTTAAGGCGAATTTGGTCGCGCCGATTCTCAAAGATGACCAGCTTTTTGGCTTGTTGATTGCGCATGAGTGCTCTAAGCCGCGTGAGTGGCAGCAGTCTGAGATTAATTTATTCAAGCAGATTGCCATGCAAGTGGGATTTGCCCTCGACCATGCCAGGATGCTTGCACGAGTAGACGCTGAAGGCGTGCGAAACCAGTTACTTACGAACGTGACCAGCCGCATTCGGGAATCACTTAACGAAGAAGATGTGATCAAAACAACGGTGGAAGAGGTGCGCAAAGCAATTGGAACTGACCGCGTCATCGTTTACAGCTTCGATGCCAAATGGTACGGAAGTGTCGTCGCCGAATCCGTTGTTCCAGGTTGGCCGAAGACGTTGCAAGCCCAAATTAAAGACCCGTGTTTTGCCGAAGGCTATGTAGAAAAGTATCAGGCGGGTCGGGTAACGGCTATCAATAACATTTATGAAGCGGGTCTGAGTGATTGTTACATGCGTCAACTCGAACCGTTTGGTGTTAAGGCGAATTTGGTCGCGCCGATTCTCAAAGATGACCAGCTTTTTGGCTTGTTGATTGCGCATGAGTGCTCTAAGCCGCGTGAGTGGCAGCAGTCTGAGATTAATTTATTCGCGCAGATTGCCATGCAAGTGGGATTTGCCCTCGACCATGCCAGACTCCTAAACCAG
>CAXUIG010000330.1:0-1140 GCA_964250845.1 uncultured bacterium | reverse complement strand
GCAGATTGCCATGCAAGTGGGATTTGCCCTCGACCATGCCAGACTCCTAAACCAGATAGAGCAAGCACACCAAGAAGCTGAAGTTGTTTCTCACCAGCTGCGCCAACAAAAGTCAGCTCTCCAGAATCAAGTGTTAGAAATGCTCAGGGATAGCGAAACAGCTGTCGAAAACCTTTCAACCGCAGCTTTAAGCCAGATGGAGTTCATTACAGCTGCCTACAATCAAATTCAAACCGTAGTTAATTCGGCGCGGGAAATGAACGCCTCTGCCCAACAAGTAAAACTCCAAAAGCAGCAAGTCAGGCAGACATTACAGGCCGAACAGCAGGCTATGAACCGGATTGTAGACGACATTTCTGCTTTCCAAAACAAATTTGTAGAAGCGAACGTGAAGGTCAAGCGTATAGACGAGCTTTCCCAAAAGCTCTGTGCAGTAATGGATCTCATTAGTGATGTTGCGTCCCAACTAAAGCTCCAAGCTATGAACGCAACGTTTGAAGCCGCCCGTACTGGCGAAGCCGGTCGAGTATCTGCTTTCATCGCTGAGAAAGTGCTGGGCTCAGCCCGGCTATTGGACGTGGACACAGAATTTATTCCCCTTGTTCAGGAAATTCAGTCAGAAAACTTTGAAGTAGCAGCTGCTATGAAGGCTTGGACAGAACAGGCGATCGCTGGGACTCAATTATTAGAGGAACGAGCGCAAAAACTCAATTCCATTGCTGACATAATTGTCCAAATGAACTCGCTGGTGGAGGAGATTTCCCAATCTGCTGCAAACCTTGCACAAACTTGGGCCTTTGCGAGTCAATCTGTTTTGGAAGTTTCGACCATTGCCAGCCATACTTCAGAACAATCTGTGGCATTAGCCAAATCTTTCAACAAGCTTGCGGCACAATTGTCAACTTAACAACCATCGACTGCCCTCACACAGGGAGCGATCCTCCTCCTCTACCTCCGCATTCGTCCGCAAATAATCCCGCACCCAATCGCAAGCGTATGCCAGTTCATCTAGATTGAGAATACGCTCTAAATCCCATAGAATTACCGTCTTGTCCTCGCTCACTGAAGCAAGTGTCTTACCATCAGGGCTGATAGCTACTCCCCAAACCGCAGCGCTATGCCCTATTAGGGTATGCAACA
>CAXUIG010000329.1:0-6171 GCA_964250845.1 uncultured bacterium | reverse complement strand
ATTTGCTGAGGTATCCAAGCCTTCTCTAATTCCTCAAACCTGAATCCTTACGTTGCTTATTCACAATAAACAAGCTTGGGAATACAATACCAGTGCCAAAGATGATGACATTATGACCAGAAGTGTTAGAAGCAAAGTAGCCACTGAGGGGAACCAGAAGCATAAAAAAGTACACAGAGGTGTGGAGAGCAAAGGTTTGTAACCAGTCCCTTGTGCGCTTAGGCTGATGTCGCCTATATTTGTGTTGAAGGACGCGCAGCAGCACAAAAATCCTGGCTAGCAACAAACTCATCACGAGTACCCCAAGGGTTTTGTGAAAGTCGTATAAAGACACCCTATACGAAACATCCCTTGATAGGTTAGCCATATAGATCCCACCAACAAACAGCAGTAAATAGAAACTTGCCATGAGCCAATGCAAAAACCACAAATGCTGAGCGGTTGACTTTTTTCTTTTAGATTTAGCAACGGTCACTTTTCTTAATCCTTCAACCTGGATATCTCACGAAGGCATAAGAATCGTGGTCAATAAACTGCGAGAATGCAATTCCCACAAAGCTGACAACAGTTTTATGGTATGACCCCGACCAAAACAGAGTTTAGCGCACAAACTAACCGATGTGGACAACTATAGCAATCCTAAATCATTGGTCAGAAATTTAACCATACACTGCGTTGCATAATAGAGAGATGAGTTGAGGCTATGTCTTGTGCAATGTCCATACTGGAAGTCTACGGATATAAGGAAAAATGGGAAGCGAAAAAGTAAAGTCTCATCACATATGTATATGTTGCGGTCGTCAATTTATCGATGTCTACGATCCACCTTTCATGTTACTCGGATGAGATTAAACAGCAATGCTTAAAACTCTACGTCTCTTGTCTTGGGATTTCGGGCAATTGAGGGTTCTACAGGAGTTAATCATAAAACTATTGTTTGTTGAGCAAGGATTGACCTGGCGGGAACCTGGCGTTTGAGTTGTCGGCTAAAGCCGTGATTGCCTGTACATATTGCGGATCGCCCTTAGTGCCAATCAAATCCGGGTTAGCCGCTAACTGCTGCTGCTGGGCTTGGGTCAAATTTATCTTGATATTTGGCGTAATCCCCAAGTGGTTAATATCCGTGCCGGATGGCGTGTAGTAATGTGCAATAGTAACCGCCAAGCCAGAACCATCTGAAAGTGAATGGAGCGACTGAACTAACCCCTTACCAAAGGTTTGACTGCCGACGAGTACGGCGCGGTGATGATCTTGGAGAGCGCCAGAGAGAATCTCACTGGCACTTGCTGAATCTCCATCTACCAGAACCACCAAGGGTAGTTTGGTTAATGCAGTGTGGTTAGCTTGGGGTTCTTCAGTGTCTCCCACCCGGTCTACTGTACGGACAATTGCTCCAGTTTGCAACCACATCCGAGCAATCTCCACACTCGAATCCACCAACCCACCTGGATCGCCACGCAGATCTAACACAAATCCATTCACCTGAGCCGCTTGGAGAGCTTTGATTGCTCGGCGCATTTCATTGGGGGAGGTAGCACTGAACTCTGCCAAGCGGATATAGCCAATACGCTGATCACCTTCCTGCTCAAGAGTGTAACTAACTGTTGGTACTTCAATATTTGCTCGGGTTAGTTTCACCTCAAAATTGTTCTGCCCCTGCCGCCTAAGAAGCAGGGTAATTGGTGTACCTGCCTTACCGCGAATCAGCTTTGAGACTGACTCCATGTTCATTGCTTGAGTGGATTGACCATTAATTGCCAGAATTTCATCTCCAGCTTTGATGCCAGCTTTAAGCGCGGGGGACTTCGAGAGCGCTTTGACGACGGTGAGCCGCTGGGAAGTTTCATTTAGTTCCATCACAATACCGATCCCAGGCACTTCACCAGAGGTCTCCTCAGTCAGCTCTTGGTACTGCTTGGGAGCGAGAAACCGAGTGTAGCGGTCTCCCAGCTGTTTTAAAGCTGCCCGGATTGTGGTGTAAGCCTGTTCACGGGAAGTGTAGTTTCTGCTCAACAGGCTCTGTCTAGTTGCTTTCCAGTCAACGTGATTGAATGTGCCATCAACATACTCGTGATTAACGATTTGCCAGACTTCATCAACCACAACTGTCGGTCTATCTTTTAGCTCGGCGCGAACCGAGCGACACTGGAAAGGGCTAAATAGAGACAAAGTAGCAGTCGTAGCGAGCACTCCACCCCATACGGCAACTTGGAGCAGTGAAAAGCGTTTTGAGAATTGAAGCATTGTGAGATTAGTGCAAGGGTTGTTGGATAGGTTTCAACTTCATGCTGGTGAATTTCTAGAACCCTGACAATTAGGGCATCCAGACTTTAGATGTGTTTACCCTAGAACCTAGCCTAAACAATGGGAATGGGAGCGGTTTATACAGCTATAGTGACACCATTCAAACCGTTTGTCTTAGCTTACCAAGCATGTTTTTCAACCAGTTATTAAGGAGCACAAAAATACTTTCCTTGCTCCCTAAAAGTAGCAAAATTGATGGCCCACAGCCAGAATAAAAACTGATTAATAACCAATTCAAACTATTATCAAAGTTTTCAATACGCAAGGGGTTGTGTTAGTGTCTTTAATCCTAGAGATTGGTAGAGATAGCCACATGAGGAGAAAGTCATGCTTCAACCGTGACCAAAGTACTGAATCTTGCCATGACTTTAGTCATGGTCTGGATCTGGCAGATATGACCAAGGGTTCTGGCACCGTAAACTAACGTGTAATTAAAGTAAGGGGAAGCTGGCAAACATAACTACCGTCACTTATTCTTGTGAAGCGCCTAATTCAAATCCAGAGCCATTCCTTTCGGAAGCTGCTCTACCTTGAGTGGTTACTGCTAGGCATGAGTGTTCTCACCGAAGTCCTACCTGCCCCGCACCATCAATCCACACAGTTTCAGCTGCTAATAATCCTGGGGAGCGCTGGATTTGGGGGGCTCGGCCTCAGATTACCTACAGGTAAGCCAATCTCCAAAGTGCTCTACACGAGTCTAGAATTTGGACGGGTGTGGTAACAACCAGTTGGTGGCAGGCAGTGCTCAACACTCAGCAATCGCCTCTAAAACAAGACACAAGCGTTTCAATACTTCTCGGTTAATTAGACTCCATTGCTTGCGACCCTCTCGTAATGTTCGACGGTCGGAAATGGCTCATAAAAATGGTGCAACAGGAGCCGCCATTTTTGATACTCCGGTGATTGTCCCAAACCAACCGTGTGGTCTGACATTTTCTGCCAACGCACTAGTAGGATGTATTTGTTTTCAACTTCCAAACACCGCTCTCCGCTCATGGCTAATGTAGCCAGGCATGGAGGAGATGATTGATGATGCTATGGTGAAGGATGCTTCAAATTCAGCAGCTATTCCAGGTTTAACCTGGAGAATTGCAACTTCCAGAATCATGCTTTGTTTTTTATTGTTCTACTTTTTTATACCCCGAGATGAATTCTGGGATATAGCGGACAGCCCTCGTTTAGAGTATCTGTCGGCTCAATAGAGAAAAGCCGGTTGAAAATGGCATGCCGCTATATGCCGAGAAATTGTTGCCCCACGTTCTGGCGCTTCGGAGCGTGCTCCGAACAGGTTGTATTCAAGCTTCATAGCGGGTGTTGTCAACAAGAGGCTCTCTTAGCGGGGAGAGGGGGGCAGGGGGACGAATACAAGTGGGGCTTGTACCCACACCTGATTCGATGCACCCAACCCTCCGGGTATGGGTGGGGCTTGAAACCCTTGTGAAGCTCTGCTCCACGGCAGGGGAGAAGGGGACATTCCCCCTGCGAGAAAGCCCCCTTCCCCCCTGCTTCTTCTGGTCAAGATAGTTGTCCAAATATTTACCCAACTCTAGCAATGACCGCTTGATGAGTCCAAAAATCATTCCACCAATCGTTAGCACGAATAATCCGTAAGGCTAGCATCGGATTTATAGTATCTGGATGCCAGGTAGCCCCTGGAATCTTCAGACGCTTTTGCGGAATATAACGATGAGCGCTTTCCACTTCTCCAGACCCAATCGGTAAACCGATAGCACGAAAATAATCATAATCGACAGCATCGACTTTCTCGTTGCAGATGTTCAAACAAAGACGCGATCCGCTTCTGGCCTTGACCCCGATATCTCTTGAGCCGACTGATTACTTTCCTGACATCCCCAGAATCAATGAGGTGCAGCTTGTCACTCACCCAGTTGTGACGCGAGAGAGCCTGTAAGACCGATTGCCTCAGCACCTTCATAAAGGTGTTGTTTGAGATGGGGCCGGTCGAGGATAAATGTTAGTCTAGAAAATTGCGCTTGCAGTGCCTCCCTAAGTCCAATGCCTCCATCGGCCACCGCTACGACTTGGGTTCGTGCTGACATTCCCCGGTTAACCGCTGCACCCACCAGTTGTCCGACGACTTCTGGGGAAAAAGCTCATCCGTGCCACATAAGTTCGTTGTTCTTTCTGCTCAAGAGGACGAGCCAACCCCACCCTAACAAGAGCGCCAGTCTGGTTCTCGCTTCCGTTTAGGGAGGCGGCGTTTTTTTGTGACTTCTGCTTTTTCTATTGGAATAAGAGTGCCACTTCGAATGTGGCAACCATCTAGTTCCACCAGTACCTGTTCATTAAGAAGGTCGTGTTTCCAGTGGTTGGGAGGTAAGGATTCAGGTCATGGGGAAATGACTGAAAAGCTTTTCCCGTAAAGGTTTGTCGGAAAATCCATCTGGTTCTAATTTTCAATAAGAATCGGTGGAATGGCCATTTTTCGTTGCTTGTTGAGAATATCAACTTATTTATTCTAGAAGTACGGATTTGAAATGCCATCCAGGCAAGGGTTTCAACCACCTGAATCCTTACGTTGGGAGTAGTCCAAACGAGACCAACTTAGTCGCTCTTCTACATAGCTCTGTGCCTTCAGTGCAGTATGTTCCACCTCTCGGCGCATTGTGGCGCGGTCGATGGCCCAGCCGTAGTGTTCTTCAAAACGAATAGATGCCTGCCCAAAGGACTCTTCAGCTCCAAAGTCCGCCAAAGCTCGTTGCACTGCAACGCCAGCGATCGCTATGCTCAATCCCCAGTTGATCTTTGACTGGACGCGCCCCTCTACCCGTTTTTTTGTCCCACAAATAGGGAGACTCAACCCTTATGATACCAAACAGTGATAAGTATTTTACCCGCTTGCGGCGATGTACAATTAGGCCAGTTGCCAACGCTATCCTGGGTTACCTGAGTGCAAAACCCAGGCGAAAAGCATCGACATCACCTGCAATCCTACCGCTCGCTTTCGTCTTGTATAGTTCGCGGTCTAGTTGATGAACAATTGAAGCGTAAATCTGGTTCTCGCGAGAGAATTAGCCTTGAACAGCAATTGGCTAATTTCATTTATAACGTCAGTGTAGTCTACATTCATGCAGTGTCTTGAGCAAGTCATCCGTACTACTGTGACACTGCCATATTTCTGTACGGGTTGAGCGCTGCCCCCTACCAACTGGTTTTGACCACACCCGTTCAATCGCGGCACCCTACAGGGCGAACGCACCTTGTCAATAAAAAGGCTTACTTCTCAATAAAATCATATTTTTTTGCATTAAGCTTTTTTATTGAGAATCATTACCCTAATAATTTTTACCTTCCGTCTACGGAGGAAAAATCAGATTAACGGAAAAGCTTATTCTTGCGTTTGATGCATAAACTAGACTTTTTGTCCATTTAGTTTTATTAATTTTAGATGCGTTTGCCCTGCGGCACCCTACCCTTTAAGGCGTGGAGAGCCGTTGACTTCCCTAAAAGTTGTCGAATTGATCCAGAGGCGACAATTTACTCAATTGTCATCAGTTGCTTTCTCCATAATCCGCCTCCATTCTCTCCAAGTAGAGCAACTGCCGTGGAGTGAAGCAGGTCGAACGCTGCAACAACTCAAGAATCGCGTAATCTACATGTTCTAGCTCGAATTGAATCAACGCCGCTATCCGTTGGGCCACCGCCTTGATATCTGCCGTGTACTCGTCGTCAATCTTCGTCACCTCTTCCGGCTTGCACTGTTGAGTGTCCCTGGCAATGCTAATACGCACTGTGTACGAGAAACTGCCTACGTGCTCAATGATTGCCCACATGCCGTTGAAGGGGTGTAGGTGTAGCGGCCCGGAAACAGAAACACTCCGACCCAGAAACAAGGCGATTTTCGAC
>CAXUIG010000328.1:0-6205 GCA_964250845.1 uncultured bacterium | reverse complement strand
GATGACTATGCAGAACTCTATTGAAGTTTTTGCAAGATTGTCTGAGGCGTAATTACACCACCTTGGGGAGTGCCTGTCTCGGTGGGGTTGTGGACACCTCCATCGATGAATCCCGCTTTTAACCATTCTTTGATAAGATCTTTCTTGGGGAAAGTTCCTATCATGTTCAGAATGGATTCATGGTCAACGTTGTCGAAGAAGCCTTTAATATCAGCGTCTAGAACCCATGTGTCTCTGCCGTTACATAGCCTGATGAAGGCTTGTTCGATAGCATCTTGACAACTTCTCCCAGGTCTGAATCCATAAGAGTGCTCTTCAAATCGGGACTCCCATTCTGGTTCTAGTACATTTTTCACTATTGCTTGTGTGACCCTATCTCTCACGGTAGGGACGCTCCAATCAGACTACACACAGGTTCAACAGACCTTCGGAAAGCGTAACTATCAATAATCCCATCCATCCTTTACACGGTCAGTCAGTTGCTGTGCGCTCTATTCGTCATCTGGGTAAGTCCGTCAAGGTAATTATTGAACATCCCCAGGGTGGGCTTGTGTCTCTACCGATATCAGCAAACTTGCCTTGAGCAGAGCCTGCCTTGTGCCCAAGTCGAAGGTAAGACGCCATTGTTTGAGCCTAAAAACCTGCAGCGATTGGTCGAGTGGGTAGCGACAAAAGATTTAGCTGATACAAAGGAGATTTCCTCATGCCAACAACATCAAGAAGTTGAGATGAGGAAAATTAATGCAAAAACCGCCCAAACTCAAGCGGGTGCTACCCATCGAGCCCGACGACCGCATCCGACGGTTAATCAATCTGACGGCAAGGTTGGTGGACAAGATGCTCTCGCCAGAACAAAAGACACACAGGGGGAGCCAAACTGATGAATAGTATTATCCTCAAGACGCACCTGGAACGTCGTGCTGTTGTGTATCTGAGGCAGTCCACACCGCACCAAGTCGAGTCTAACCGTGAAAGCACAGAACGGCAATACGCATTGGCTGACCGTGCCCAGTTTTTAGGATGGGATGTCAGTCAAATCAAAATTCTGGACGGCGATTTGGGTAAAAGTGGCCAAACTACAACCGGCAGAGAAGACTTCCATCAACTCATGGCGACTGTGGGGCTGGGTGAAGTTGGTGCGGTCTTGGCGCTCTTCAGCCTCCCGATTCTCCCGCTCCCAAGCCGATTGGCATAAACTTTTGGATATTTGTGCTCTGACGGATACCCTTGTCATTGACCACGATGGAGTTTACAACCCGAATGATTTTAATGACCGGGTGCTGCTAGGCTTCAAGGGAACTTGGAGCCATACGGAACTTCATGGTATGCGGCTGAGGCTTCAGGGAGCTAAACTGAACAAAGCAAAAAAAGGCGAACTCCGTTGTGCCCCGCCCACCGGATACGTCTACGACCCTGATGGCTGTCTAGTATTCGACTCAGATGAAAGCGTAGTAGCAGTAATCCGTTTGGTCTTCCAACAGTTTCGGTTGCTGGGGACGGCATTCAAGGTGATGCGCTACTTTGCTCTGAATCAGATCCCTTTCCCACGAAGACTTTGGCGACCAGGTGAAATTGGTACCCTACACTGGGGAACTGTGAACCACAGCCGCATTACAGCTATTTTACACAACCCGACCTATACTGGCACTTATGTCTATGGTCGGCGACGTAGCCTGCCAGTGATTGAATCTGGACAAATCGTTAGGGTCAAAACCAAACAATTGCCCCAAGAGGAATGGAAGGTGATGATTCACGCCTCCCATCCTGCCTACATCAGTTGGGAGGAATACGAGAGAAAATTCCGAGCAATTAAGGCGTAATCACACGGCTGCGATGTCTGATGGACACTCAGGTACTCCCTTTCTAGGGGTCAGCCCTTTTACAAGGTTTGGTTATCTGTGGTAAATGTGGTCGTCGCATGAGTCCTCGTTATTACGGCACCGGAGGTCAAAGAGCTTCCTATGAGTGCAACCAGCAAAGAAAGCAGGATGGTCAGGTGGGCGTCTGCTGGACTGTAGCCGCTGCTGCTGTCGATGCGGCGGTTGAAGCTCACGTGCTTGAGGCAATTACCCAGGGCAAACGCATCTAAAATTAATAAAACTAAATGGACAAAAATTCTAGCTTGTGCATCAAACGCAAGAATAAGCTTTTCCGTTAATCTGATTTTTTCCTCCGTAGACAGAAGGTAAAAATTATTAGGGTAACGATTCTCAATAAAAAAGCTTAATGCCAAAAAATAGGACTTTATTGAGAACTAAGCCTTTTTATTGACAAGGTGCGTTCGCCCTGGGCAATTACCCAGGAAAATCTCGATATTTCCTTGGCTGTCCTGAATGAGTTAGATCAACAGGCGGCTGAACTGGAACACCAGTGGCAGCTAAGACGCTTTGCGAGCGCGTTATGAGTCAGAACGAGCCTGTCGTCAGTTTGATGCCGTGGAGCCGGAGAATCGGCTGGTAGCTCGCACGCTGGAGCGACGTTGGAATGAAAAATTGCAGCAGTTAGCTGAGCTTGAGGAGGTGTACGCCCAGGCGCAGCAGGTACAGCGCTTAGAAATATCTGAGCCACAACGCCAACAAATTCTGCGATTAGCAATCATATCTTCCCGCAGTTTGGCTCTCCCCGACTACAACGGCACAAGAGCGTAAAGAAATACTTTCTCTGCTCGTGAAGCAAGTGGCTATCACCCCTGTGGATAGCCCACAACGCTCCTCTCGTATCCAAATCCTCTGGCATACTGGAGCCAGCACCGAATTAGTGGCGATGCGCCTAACTACCCAAGACAAACTACGGACTCCGGCAGAAGTTGTCCAAACTGTCAGGGAACTGGCAGTAGGTAGAACCGACGATGAAATTGCCAGCGAGCTAAACCAACGTGGTCTCAAAAGTGGTTTGGGTCGCGCTTTCACAGGGTCGGCTGTGGCTTGGATTCGGTGGAAATTTCAAATAGAAAAGCCGGGAAGTGACCCAGGTTTTGCCCGAAGAGTTGGGATGCGCTCTGATGGCAGCTACTCCACCAGTGCGCTCGCCGACAGACTAGGAGTTGGGATTCACACTATCCACTACTGGCGCAAAGTCTGCCGGAGAGAGTACTCTCTCCGGCGAGCTTTGCGACAACAGGGAATTCTTCAGGCTAGTCAGGAAACCCCAAGGGGGCCATGGTGGCATCGAGTTACACCAGAAATCCTCAATACACTGCGCGACAAAATCCGCCGAGTACCTGTTAAATCTGAGTAACTGACATCTTGGTCTAAAAGCGCCCCTCTTTGACTTGGTGTCAAATACTGCCCCACCCCCTTTGGCGGCCTTTGAATTGCCCCAAACGGGGGTGTCCCATTTTCAGCTAGTAATTACACAAATTGAGCAATTGTCATTCAACCCGGTAGCGCAGCAGTTCGATAAATTGGTTCAGGGCTGATTTAGCCGTCTTATATCCCGGCGCTTGCTTCCCCATCTTCAGGCGAGACAGGACGCGCTCTCTTATAGCTTCAATGTCTGACACCACAGGCTGCTCCCGGACCTGTTCTTGCAGTTTGGCATTCTCTTCCCCAAGATGTGCTACTTGGGCTCTTAGCCGTCGGATTTCCTCTTCTATCCGTGTATTACGCGGTTGGCTGTCCTCGTCCTCTCGTGTAATACTTCTTGCGAGTTCCCGGCTCAGCCGTGTATTACCTGGCTGTAGGTAGTCATTGCTCCTGAACATCTGCTCCAGCAAGTCCGCCCTGGTAAACGAGAGCGATTCCGCTTTAATACCCAGTGCCGACCAGGTTGTATCAGTTAGCCTTAGAGAGCGGACTGAGCGATGTTCATCATTTTTCAGGGCAAACTTGCCTTTGGCATCTCGCTGCATAGGGGGCTTTTATCCGTGTATTACACCGATATTATAGCCAGCTTAACTGAGTTACTTGCCGTGTATTACCTGGGTGAAGTAGCTACTTTACCCAACCGCCCTGGTAGCCTCAGCTCCAAGTCCCCCCCCCTTCCGTGTAATACACGGAAGCGCTCACTCTGCTGGACTCTACGCGCTTCTGCGCTTACAAACTGAAGCTTGCAATTAAAGCGCCTGATAGAGCAAGATGTCAGGCATAACCACGCTCATCCCCAAAGCTTATTGAAAGAGGTGCAATGTGAACACATCGTCGGGATGCCCAAGGGTCGTTTCTTGCCGTTGGCTTTGGGTATATAAACCCGCCGCGTGGGTGAGGATGGAGACATTTCCCACTCATTAACAAGTTTCACACGCTGGCTCGGAGTGTTCACCACCTCTTTATCCACTCCTGCGGTACGTTTTCCGTCATTGACTTGTGTGATTTGTCGAACACTAAGCAATAGATTGGCGTGGCTCTTAACTAGCAGTTTTTGCAGCCTGTGTAGCTGCTTCCACTGACCAAGTTTTCTGGCACGGAAGATTCTTTGACGTAGATTCCTAACAACTTTTCGGGCTTGCTTCCAGTTAACCTGTGACCAGTCCGTGAATTGTCCTTTGACTCCATTTATCAGTTGGGCTGACATCTAACTTATGTCTAAGTTTGGTTTTTCTGTCATGGTTTCGTCCGTATAAGACCAAAGAGAAGTCAGCTATTCCTTTCGGTCACAGGTTATCCTTTCATCCTGTATCCTCCGCATTACCGGAGGCATTCGCTTTTTCTCTCATCTTTTGCCCTCCAAAGTATTCCGTCCTCGTTGCCTTAGACCTACTTATCGGCTCGACCTGCCTTTAAGACTTTGTGGGGTTTTCCCTGTTGTGTCGTCTGGGATTTATTAGATGGTTAGGGTGGCTGTCTCTTTTGCGATGGGATTTGTGTTTCCACGTCTGACTGAGTACGTAACAGTTAGACCTACCCATTTACCTTTTTGGTTACAGCCTGTCAGGGATAATTTGGCTGTTTGCTGGATCACGCAATTTAATCAACAACTTAGACCTTGTTCACCCTTCCATCTTTTTCCCCTTAGCTCCTTACCGCCTAATCCCTGGCAGTCGTGGCTACATTTAGGGCTTGCATTCTTTCCATTTCATTACTTACTTTGGAGATAGCCGGACTCTTACGAGTCTTTTCTATAGGGGCTGGGGGTGGAAAACCCCAGGGGACTCGGTGTCCCGCTCCCGACGACCAGTTCAGGTCGCACACGTACTCCCAGCGCCAACTGACCTAACAACGACTGATTGGCAGGAAGAATTTGAGTTCAATCATCAAGAATCTTTGTTGGACACCTGGGATGGCGAGGTGGATGAGAGCGGCAATGACCTTTTTTGAATTCAAACTTCTTGCATTCAAAGTTCAAAAAGAATAATTTTGAATTCTTAATGCAAGAACTTTGAATTGGAGCGAAGCGACTTGACCTGTGGTAGGTACACCTAGAACCGAAAACATGGAAGCGACAATATTGCCCTCAACCGCGATCAGGCTCCCGTTATAGCGATGAGCGGGCGATGCTCTTGTCCATGTTGATTTGAATCACCACAAACCTTGCTCTACATTGAAGAGCAGCGTCAATATCAACAGCTCTACAACACCTTCAGAAGTTGAGGGTTTCTTCTTTCTGCTCCAATCGCTGGACAATACCCTAAAGTGCGTGAAAGTCCGTTGACTCGCGCGTGAGGAGCCGAAGTTGGCCAGAGGACAGGGCAAACGCATCTAAAATTAATAAAACTAAATGGAAAAAAAGTCTAGTTTATGCATCAAACGCAAGAATAAGCTTTTCCGTTAATCTGATTTTTCCTCCGTAGACGGAAGGTAAAAATTATTAGGGTAATGATTCTCAATAAAAAAGCTTAATGCAAAAAAATAGGATTTTATTGAGAAGTAAGCCTTTTTATTGACAAGGTGCGTTCGCCCTGGGCCAGAGGAGACAATTTGGCTCAATTGTCATCACTGGAGTTTAGACTAAAAGCAAGCGATCGGAACGCAACGCTTAGGAAAATAAGAGTATAAAAAATAACTAAAATCAGTTGAAACTAACGCCAGAAGAAAAAGCGGTCGAGCTTTTTAAACTGACCACTTTATAGTCAATGCTGAAAATTAGAGAAAAAATTCAGCTTGACCATGATAACTGTTGATCAGCTTAAACAATTTCGCCAAGGTGTATACACCATCCTGGGTAATGCCAAAGATGCCCTGTTTGACCTGATGGATGCAGTGCTAATTACACGTAGTAGACACGTCCGAAAATTTGTAAAGCGCTCTACGTCTTGCTTTACAGGGCG
>CAXUIG010000327.1:0-6223 GCA_964250845.1 uncultured bacterium | reverse complement strand
GGGGGAGAGGGGGAGAGGGAATATGTTCTTTACCCTACACCCCACACCCCCTTTCTTCTACACCCTACAAGAAAGCGCAAAGCACTTTGTGCTGAATTCTATTCATTTTTATCGAAATTCAGCGAGGCCGAATTCATGCAGTAGCGCTGACCTGTAGGCGCTGGACCGTCGTTAAATACGTGACCGAGGTGGGCGTCACACACCGCGCACAGCACTTCTGTCCGGCGCATGAATAAGCCATTATCCTCTTCCAGTTTTACATTATCTTCCTTGAGCGGTGCCCAGAAACTTGGCCAACCTGTTCCAGAATCGTACTTGGTCTCGGAGCTAAACAGTTCGCTACCGCAGCACACACATTTGTATGTTCCTTGCTCTTTGTTGTTGTTGTATTCTCCGGTAAATGCTCTTTCTGTTCCCTTTTGTCGAGCGACTTTGAACTGTTCCGGCGTGAGCTGCTGTTTCCACTCAGACTCAGACTTCTGTACTTTGTTAGTCATGCCTTAACACTCCTTTTTTGTGTGTCAGTATAGGGTTCTACTCCTGACTCAATTCAAATTTTAAACGTCACACCGACATGGCCACAGGTGCGGATTGCCGCAATTGGCTCCAAGCACTGAGAGAATTGTTATTAACACTGCTTTAAGTTATACCCACCCGTGAACTTTACTTCAAACTTGTCGGCAGCAACCCAGACGCGCAAGGCTGATCACATCCGCATCTGTCTAGAGGAGGATGTACAATTTCAGGAGACAAAAAATGGACTGGAACCCTACCGGTTCAACCATTGTTGTTTACCGGAATTAGACCGGAATGAAATTGACTTGACAACGACGTTTTTGGGGAAAAAGCTGGGTGCCCCATTGTTGATTTCTTGTATGACAGGCGGGACGGAAGTGGCAGGAAGGATTAACTTTCGCCTGGCGGAGGTTGCCCAGCACTACAAAATAGCAATGGGTGTGGGTTCCCAAAGGGTGGCACTAGAGAAACCCGAAGTGGCGGGGACGTTTGCGGTGCGATCGCGCGCTCCCGATATTCTCTTATTTGCCAACTTGGGCGCTGTCCAGCTGAACTATGACTACGGGGTGGATGAATGTCTGCGCGTGGTCGAACTGCTGGAGGCTGACGCCCTAGTTTTGCACCTCAACCCCCTGCAAGAGTGCATTCAACCTAAAGGCGATACAAACTTCCGCTCTCTGCTGGAAAAAATTGCCCAACTGTGCCAAAAGTTGCCGGTGCCAGTGGTTGCCAAGGAAGTGGGTAATGGCATCTCAGCAGCAATGGCACAGAAACTCATAGCAGCTGGGGTAGCGGCAATTGACGTTGCCGGTGCTGGTGGCACATCTTGGGCGAAGGTGGAAAGCGAACGAGCGGAAAATCCCCAGCAGCGGCGGTTGGGAATGACGTTTGCTAACTGGGGTTTGCCAACAGCTGAGTGCATTACGAGTATTCGTGCCGTTGCGACCGATTTTCCCTTAATTGCCTCCGGGGGATTACGTCATGGGGTGGACGTGGCAAAGGCGATCGCACTGGGAGCCGATATTGCTGGAATGGCATGGCCTTTTTTACAAGCAGCTGCTGAATCAGAAGCCGCACTCCAAGCAATGGCTGAGGCGTTAATCGCCGAAATTACCACCGTGCTATTCTGCACCGGCAACGCCACCCTGCATCAGCTCAAGTGTTCTGGAGCGCTGCAGCGAATAGAATAGCTATCAACACTCAACACCAATATGCGTAATTTCATCAAACAAACCTTTGCAAGTGTAGTCGGAAGCGTGCTCGGACTCTTCATTTTCTTCGGTCTTGGAACCGGTGCACTAATCTTGCTGCTAATTGTCTTCGCCTCCAGAGATACCGCGCCAGAGGTGAAAGACAAGTCGATGCTGGTTTTTGACTTGTCGCTCAAAATCACTGATGCCAAACCAAGATCTGGCACTGGCGCAGCGATTCAGTCAGCCCTATCGGGGGAACAAGACAACACACTCACTCTCCGCACAGTTCTAGATACTTTGGAAAAGGCGCGGCGTGACAAGCGGATCGTGGGCTTATACCTCGATGGCACTCACGGTTCAGGAGGAACAGGCTCCGGCTTGGCAACGCTCAAGGAAGTGCGTGCGGCTCTGGAACGGTTCCGCGCTGCTGGGAAAACAATCTTGGCTTACAACATGGACTGGCGACAAGGGGAATACTACCTGAGTTCAGTGGCAAATACCATCGTAGTTAACCCCCTCGGTCAGATGGAACTCAAAGGTCTGAGTACCCAGCCCATGTTCCTGGCTGGGGCGTTGCAGAAATACGGCATTGGCGTTCAGGTTATCCGGGAGGGAAAGTATAAGGGAGCGGTTGAACCGTTTGTGCTCACAAAGCTGAGCCCGGAAAACCGGCTACAGAATGAGAAATTGTTGGGCGACCTTTGGGAAGAGTGGTGCTCTGCGGTGGGCAAAAGCCGAAAATTAAGCCCTCAGCAATTGCAGGCGATCGCAGATAATCAGGGTTTGTTGTTGGCAACGGATGCCAAAGCAAGCGGTCTAGTGGATCAGGTAGCGTATTTTGATCAGGTACTTGGGCAGCTCAAGCAGTTGACAGGAAACAAAAAGGAAGATAAAACCTTCCGTCAAATCAGCCTGAGCAAATACGTGGACGTTCCTGGCAAGTCGCTGGGTGTGGAGCGTTCCTCCCAAAATCAAATTGCTGTTGTCTATGCCGAGGGCGAGATCGTCGATGGTCAAGGTAGCATTACGGAAGTGGGCGGCGATCGCTTTGCCAAAATGCTGCGAAGGCTGCGACAGGATCATGACGTTAAGGCGGTGGTGCTGCGGGTGAATAGCCCAGGAGGCAGCGCCACGGCAGCTGAGGTGATGCAGCGGGAGGTGCGACTCATCGGTCAGGTGAAACCAGTCGTGGTTTCAATGGGTGATGTCGCTGCCTCTGGTGGCTACTGGATTTCTGCTGACGCCAACCGGATTTTTGCCGAGCCGAATACGATTACGGGTTCGATTGGTGTGTTTGGACTCGCGTTCAATGTCCAAAAGCTAGCGAATAACAATGGCATTACCTGGGATGTGGTGAAAACTGCTCGCTATGCTGATAGTCAAACAGTTTCTCGACCCAAAACTCCCCAGGAGCTGGCGCTTTCCCAGCGTTCTGTTGACCGGATTTACGGTCTATTCCTAAGTAAAGTGGCTGCCGGACGGAAGCTGCCTGAGCAAAGGGTGGCACAGATTGCTCAAGGACGGGTCTGGTCAGGTGTGGCGGCAAAGCAGGTTGGTCTGGTTGATGAGATTGGTGGACTTGATGCTGCCATCGGGTACGCCGCTAAGCAGGCGAAGCTGGGAGATGATTGGGAACTGCAAGAGTATCCTCAAGCTCGCAGCTTTGAACAACGCCTTCTGGGACGGTTGACGGGCGAGGCGCGAAGTGCCGCCTTGGGCGATAGCAGCGAGCTGCCTCTGGAGCCAGCTAATCCGCTAACGGCTGAATTCCATAACCTACAACAAGAAATAGGGATTTTGCAAGCAATGAATGATCCACTCGGCGTCTACGCTCGCTTGCCGTTCAATTTACGGATTGAGTGAGACTGGGCTACCCTTTCTGGCCGCAATGTAAGTTTTTTGTGAAGAATGTGTTTTTTTTATGAAGAGTGTTAGATTATGCCTGCGGATGGGTAAAGTAAGTAAGACTATAAACAAAACAGTGATTTTTTACGCATCTATCTATGGATAGAAAAACAAAACGACTCTTGCTCCTAATTGTTTCCTGTAGTGCCACCGGTGTGATTTTGGGAGGCACCGCCAGTTGGGCAGAGAGCAATCAGTGCTTGCAAGCCAAAACAGTCACAAGTGAGTGTTTGACCCAAGACCCTGGGCTCAAGACCCTTGAGGGAATGAGTACCGGATTGATCGCCGGGGCTGGAGCCGCCCTTGGTGCAGCATGGCAGTTAAAGCACGAAGATTGAGCTGGCGATACGCCCGCGATCGCCACAACTGAAGCAAACTCTCCCCCTCCCCCTGTTCTCGGAATAACGCTACTCGGTTTTTGCAATAGCTTTTTTCAGATTCCGGGTAGTTGGAACAGAAATGGACAAACCTTCAAACTTATTACTTAAACTTAGTCGGCGTCTGTTCGACAACCCATCTGAACAAGAAAAATTTGTTGAGGCATTAATTCATCCTCAGCGTTTCCATCCCTGCATTCTTTGGTGTCAGGAAAAACCAGCTAGTTTGCCGTTTGATCTTGAGCCATCTGCCCCCTGGCAACCGCCTTTTGTAGACCGCTTATCTCTAGGAGAAAAACCTGGTCAACATCCTCTGCATGAACGTGGTTATTACTATTGCCTGGATTTCTCCTCAGTCTTTGCTGCTTCTACTTTGTTAACGATTCAGCTGCCGGTGCATTTAGTCTTTGATATGTGCGCTGCACCAGGAGGAAAGAGCATCTTTGCTTGGAGAGCCTTGCAACCTGAATTACTGCTGTGCAATGAAGTCATTGGCAAACGCATTGGGATGCTAACTTCTAACTTGAAACGTTGTCAGGTTAGCCCAGTTTTTGTGTTGAGTAGAGATTCGAGCGTTTTTGCTAATTTGATACCTACAACTACCGAATTAGTTATTGTAGATGCCCCTTGTACTGGTCAATCTTTACTAGCAAAAGGTGGCAAAGCGCCCGGCTTTTTTCATCCAACTGCTGTTAATAAAAGTGCGAATAGGCAAAAAAGAATAATAGCTAATTCAGCCCAACTGGTGGCACCGCAAGGCTATTTGGCTTATATGACCTGTACATATTCATTGGAAGAAAATGAACAGGTTGGTGAATGGTTTTTGGAGAGGTTTCCCCAATTTCAGCCTGTAGCGGTTCCCGATTTAGCCGCTTATCAGTCGCATCTGGCTACAATGCCTTGTTATCGAATGTGGCCTCAAGAAGGGCTGGGTGCTGGAGCTTTCACTATTTTATTTAAAAATACTGAAGAGGGACAGACAAATCAAATAGACCCAGATGTTTGGAGTGGATTAGGAAATTCGAAGCCCGGAGGAGTTTTAAGGGAATTGGGTGGAATTGGGGATGATTTCTAGTTCTTTAAATCCTGTCTGCTCGTCAATAGTTCTAAGAAAGGTAAATTCTTCGCTGGCTCCGATCACAATCTCAGCTGTTGTATAGATGATGCAACCATCCTCTAAATGTCCGCCTATGGTTTGGCCATCTCTATCAGAAATTGCAATATGAAGATGAATACCACTGGTTGAAAGAGTGCCCACAAGGGAAAGAATCTCGAATTTATCATGAAAATATTTACCATTGCTTTGGTCAGCAAATCTGATTTTTGCTTGTTTCAAACTACCAACAGTTGTTAAAATAAACCCAGATTTAATCTGATTTAAGGCGACAAAATCTTTTAAGCTCTGTTTCAAATCCTGATTAGGCTTTAGTCTTAAAGCAAAAATTTTCATAAACAACTCGCTAGAAAACAGGTAGAATTACCAAGAGAAGCCCGCTATGTGGTGCTTGCACCCAGCGACGGGAGTACGTCACTTGGACCAGGAACTAAAGGAACTATGAGAACAGCCATTTTCCTCCTACTGCCTACCACCTTAATCCTCTCTACCAACTACTGCGCTCTAGCCCAACTGGGTGTTTCCGTGGGTCCTACATTGGTGTTAGTCAAGGGTGACACTTCTTCAAACTCAACGCCAAGATGTAGCTTTGTATCCGCCCTTGAATTGGAGCCAGTGCCGATTGTAAACAGATTGCTTACGATCCAGTCAGGCTATTCGCCAGATCAGGTTCAGTCTAATATGGGCTTCTCTCCTGATCAGCCTTATGCGAATAACGTTTTGCAATGGACTGCTGTGAAAGAGAGAAACTACGCTAACGCTGTGGTAAATTTCCGCAACAATGCCGCACTTAGCCGCTATTTCACGATGGCGATCAATTACCAACAACCTAATCAAAAAGAATGCCAGTGGATCATACAACAGGGATTACAAACGAATCAACCGAATCAGACGTCCCAACCCTTTTCAGCCCCTTAAATTGAGGACTGTGAGGCCTGAGATGGGCTGATTTTTGCAATGCTGCGGCATCTGCATGCGCCACCGCCTAAGTAATAGCTTGCAGTCTTGGCGGTGCGTCTTCCAGATAGCTGTCAATTATCTCTGCCATCAATGATACCGCCAATTTCAGGCATGGTTCAAAAACAGCCAATTTTGGGTAACAAAGCAGGCGAAAGCTA
>CAXUIG010000326.1:0-6398 GCA_964250845.1 uncultured bacterium | reverse complement strand
CTACCCGAGTAGTTACTGAGTAACTTTACTTAGTTCGATTACGCGAATGGTGAGCTGTAATGTCTCCTGACTTCTTAACGTCCATTTTTGGTCTGGGTTGCTATTGCATTCCGTCAAAACCAGTCCCGTACCATTTCGAGAAGTACGGCTCCCGAATTAAGCTTGAACTCTGTGAGTGAAAGGTTGAGCCGGACTTCCTGAAAAGAGCCGTCCCAGAGCCCAACTGAACTGGTTTCCCATCAAACGCTTGGCCCAGGATTTGTCACCATAACGCTTGGCTGTGTACTCTGGCTTTGGGCTAGAAGAGGTCTGGCTGAGGGGTTGGGAGGTGCAGTTAGAGTGGAGGGGGTTGCTGGGGTTCGCGCCGCCGTTCCTGCTCCGGCGCTAAAGCCGAGGGTAATTTCTTGGGCAGTTCTTTGAGCAATTTGACCACGGGGAGCGCCGCTGGTGCCTCGGACGACGACCCGGATGGTGTTGGGGTCTAGCTGGGTGATTACGACCGAGTTAATCCCTGCGGCTGGGTTTTCTTGCCGGAAACTGTTGACTTGGGGTAGGCGTCAGGCTAGAGAAGCTGCAAAAACGGCAAAGTAGCTGATACCAATAGGAAATGAGCGTGAGCAGAAATACTGGTTTCAAAACGCGGCTTGCAACAGTGCATCGAGAATGAAATCAAACGAAGTTAATGATTGGACTTGCTGTGCACTCAACTGTTCAATTTCCTGACTAACTCGTTGCCTGAGCGCATCGAGACAAGCGAAATTCTCACCCTTCCACAAACCCTTCAAAAACTGCCACAATCGTTCAATTGGATTAAGTTCTGGACAATGGGGTGGCTGAAAAATGGGAATAATATTTTCTGGCCACTCCAGAGCTTGCGCCCTCCGGAGCAGGTGCTCGATCCATCTGCATGACGGCAACAGTTGTGCCTAATTGAGCGGAAAGGTCGTTGAGAAATACCTGAAAGTTGGCACTGTTGAGCTTGCTGTACTCCTGAGTCCATTGCCAACCAGTGAGTGGTTCAACCACGCCGTACAGCCAAAATGCAACTCTAGGCCATTGCACCTTCACATAAGGCTTGACGCCAATGCCTGTCACCACCCGTTTGGTCTCGGTTTTCCGTCCGATGCGCGTCTCGTCTTGAGCAAGGTAACGCAATGACCCTATCCCCAAAATCGCCTCTAACTCCATCAGCACCAAGCGAAAGTTTTTTTAAATCCCTCTACTGCCCCTGTCCTCTGTTTGGTACTGACCGGACGCGGCACTTTCAATTTAGCCTTCAACTTCTCACGCACGAACCGATTCACGGTGTTGTACTTCACCTCTAATCCACACTCAAGCTTTAACCACTCGACAATCGCCCCATAACTGCTAAAACCGACCTCTGACTTCAGTCGGGCTTGCAACTTCTCTAAGGCTTCGCCCTGAATCTTCGGCTCTGTTCCTGGCGCAGTTTTGACCTCCAGCAGTTGCTTTAATCCTCCACCTCGATACCGAGACAACCACCGGGTGATACAAGCCGGGCTGCGCCCCAGTCGGTGACTGAGTTCCTGGTGCTCACTCACTTGCCCAGTTTTCAGCCACCAAAGCATTAGCAGACGTTCTTTCTGGGCGGCACTATCCGCTTGCTTCATGCTCTTTTCCAGATACTCCGCTGTCTCCGCTATCTCCAGTTTGAGTCGTCTTGCCATAGCGAGTTCAATCCCTGACTATTTTCTCTCTATTCTGCTCTTTTTCATTTCATTTTGGTATGAAACCCCTTCACACAGGGAAATTCCCCATCACTTGGTCATAAACCTCCTGAGCTGACCCAATATTCAAGCGTGAATAAACATCTAGAGACTGCCGTGAAGAATGCCCCGAATAGGGTTGAATCAGGGCATCATCAATGCCTTGTTTCTTCAGCCAAGTCAGCAAAAAGTGACGCAGTTGATGGGGTGAGATCGATTTGTCTAGTCCGGCAATTTCCGACCTGTAAAGTTTCCCGTGATGGACGAATAATGAGGTAGAATGCACAAACAAAACAGGGGGAGCATGTCACAAAGAGGCGCATCTTGCAGGGGGCGCATCTTGCAGGGGGGAAACCCCTTGACGCAAAAGCTCTCTTCGCAGCAACTGTGGACCTGATTGTGTCTAGTACTACGTATCTCGCTCACAAATATTTCTTCTTCTCCATGGATAAATCCTCACACGAAAAGTACCCTCTTCAGGAGAGTAGTTTAACTCTTCCCCCTTGCAAGATGCGCTAAGAGAGCCTATAAAGGTCAGCAATAGCCGATATCGTCGCGCCAGAGCAGAACAGGGCAAGTGACATGTGCGCTCTCCTACTAATAGCGCTCGTTGTAAAGACAAAGCCCTCTACACTCTTTAGGTGACTCTATTTCATCTTCACTGACATAAATTTGGCAACTGGTCAAATAATTTGGCACTCGACACCGGCTCTTTAGCAGAAATATTATTTATTATCTCCTTTGTTAATTTGAGCGCGAAATTTGGGAATAACAATATTAAGTCCGATCTCTACCAGTTCCCCAATTGTTGCGTTAGAAAGGAAAATAGGCCATGTCTAAGCTCATATCTGACGGTATTGCTCAGTATGAAAATGTTAATGAGAGTTATCTAAGACAGCGGCAACTCAAAGGAAGTAATGGTTTTTGGCTGTTATGGAGCTTAGGTGTCGGCATTGTGATCTCAGGGGATTTCACTGGTTGGAACTCTGGTTTGACGGCGGGTGGCTTTTGGGGGATGACAATAGCTACCTTCCTGATGGCACTCATGTATTTATGCCTAGTCTACAGCCTGGCTGAGATGTCAACTATGCTACCTCATGCGGGAGGGCTTTACTCATTCACTCGCAGTGCCTTTGGTCCATTTTGGGGCTTTATCTGCGGTGTAGCCATGATTATTGAGAATGTGCTTGCCCCAGTTGTAGCAGTTATTGCTGTTACCAGCTATCTTCAGCCGTTGATTCCCGGCGTGCCAGTCTATCTTGTTTGGGTGCTGATCTACGCTATCTTCACAGCGATTAATATCTGGAGTACGGAACAGACTTTGAATGTGGGTTTTTACATCACTATGCTAGCGATCATAATATTGGTCGTATTCTATTTGTCTATGCTGGCATTGGGTGAGTTCAAAATTCAACTACTCTTCAATGTGCTTCCCGACCCAGGGCAATCGGCAACCTGGCTACCTAAAGGCTGGCAAGGTGTTTTTGCAGCAATTCCCTATGCAATTTGGTTTTACCTAGCAATCGAGCAACTCCCACTGGCAGCTGAGGAAACCCGCGATGTGCGCCGCGATCTGCCTAAATCCCTGATCCTATCCATGTTCACCCTCATAGTTCTTTCCGTGTTTACTTTGGTGCTGAACTCTGGTGTGGGTGGTGGAGCTGCGGCTATTGGTCAATCGGCTACCCCACTGGGAGATGGGTTGGAGGCTTACTTTGGTAAGAGTCCCGTTACCACATTGGCGACAGCGCTCATAATGTCTTGTGGCCTGCTTGCTAGCTTCCATTTTACTATTTATGCCTACGGACGGACATTTTTCTCACTTTCCCGTGCCGGGTACATACCGGGCTGGATTTCTGTTACTGGCAAAAACTATACCCCTTACAGGTCATTAATTCTGGGTACAGTAGTCGGATTAATCTGTGCAGTTACCCTTGATGTTTTAGGGGGTGCAGTCAAAGATGTGATGTTGAATATGTCTGTTTTTGCAGCATTGATCATCTATATTCTGGTGTTATTTAGCTACATCAAGCTAAAGACTAGTTACCCTGATTTACCAAGACCCTACAAAAGCCCATTGGGTGTTTGGGGTGCGGCTATTGGTGCGGTTCTAGCAATTTTTTCTCTGGGGGCTTGTTTGTCTGTACCTGCCTACCGCTTTGGTGCCTGGGGCGTTTTCATCTCCTTGATTGTGGCGGTGATCTATTTCTGGTTCTACAGCAGACATCAATTAGTTGCTCAGGCACCTGAGGAGAGAGCAGCATTGGCTCTAAAGCACTCCGTTTAAGAATGTTCCACCTCAATAATTGCCCACCCGTCAACGCAGATCTCTCGAATCGTACTAATAAAACCAACACACGGCTGGGCAATTATTTATGAGGATTCCTCTAAGTGCATAAGCGGATGGCGACGCTGGGGATGATTGTGGGTTTAATGCAGTTAGATAAATTTTGGAGAAATATTGCTCCCATCTCAGCAAAATGTCCAGGGTTTATCGCTATCGCTGTCAAACTGGGGTGAAACCTTGATTTTTCGTGGGCTGAAACAACGTCAACTCGTTGAATTTTCCGAAAGTGACAGCGATAAGCACACAGACAGCAAATTTTTACACAGCCTTTTAAAAAGATCCCCCGACTCCGACAGATATCCTCCAATTGATGTCTGTGTAATTACAGCGGATTTCAACTTGGTGAAGTACAGTGGCAACCTGTGAACTAGTAATGCTCTGGTACAACCCATGTACTCCGTTTACTTGAAATCTGCTGTATTTATAGTCATCCACTTAGCGTTATCGCTCTTTAATCACTCTAAATGGAGAAAAATCTGCTCAAGGGTTAAAAGTGGTTATGCCGTATGTCTGACAAGCTAGGATTTATGACACATCCCTCTATTGGTAGTTTTTTAGCAGAAATCCAAGCCCTGAAAGGGTTTCAGAATTTACTCTCGCGCCTAGTGATTGAAGAGCGCTGGACAATACCCTAAAGTCCGTGGAAATCCGTTGACTCGCGCGTGAGGAGCCGAAGTTGGCCAGAGGAGACAAGTTGGCTCAATTGCCATCAGTTGCTCAAGACATAATCTTTCTCCATTATTTCCAGGTAGAGCAACTGCCGTGGGGTAAAGCAGGTCGAGCGCTGCAACAACTCAAGAATCGCGCAATCAAAGGGTTCTATCTCGAACTGAATCAACGCCGCTATGCGTTGGGCCACCGCCTTGATATCTGCCGTATATTCGTCCTCAATCAAAGTCATCTCCTCTGCCTTACATTGCTGCAAATCCTTGGCAATACCCAGGCGGATTATATAACTGAAACTCCCTACATGGTCAACGATTGCCCACATGCCATCGAACGGATGTAGGGGCGATCGCTTGAGCGCCTTGATTTCAACTACATCACCTGGGGCTAGCTCTCGAAGTGAAGCATTCTTCTGCTCCAGTCGTTCAACAATACCCAGATGACGAAGAACGGCATCCTTGACAACGCGCTCAGACGGGACTTTTCCTCCATTCTGCTTGACTGCTTCCGACCAGACTTGGGCTTGCTCATCTGGCTTTAATTTGGTCAAGGGCCTAACTTGAGTTTCTTTGGTTGGGAAAACTTGACAACTTTTAGTTGTCAAGTTTTCCATTACATCGGCTGCGGCAATTTTGAAATTGGCAGACTGACGGGTAAATCCGAATCTATCCCGGCAGTACTCCTCAAAGGTTTTATACTTACTGCGATATAGTCGGCGCTCCCGCAGTTCTCGCAATGCTCGCGCTGCCTCATCCCAAGCCCTCTCTACTTTCAACTCCAAGCGTTGCCGGTCAGACTCCTCCTCCGGGGAGAGTTCCTCGACCACCTCAACTGTAGTATGATTCGGTTCCTGAGTTTCGTCTTTTGGCATAGCGGATTCTTGGCTGGAATCGTCTTCAAGAGCCGGACTGTGTGTCCTTTCTACTTCTGCAATTGAGCGCGATCTCTGGGGGCGAGTTGGCTGCTTCTCCTCGTACACAGCTACCATTTCTTCGACATAAGCCTGAGCGTAATCGCGGGGATGGGGAAATTTCTCTGACTCCACCGCTAAAACGAAATGGGACTTAAATCCTGTGGTGCTGACAGGACCAGTAAAACTGAACTCATGCATCCGGCGATCGCCAACAAGACATGGCACAAACTTCACCTCGACAGTCTGGCCGGATTGCAGTGTGAGAGTAAATTCACTTGCACCCCGCCACCCAATACTGTTCGGTTAAGCCTTAAGCAGTACTGTGAATAGCGAAAGTTCGTTTTTCAGCCTGAGAACTACTTCCTTTATGGTTTCGCTTTCTGGCTGGAAACTTCGCTCTTGTTTTCTTGACGACTCTGGGATTACTTCTGCCCTGCCTTGGTGGAATCTTGCAGTCTAAAATCTCTGCCATCAACCAGCTGAAAAAAGGGGAATTTCCTCTGGAGTGGATTGCTGAAATTGTGCCATTGCTCGACGCACAACCTTGAGAGTGCCTGTAAATCCCAAGCGCAACGGAGATAAGCCTTGCTGTTGAGCCGCTTGAAACATTTTAGAGCGAATCGCCCAATGCCCTAAAAGCCAGCCATAGATTTCCTGAACCACACCACGAGGAGACTTAGACCGGATGGGCGGCACTGGTTACCTGAGATGGGATAGCTGAAAGCATTACCAGATATATGCTTAA
>CAXUIG010000325.1:0-6411 GCA_964250845.1 uncultured bacterium | reverse complement strand
GAGGGGGAGAGGGGGAGAGGGGGAGAAGTTTTATGGGTCCCCCCATCCTCCCCTCCCTGCCAAGGGTGTGGCGGCAACGGTGGATTGTAATCCTCGTTACGTTTATCTAGACCCCTATGAAGGGGCTAAGGCAGTAGTGGCAGAAGCTGCCCGTAATCTCAGCTGTGTAGGGGCAGAACCCCTAGCGGTGACGGATAACCTTAATTTCGGTAGCCCAGAAAAACCCGTTGGCTACTGGCAGCTGGCAGAAGCTTGTAGAGGTTTAGCAGATGCCTGTCGGGAACTGGGAACGCCAGTCACAGGCGGCAATGTCTCTCTCTACAATGAAAGCATTGATGCAGCTGGTCAGCCCCAGCCGATCTACCCAACGCCGGTGGTTGGCATGGTGGGGCTGATCCCTGATTTGACTCGCGTCTGTGGTCAATCTTGGCAAGCTTCAGGGGATTTAATTTATCTACTGGGAAGGCATCTTTCGGAGGTAGATCATTTGACACTGGGGTGTTCGGAGTATTTAGCCACAATTCACGGCACAGTCGCAGGGTTACCTCCAAGGGTGGATTTTGAGCTGGAGCGTCGTGTGCAGTCTGCTTGCCGCGAGGGAATTCGTCAAGGTTGGGTGCGTTCAGCTCACGATTGTGCTGAGGGTGGAGTTGCGATCGCACTAGCTGAAGCTTGTATCAGTGGCTGTCTGGGAGCAGAAATCAATTTAGGTTTGACTGAAACTCAGCTCTTGGATCAGTCACGGCGCTGGGATCAGCTTCTCTTCGGTGAAGGCGGTGCGCGGATTATCGTTTCCGTCTCGCCAGAACACTCAGCCAGTTGGGAATCCTATTTAAAGCAACACCTGGGGAATGAATGGCAAAAAATTGGCTCGGTTGGGAGTACCGACACGCCTTTACGGGTTTTCACTACTGATAACCAGCATTTAATCTGCGTTACGATCAAATCGATTAGAGATCGCTACTGCAACGCCATAGAACGGCGTCTATTCCTTTAGTCAGTATGCTCAATTGACTAATTAGAACCGCCCAGCCAAAATCGCTGCTCTTACTGGTGATCATTGTTACGTTAGTGCTGTAATGTGGAATTGTTAACAACTGTTTAAGCTTGGTTAAAGTATTTGAATCGATAGATTCAGATAGAGATCCATTGACTCAACATCCCGCTCAGGAGCAAATCCGTAGCATGATTCCCAACCATCCCCTCTCCTCAGATGCCCACACGCAACTGGGTACAAACTTGATCAATAGCGTTGAGACGCGCCCTGACAAGCCAGAGGAAGCCTGCGGCGTTTTTGGCCTCTATGCACCAGGGGAAGACGTAGCTAAAATGACTTACTTTGGCCTATATGCCCTCCAGCACCGTGGACAGGAATCAGCTGGAATTGCCACGTTTGACGGAGAACAAGTTCATCTACACAAAGAAATGGGGTTGGTGTCTCAGGTTTTCAATGAATCGGTCTTGAGCCAGATGCCGGGTAGCCTAGCTGTGGGTCACACTCGTTACTCGACCACTGGCTCTAGCCGCGTCGTCAATGCCCAGCCAGCTCTTGTGGAAACCAGCTTGGGGAGCCTGGCTCTAGCTCACAACGGTAATCTGGTAAATACGGCGGCTCTGCGCGAAGAATTGCTCCAGCACAACTGCAACCTAGTCACTAGCACAGATTCAGAATTAATTGCGTTTGCGATCGCCGAAGAAATTAACTCTGGCAAAAAATGGTTGGAAGGAGCTATTCGTGCTTTTGGGCGCTGCCAAGGAGCCTTCAGTCTAGTGATTGGTACCCCAGATGGTCTAATGGGTGCGCGTGACCCCAACGGCATCCGCCCTTTAGTCATTGGTATCCTAGACAGTAATCCCCAGCGCTATGTCCTTGCTTCCGAGACTTGTGGTCTCGACATCATTGGTGCTAGTTACCTGCGTGATGTAGAACCGGGAGAGTTGGTTTGGATCACCGAAGAAGGTCTGGCTTCCTTCCACTGGGCTCAACAGCCCCAGCGTAAGCTCTGTATCTTTGAGATGATTTATTTTGCCCGACCGGATAGCGTCATGCATAATGAGAGCCTGTATAGCTACCGGCTCCGGCTGGGGCGACAACTGGGTCAAGAGTCTCCTGTTGATGCCGACGTTGTTATTGGTGTTCCCGATTCTGGTATTCCAGCTGCGATTGGTTTTTCCCAAACGTCTGGCATTCCCTACGCGGAGGGGCTGATTAAAAATCGCTACGTGGGCCGTACTTTCATCCAGCCGACCCAGGCAATGCGCGAGTCGGGCATCCGCATGAAACTTAATCCCCTCAAAGATGTATTGGCTGGGAAACGCGTCGTGATTGTGGATGACTCAATTGTCCGGGGTACGACCAGCCGCAAACTTGTGCAAGCCCTGCGGGACGCTGGGGCGGTTGAGGTTCATATGCGAGTTTCGTCTGCGCCAGTTACTCACCCCTGCTTTTATGGTATCGACACTGATAGCCAGGAGCAGCTAATTGCCGCTACTAAGTCAGTCGAAGAAATTGCCAAGCAAATTCAGGTAGAATCCCTCGCCTATCTCAGCTTGGAAGGGATGCTGAAAGCGACTAAAGAAGACCCCAACAGTTTTTGCTCCGCCTGTTTCACGGGAGATTACCCTATTCCAGTTCCGGAGCTAGTTAAACGTTCCAAGCTAATGCTAGAGCACTCAACTATGTAGGCTCACCGATACTTGTGCCTGGCAGTACAGATGCATGAAAGGCGAGACAAACACGCCTTCGCGCTAGACACTGCTGCCAGTGAGTCACGTTGAGTGAACGATTTGGTTACCTAGCAGCGCCATCAGATCATCTACTGTCTTAGCCTGAACAATTTGATCCGGAGCTAGAGTCGTCCCAAACTGCTCATCCACCAAGGCGATAAAGCCAACAACTGCCAGGGAATTCCAGCTATCCATGCCCTGAAGGCTCTCGCTACCAGTCAAAGTCCCTGGTTGGGCTTCAATCAGCTCATCAAGTGACATCAGAAATTCCTTTTTGTCAAACATTATGTTCATTATTTAATTCGCTCTCTTTTACAGAAAATTTGGCCTTTTATCAACAAGTTAAAGATGGTTTTATTCTGAGTTAGATCATACATAAATGAATCTTTTTTCCTAAGACGTATTCAAGTCTCAGAACAAATTCAACTAATAGAAATTATAGCGCCAGAAAAAAAGTTATCACATTACTTTATCATTAACTCAAATAAATATTTTTGCTGAGGCAAAACTAGTTATCAGGTCATAAGATCCCGCTTTCAGATGTTAATTTTATGACGATATTCGTGTCTGGTATAATGCCATATTTTAGCGGAAGAAAGTGCGACTCCGATGACGTTTCAGTGAGTTTGTACAGCGCTAAAGTGAAATTCAGTGATGGCGTGGATCACTCGCTCTAGGTCTTCAGTCGTCAGATTAGAGCCAGAGGGTAAGCACAGGCCATGCTCAAATAGATCTACAGCAATGGCACCCCCAATACATTCACAACCAGCAAATACAGGCTGTAGGTGCAGAGGTTTCCAAACCGGACGAGCTTCAATTTGGTGGTTGGCAAGTGCGATGCGAAGTTGTTCTCGAGACGCGCCAAAGGCAGCAGGGTTGATTGTGATACAGGTGAGCCAGCGAGTGACGCGACCAAAGTCAGCTTCAGGCATGAATTCTATTCCTGGCAGCTTTCCCAAAGCCTGTTGGTAAACCTCAAAGTTACGTCGTCTGGCTGCTACCCTACGCTCGAGAACGCGCAATTGACCGCGACCAATTCCAGCCAAAACGTTGCTGAGGCGATAGTTGTAGCCAATTTCTGAGTGCTGATAATGAGCTGCCGGATCGCGTGCTTGGGTTGCCAGAAAACGGGCTTGGCTCACCAAGTCTGGATCGTCCGAGACCAACATCCCACCGCCAGAAGTCGTGATGATTTTATTGCCGTTGAAGGAGTAAATGCCAATTTTTCCCAAGGTTCCAGGCGATCGCCCTTTATAGGTGGCTCCTAGGGATTCAGCTGCGTCCTCGATCAACGCCACTTCATAGCGTTGGCAAGCTTCTAGAATCGGATCAATATCGGCGCTTTGACCGTACAGATGTACCAGCACGACGGCTTTGGGCAATCTGCCAAGTCGAGCGCGGCGTTCGAGGGTTTCGCGCAACAAGTCGGGATTCATATTCCACGAGGTGCGATCGCTATCAATAAAAACTGGTTTTGCCCCTAAGTAGGTAATGGGGTTAGCAGTGGCAATAAAGGTAAGGGTGGAGCAAAAGACTTCATCAAAAGACTCAACGCCAACGAGTCTTAGAGCCAGATGGAGAGCAGCAGTTCCAGAGCTGACAGCAGCAGCATGGCTGGCACCGACTACTTGAGAGAATTCTTGTTCGAAAGCGTCCACATGAGGACCAACGGGGGCAATCCAGTTGGTTTCAAACGCTTCTTTAACAAACTCTAACTCTTGCTCCCCCATATGAGGGGTTGAGAGGAGGATTGGCTTACTCATTGTAATAGTAATATTGCCAGGTTTGTTCTAGAAAATAATGGCAATAACAGTCGCCCGTCTGAAACTAGTTTGAATGACATTTCCCTTTAAATTCTTCCATGGTGACATGACCAGCTTGGCTGATCCCATCTCTTTGCAAAACTTTCCATACCGTTAACAGCAGAATTTTCAAGTCAAGCCATAGGCTCCAATGATCGATATACCAAACATCAAGATTGAATCTCTCTTCCCAAGTTATGGCATTGCGACCGTTGATCTGAGCCCAACCCGTGATGCCGGGTTGAATTTCGTGACGGCGTGCTTGCTCAGGGGTATAGCGATCCAGGTATAGTACCACCAAGGGACGGGGACCGACGAAACTCATGTCACCCTTGAGGACGTTCCAGAGTTGGGGTAGTTCGTCTAAACTAGTTTCACGCAGAAATTGACCCAGGGTTGTGAGGCGTTGTTCGTCAGGGAGAAGATTTCCTAAGGCGTCACGGTCATTAGTCATAGTGCGGAATTTATAGAAGCTAAAGATGCAACTATCTTTGCCGGGGCGCGGTTGGGTGAAAAGGATCGGCCTGCCCATACCAATGTAGATAGCGAACGAGATCATCAGCAGCAGGGGAAATAAAAACAGCAGGGCGATCGCAGCTATCACTCTGTCCAAGATTGACTTAACCAGTCTGCTAGATCTGGTGAAACGATTATCAAAGCCAAATTTGGCATTCATCGCTAGAACTCTCCCCCGTTCTGACCCTGACAAAGGTAGTGGCCCTGCTGGGCTGCCGTCTTGACTTCAAGCGGCAGATAGATTTCCTCCCAGAACCGCAGGCAAATGCCCTGATGCACGGCTGGTGGCGTTAGATCTTCCCCCAGCACGAAATGGCGGATTGCCATTTCAGGCTCGTTCAACCCAAAGTGGGCGCGCACACAGGTGGAAGTGCTACATCTCGGGTTGACCTCAAAGACCTTGGGACCAGCAGCAGTCAGGCGCATCTGCACGTTTACCGGGCCGACCAAGCCCAAGGCAGCAGCCGCCTGTGCCGCGATCCTGCATGCATCGGGGTTGTGGTTGCTCTCCATGCGATAGCTCAGCCCCCCCGCCAAGGTCCGCTTAAGAGCGAGCACACCAGCGGGTTTTCCACTTTTCAGCAGGAATACCCCGACGGTGTATTCCCTATCGCCTGGCAACAGTTGCTCTTGCACCACTGGGTCAGGGGTATAGCGGCTAAAAAAGGCAAGTTCCTCGTCCGTGTGCACCAGAACCAACCCTTGACCACCAGAACCGCGTCGGGGTTTGACCACGTATGGGTAGGCGTGCTGACGGCGAAAAGCCTCCAACTGTTCGCGATCAGTTGGCAGCACGGTATCCGGCACGGGCACCCCAGCGGCGCTGAGCATCTTGATACTCAGCCATTTGTCTAGAGCTGTCCGAGTCGCGGTCGGTGCTAGGGGCAGGACAGCGCCTGTGCGCTCCTCAAACTCTGCCTTGCGCTCAGCCAGCAGGGGCAGTTCTCCTTCCCACCCCGAGAACAGAATCTGGGCGTTTTCAGCCCGGCTAACTTTAACTAGGGACTCGAAGTATGCATTCGCATCCTCACGGGCAGAGGGCACAAGGTGCGCCCGATCCACCCGGAACAGCCCCTGAGCTAACGGCTCACTGTCAACCCCCACTATTTTCACAAACAGATGGGAAGCGCGCAGGGCCTTGATGATGCTAACCCCAACTGGGGCTCCTACTCCAGTCACAAGCACTGTCACTGGCTTCATTACTAGATACCTGCCTTTCTCAATGTGTTTAAACGTGTCAATTGCTTGGTACACCCCAAAGTGTCTCTGCCTTGTTTAACAACGCTTGCGCATAAGAATTGGATACGTTTGTGTGTAACCGTTCACGGGGGGGGTTACAAAAAAACCAGACATTAAGCTCTGGCCG
>CAXUIG010000324.1:0-6416 GCA_964250845.1 uncultured bacterium | reverse complement strand
GGAATTCTCAACACCAAATAATACTGGCTTCCTGACCCCCTCTGAACGGATACACACAGTCTTCAGCCCAAAAAGCTTACTTTGGTAAGGTTGCGGGGCAAATAAATTTTTGAGACTCCAGTTAAATAACAGGGAGAGTAGCATTACGGCGCGTAAGACTGGCAGAACTCGCCAATATCGCCCTAAGGGTCAAAGTCTGACAGCAGCTGGGAAACTTCACCCCGAACAGTGGAAAAGAATTCCCAAGGGTGAGGTAGCGAGAGCGCTTACAGAACATGAAGGTTTGTTTGTGAAAGAGGTGAAGAAGATACACCACCTCCAACATCAAGTGTGTATCTCCTACATCGATACACAAGGAAATGCGTGCAGTTCCTTTTTCAGTTATCGAATATTTGAATCTTGGCAAAAGGCAGTGGAACGGTTGATTTATGCTTGCCTTAACCTAAATGAACTGTACAGCTTGGGACGAACAATCCAGTATGACGTGGATTATTTTCCATATCCAGTGGAAATTGCAGATGCGATTTCCACCGCTTTGGAAACTAATGACGCAGCAGAAAAAAAGCGAGTGCGATCGCCCTCAGAGGTTGTACCATACCCCTATTGTTCTGGATCCTGATTCTGGAAAGCCAATGGAAACACTTCTAGCGCGGCTTATGCGCTCCGCCCATCGCGCCCACTAAGAAGCCACAACAACACTGCGATCGCTCTTGCCTAAGACGTGCGTAGGCTCAGCCTGCCGCAGGCACCGCGTCCCATCATATTAAGTTGCTTTTAGGTAGGTATGCTGTTGGTACAGAATGCCTTGCGTCAAGTTCAGGCAAAATAGGAAGACAGATGAGTGTGTATGAGGAAACCATTGCCAAGATTCGCCAACTGCCGGAGCCGCTTGTCCAGGAGGTAAATGACTTCGTAGACTTCCTGATAATGAGAAGCGACACCACTCGCTCTTCATTGTGGACGCACTTTACCGCAGCGGTGGAAATTGCTGAATCAGACTCCTGTGACTACTTAGCAAATTTGGAAGTGTATGAGGAACATCTCTTCTGTAGAGAAATCGAGTGGTAGCGATCGCGCATAGAGATCAGGTTAACTAGTGGATGAAATCATCATTGTCGAATACGATCCGCGTTGATCAACCCTGTTTGAAGAAGAAGCAGCACGGGTTTGGAAGGTATTGGCAGCAATACGGAATGTGCATCTGGAGGACTGAGGCATTAGTTCAGAATACGATCAGGACAGCCCAAGATTAAGCCACTTGTTATGGAAGAACTGCTGACCCTCAAAGACCTGCTGCTCAAAGGCGACATCCCAGGGGCATTAGTCATTGTGGAAGAACTCGAAGAAATGAGTCGAAATGACATAATTAAAACCATTCGGAGTTATGCCGTCATTCTCCTGTTGCATTTAATCAAGCAGCAAGCCGAAAATCGCACAACGCGCTCCTGGGACGTTTCAATTCGCAATGCTGTTCGGGAAATTCAGCGAGAAAATAAGCGTCGTAAGACAGGGGGGTATTACCTGACTCAAGCAGAGTTGCTTGAGACGCTTGAGGAGGCATACCTGAATGCTATCGATCAGGCTTCCCTAGAGGTTGAAGAAGGGCGTTATGAGCCAGAAGAATTAGAGCAGCGTGTGCATAAAGCAGAAATTCTGAATCGTGGGCTGACTTTGATTAAGCCTTTGGCGTGAAGCTACTGCTTCTGGGAAGACTCAGCCGCCGCAGCGAGTCGATCCACAACCGCTCGACCAATTATTGCCACCTGACTCAGAGGCATAGACTGAATGTGTTTCAGAATCAAGTTCACCTCTGAGGGTTCTGGGAGTGGCTTGTCATCTAAATAGCTTAGTAGCTCCTCCACTGTGTAACCTGCTCTGGCTGCGATCTGAGCCAGATTTTCGGTATCTGGAACCGTCTCTCCCTTTTCCCACAGCTGCACAGCAGTCGCAGAAACGCCCAGAAGCTTGCCAAATGCTCGCTGACTCATGGAGCCACGAGCCATTTTTACCACTTCAATCAGTTTCTTTCTAGCCTCTAGGTTCACTGCTGTAGTATTTTGCAACCGTACCTACAAGTTTACTTTCCCATCTCTACATCGCGGGTTATGTATTGACAATTCTACTTTTAATCGCTACTCTATAATTAGATTTGTCAATGGCAAGTCTGGATGCAGATAAAGCCAGAAAAGGTCGCCAGACTAATGGGTTTTAGTCCGGAAAGCCTCAGTTTTGAGCCTCCGGTCAAAGAACAGGGAGAGTAGCATGATCATGGCTCGTAAGACTCGCAAAATTCGCCAATATCGTCCGAAAGGTCAAAGCCTGATATCTGCCAATAAAATCAGCCCTAAAAATTGGCACCTCAGTGACAAGGAGATCAGCCAAGCACTTAAACCACTTGGTATTCTCGTTAAGACGGTAAAGAAAATACACTACCTGAAGCATCAGGTGTGCATCTCTTGGTGGGATGAACAAGGAAATGTGTGCAGTTCCTTTTTCAGTTATCGGATTTTTGCCCGTTGGCAAGCAGAAGTGGAACGGTTGATTAACGCTTGCCATACCCTCAACGAATTTTACAGAATTATAGGATACATCCAGTATGACCTGTATTACTTCCCCTATCCGCTGGAAATGTCGGATGCGATCGCCATTGCCTTAGAAAATTTTGAGTGTCAACTAAGAGAGCAGCGCGATCAAGTCGTCAACTACTAGCTCGTAGAGGCAGCTAGTTCCGCCAAGCGTTCCTGCTGATCTTGGGAGATGCAAGCCTGAATTATTGGCTCCAAGTCGCCTTCGAGCACCGGGGTGAGCGAATAGTTCTGATTCAGACGGTGGTCGGTGGCGCGGTTGTCTTTGTAGTTGTAGGTGCGAATTTTTTCCGATCGCGACCCTGTGCCTACCTGCGATCGCCGCATCGAAGTTACTGCTTCCTGTTGCTCACGTAACTTCATTTCATAAAGCTTGGCACGGAGAATTTGCATCGCCCGTTCTTTGTTTTGCAGCTGACTTCGCTCTTCCGTACAGAAGATGCGAATGCCGGTCGGTTTGTGGTATAAGTCAGCCGCTGTTTCTACTTTGTTGACGTTTTGCCCACCAGCACCGCCAGACCGAGCCGTACTCATTTCAATATCCTTCGGGTCAATGTGGATTTCTACATCATCCACCTCTGGCATCACCGCCACCGTTGCCGTGGAGGTGTGAACTCGTCCCCCAGCTTCGGTTAATGGCACTCTCTGCACCCGATGGACTCCAGCTTCAAACTTCAGCTGGCTGTAAACCTGGTCGCCCTGAATTTCCAGCATCGCCTCTTTAAAGCCGCCCATTTCAGCTAGCGATTCACTCACCAGCTTGACCTTCCATTTTTGGGTTTCGGCATAGCGGGAGTACATCCGCACCAAATCCCCTGCCCAGATACTGGCTTCATCGCCGCCAGTACCTGCCCTGATTTCCAGCATGATGTTCTTGTCATCATTCGGATCGCGTGGTAATAGCAGGACTTTCAAGCGAGTTTCAAGGTGTTCCAGCTTTGCCTCTAAATCTTCAACCTCCAGCGCTGCCATTTCTTGCAACTCTGGATCACTCGCTGCTTCCTTCAACACCTGACGAACCCCTACCAAGTCTGATTGGGCGTTTTTCCAAAATTCATAGGTATTCACCACTTCTTCCAATGAAGAACGTGACTTCGCCACTCGTTGAAACTCAGAAGGGTTAGCGGCGATATCAGGATCAGCCATGCGGCGAGTCAACTCGTTGTAGGTTTGCTCGACGGATTTTAGTTTGTTAAGCAGGTAAGTTTCAGCCATGGCAGCGATCGGCTCCATCAAGATAGTAGGGTAGGTCAGCTGATTAGTTTGGCAGCATTCAGCCCAAACGCCGAATGCTCTCGAAACCTACCTCTTTTTCTTAACTTGAGGTTGATCTGATTGAGCTTGATCGCCTTCAATCATGCCGTATTTACGCAGGAAGCGCTCAACTCGCCCTTCGGTGTCAATAATTTTCTGGGTGCCGGTGTAGAATGGGTGATTCCCAGACCAGACATCGACGTGCAGTTCTGGCTTAGTAGAGCCAACCGTCATGACGACTTCGCCGTTGCAATAAACCTTAGCTTCTGGATACCATTTGGGGTGAAGATCTGGTTTAGCCATTGTTTTCTCCTTGAAAATATCGTTAATACGAATTCACTATTGAAATAACATATACCCATTTTAGCTTTCAGCTCTGAGCCTGTAATAGGTTTCTAGAGGGTCAGGGAATCTCCAAAGGCTCAAATATTCTCCTCCCCAACCCCTTGAAACGCTTCTATCGCTTGGAGAACTGGGGTGCCTTCCGGGCTTTGTGCAAACCGTATTTCTTGCGCTCTTTCGCGCGTGGATCGCGGGTAAGGTAGCCTTCGGTTTTCAAAGGCGAACGGTTGTCTGGGTCCAGCTGGCACAGGGCGCGAGCCACTCCTAAGCGAATCGAGTCCGACTGTCCCGTCAAGCCGCCGCCGTGGGCATTAACCAAAATGTCATATTCATTTTCCAAGCCCAGGGTTTCTAGCGGTGCCTTGGCAACTGAGATGTAGCCAGCGTTAAATTGGAAGTACAAGTCTCCAGGCTTGCCATTCACAATCAGTTCACCGCTACCTGGAACCAGACGTACCCGTGCTACTGAACATTTACGACGACCGGTGCCCATGTACATGGCGCGACCGGTGGTGTCTGCTACTTGCATTATTTTGCTGCTCCTGGAATTGTGTTAATTTTTAATTCTTGGGGTTTTTGCGCCTGGTGGGGATGATCGCCACCCGCGTAAACTTTGAGCTTAGTAAACAGTTGCCGCCCCAGGCTATTCTTCGGCAGCATACCCTTTACTGCTTTTTCAACAATTCGTTCTGGTATACGAACTTGAAGAGCCGCGAAGGTTTCCGTCTTCATACCGCCTGGTCGCCCGGAATGACGCATGTAGAGCTTTTGGGTGCGTTTTTTGCCTGTGACTTGGACTTTTTCGGCATTGACGACAATCACAAAACCACCCGTATCCATGTGCGGGGTATATTCGGGTTTGTTTTTTCCTCTAAGGACTGTGGCGATCGCGGTAGCTAGGCGACCGAGGCGTTGGTCAGTGGCATCTACCACATACCACTCGCGCTCAAGGGAATTTTGAGGAGGAAGATAGGTCTTGTTCATCGGGGTTTCGATCCGCTGTATTAATAGATGAATCTAACGTTGAGTCAGGCAAGACGAACTTTGGCTGTGTGTCATACCAGACTTCTGGAGGAAAGGGAAATTCTGAATAGCCTACTCGCAATAAGCATAATCCGTGAGCTGGTGCTGCATACTTCACTTCCTCACGGCGTTCTTTAGTCCAGAGTTCGGTGAAGCTATCCGGCGATCGCTGACTTGAACCCACCTGTACTAGTAGTCCCACCAACAGCCGTACCATGCCATACAAAAATCCATCTGCCTGAATTTCGATGTGGAGGAACGGTCCAACGCGATAACACTCTGCCGCCTGCACCTGCACCCAGGAATGTTTTCGTTTCGACCCTGCCCGGTGAAAAGCCGCCAGGTGGTGGTACCCAATTAGGGGGTTCATGGCAGCCTGAATCAAAGATTCATCCAGCTGCTCATAATAATAATGCCAACTAAAGGGCTGTACAAACAAGTTCGGTCGGCTGTCAGTGTATAGCGTGTAGCGATACCGCCGCCAACTGGCAGAAAAGCGAGCGTGCCAGGGGTAATGGACGGCAGCTGAGGCTCGAATCAATATATCTTTAGGTAGACGACTGTTAAGAATTGCCGCCCACCGAGCAGCTGGAATCGAGCCGGTGTAGTCAAAATGGGCTACTTGGGCAGCAGCGTGGACTCCGGCATCGGTTCGACCAGCACCGTGTAGTGTCACGGGACGATCCAGGACGCTAGAGAGTGCTTTTTCTATCTCTTCCTGGACTGTGCGCTGTCCCTTTTGCCGTTGCCAACCGTGAAGATGAGTGCCCAGGTATTGGATTACCAGGGCGGCTCGCTGATTTGATGAAGGCAGGGTGTCTAACAACAGAATCAGACAAGTTCGATGATCGCCATCTCGGCATTATCACCGCGACGACGCACAGTTTGCAGGACGCGGGTATAACCGCCGGAGCGATTACCATAACGGTTGGGAGCTTGCTCGAACAGAGCATGAACAAGCTGTTTATCGTAGATATAGCCCAGGGCTTGACGACGCGCTGCCAAAGAGCCATCTTTGGCTAAGGTAATCATCTTTTCCGCCTCAGACCGCAGCGCTTTGGCCCGCACTTTGGTGGTGGTGATCCGACCATGCCTGATCAATTCTGTGGTCAGGGCCCTCAAAAGAGCGCGGCGCTGGTCAGCTGGTTTACCGAGTTTGTCTATACCACAACGGTGACGCATAAGGGGTAAGTAGGGGGTGAGGGGGTGAGG
>CAXUIG010000323.1:0-6420 GCA_964250845.1 uncultured bacterium | reverse complement strand
CTCTCCCTCTCTCCCCCTCTCCCCCTCTCCGCGTCATCCCTTCTTCCAAGGAGCGCCGACTAACCCCCAGGTGGGGCTATTCAGGGCTAAGTCCATATCGCGAGCAAAGATTGCAAAACCGTCATATCCGTGGTATGGACCGGAGTAATCCCACGAGTGCATCTGGCGGAAGGGCATTGCCATCTTCTGGAAAACGTACTTTTCTTTGATCCCAGAGGCGATCAGATCTGGCTTTAGTTCCTTGACAAACTGCTCGAACTCATAAGCCGAAACATCGTCATAAATTATGGTGCCACCTTCGATATAGTGGGTGGTGCGCTTGTAGTCATCGTTGTGGGCAAACTCGTAGCCCGTTCCGACCAGCCTCATACCCAAGTCGTGGAAGGCAGGAACGACGTGACGGGGACGCAATCCACCCACCATTAGAGCCACGGTCTTACCTTCGAGGCGAGGGTGATATTTTTCTATCACCGCACTCACTTGTGCCTCGTACTTGGCAATCACCTGCTCGGCGTTTGCTTGAATCTTCTCGTCAAATTTGGCGGCAATCGTGCGCAAAGACGACGCAATTTGGGTCGGACCGAAGAAGTTGTACTCCATCCAGGGGATACCGTAGGTTTCCTCCATGTGGCGGCTGATGTAGTTCATCGAGCGATAGCAGTGCACTAGGTTCAGCTTCACCTGTGGGGTGAGCATCATCTCGTTGAGCGTGCCGTCTCCAGACCACTGCGCTACTACTCTCAAGCCAATTTCTTCTAAGAGGATGCGGCTCGACCAAGCATCTCCACCAATATTGTAATCACCGATGATCGCTACATCGTAGGGAGTAGAATCGATCTCGAGTTCTTTTTTCTTCTTGTCAGCTTCTGAAAACACCCAATCGCGCACCGCGTCGTTGGCAATGTGGTGACCAAGAGACTGGGAGACACCCCGGAAGCCTTCGCAGCGCACCGGCACTACTGGCTTGCCAATCTCCTTGGAGGTTTTGCGTGCCACTGCCTCAATATCGTCTCCAATTAGACCAATCGGACACTCCGACTGGATTGAGACCCCACGGTTGAGCGGGAACAGTTCATCGAGTTCTGTGATCAGCTTGGTAAGTTTCTTATCACCGCCGAAGACAATATCCCGCTCTTGGAAGTCCGAGGTGAAGTTCATCGTCCCAAAGCTATCAACGCCGGTGGTGCCGATATAATAGTTGCGGCGACCAGACCAGGAGTAGTAGCCACAGCCCACAGGTCCATGAGAGATGTGCACCATGTCCTTAATCGGACCCCAAACCACACCCTTGGAACCGGCGTAAGCACAGCCACGGGCGGTCATTGAGCCTGGCAGCGACTTGACGTTGGACTTAACGCCGCAGTCCGCCTTGCCCTCTTCATAGACGTTGAGGTGTTTTTCCCGCTTTTTGCGGCCTTTCTCGGGGTAGGCTTCCAGGACGTCCTGGATGAGTTGTTTTTTGTCTGTGTTCGATGTCATGGTCTTTCTATGTTATTTATATGGGCTGGGGGATAGGTAGTAGGGGCAGTGCAATAGTGCCCCTTCCTACGGCATCGCTTACTTGGTGACAGTCACTGCTTCTGGGGGAAGTTCGGCAGCGGTCTTGCCGACAAGGCTCTCGAATTCCTTGTCGTCGCCTAAGATCCCGAACTCGACGAGCAACTCCTCGAGTTCGTCCATTGAGATTGGTGTGGGAATTGTGAGCTTGGTGTTGTCGATGATCTTTTTAGATAATGCCCGGTACTCCTTAGCTTGATTACTATCAGGTGCGTACTCGTTCACCGTCATCCGGCGCAGTTCTGCGTGTTGTACGATGTTGTCACGTGGTACGAAGTGGATCATCTGGGTGTTCAACCGTTCTGCCAGGGTTTCGATCAGCTCGATTTCCCGGTCAACTTTACGGCTGTTACAGATCAGTCCACCCAAACGCACGCCGCCAGAGTGAGCGTACTTGAGAATGCCTCGGGCAATGTTGTTGGCGGCATACATCGCCATCATTTCACCGGAGGTGACAATGTAGATTTCTTGTGCTTTACCTTCACGGATCGGCATCGCGAAACCACCGCAGACCACGTCACCCAATACGTCGTAGCTGACAAAATCCAAGTCTTGGTAGGCACCGTTTTCTTCCAGGAAGTTAATCGCGGTGATGATGCCGCGACCGGCGCAGCCGACACCAGGTTCTGGACCACCTGCCTCGACGCAACGGATGTCGCGGTAGCCTTTGAGCATCACTTCCTCGAGTTCCAAGTCTTCGACTGCGCCGCGTTCGGCGGCGAGGTGGAGCACTGTGGTTTGGGCCTTGCTGTGCAGGATCAAACGTGTAGAGTCAGCTTTGGGGTCGCAACCCACAATCAAGATCCGCTGACCCATTTCAGCCATACCTGCAAGGGTATTTTGGGAAGTGGTAGATTTACCGATACCGCCTTTGCCGTAGAATGCAATCTGTCTGATGTTTTCTTCAGTCATGGTGATTTTCCTTTTGTTGATTTCTAGTTGGGTCCTTAAGTTTGTCTGAGCCGTTCACCTCTGATGAGTTACAGCTCGCTCGCGCTGGTAGAACGAACGTCGCTGGAGGCGAACGCTCGACCGGTAAAATAGCTGGAAATTCGAATAACAAAGTCATAGTTTTTAGTTCTTGAACTTAGGCAGCAGTTCGCTTCCTAAACCGCCTCGACCACAAGGCTGGGCAAAACACGTTCCCGCAGTCTCGCTTCAATCGCAATCTTGACCGTCGCTGTACTGCTAGAGCAGGAACTACAAGCCCCTTTGAGCATCACCTTGACGCGATCGCCTTCCACGTCGTATAGCTCCACGTCTCCCCCGTCTGCCCTCAGGTAGGGTCGCACTTCTTCCGTCAGAACTTGTTGAATCAGGGAGATTTTTTGCAGTGTAGTGAAGGGTTGTGGAGATGAGGTACTCCCTTGCTCTTGGGCGATCGCCATCTCTACTGCCATACTCACATTCGTTGCTCCTTCCGACTGCACCACTGCCAGAATGTCATCGATGGAAGTCAGGCAGGAACCGCAACCGCCGCCCGCTTTGACATAGTTGGTGACCTGTTCTGTTGTGGTGAGTTGGTTTTCTAAAATCACCCGGCGAATCTTGGCTTCGCTGATGCCGAAGCAACTGCAAAGGAGCGCCCCCTCATCCTCTTCGTGCGTTTCCAGCGGAATGCCGCGATAGTTGAAGATAGCAGCTTCTAGTGCCTCCTGCCCCATGACGGAGCAGTGCATCTTGGCTTCTGGTAATCCCCCCAGGTAGTCAGCAATAACCTGGTTGTTGATCTTGAGCGCCTCATCCAGGGTGAGTCCCTTGACAATCTCCGTCAGAGCTGAGGAGGAGGCGATCGCACTAGTACAGCCAAAGGTTTGAAAGCGAGCGTCTAAAATCGTGTCGCTGTCTACGTCAATCTTGAGGTGCAGTCTCAGCGCATCCCCGCAGGAAATGCTGCCGATCTCGCCAAAGACAACTTTCGTTCCTGGTTCGTTGCTGTCTTCGATCGCACCCTGATTTTTGGGTTCGTAGAAGAGTTCTAATACTTTATCGGTATATTCCCACATGGCTTTATTCCTACGAGATGAAGGGTGAAGTCGGGAAGTGCCCAATTGCTACTGACTACTGATTACTAAGCACGCTGATTGCTAATTGTTAAGAGCCAGTTCCCGGTCTTGCAGCCACTCAGCGGCGTCGCTATTGAAGGGGGAAAGGGCACGCAGGCGTTCGACAATTTCGGGCATGACTGCTAGGACTTGATCAATCTCCGCAGATGTGGTGTAGCGGGAGAGGCTGAAGCGGATCGAGCCGTGCAGGATCGTGTAGGGCAATCCCAATGCTCGCAGGACATGGGAGGGTTCCAGGGAGCCAGAAGTACAGGCGGAACCGGAGGAGGCACAGATGTCGTATTTGTTCAGCAACAGCAGGATGGCTTCGCCTTCGATGTACTTGAAGCCGATGTTGGTAGTGTTGGGCAGTCGCTGGGTAAGATCACCGTTGACTTCGCAGTTGGGAATAGTAGCGAGTAATCCTTGTTCCAGGCGATCGCGCAACTGCCTTTCCCCATCCACACCATTTAAATAGGTCTGAGCGAGTTCCGCCGCTTTGCCCAAGGCAACAATACCAGGGACATTCTCTGTTCCCGCCCGTCGTCCCCGCTCTTGGTGTCCGCCCAACAGGAAGGGACGGAACCGGACACCGCGCCGCACATAGAGGGCACCAATCCCTTTGGGAGCGTGAAGTTTGTGACCAGACAGCGTCAGCAGGTCAATAGTGCTAGTTTTCATGTTCAGGGGCACTTTTCCTACTGCCTGCACCGCATCCACATGGAAGATGGCGCCGTACTCCTTCACCATTTGTCCAATCTGTTCGATTGGGAAAATCACTCCAGTTTCATTGTTGGCGTACATGATCGAAACCAGGGCGGTGTTTCCGGTCAAGGCAGCTTCCAGTTCTGTCAGATCCAACTGTCCTTGGGGGTTCACCGAGAGATAAGTGACAGTATAGCCCTGTTTTTCCAACTGCTTGCAGACATTCAGTACCGCTGCATGTTCAACCTGAGTGGTGATGATGTGGCGCCGGTCAGCTTGAGCTGCAAGGGCAGCCCGAATCGCAGCGTTGTTGCCCTCAGTACCGCAACTGGTGAAGATGATCTCTGATGTATCGGCTCCCAGAAGTTGAGCGACCTGCGATCGCGCTTCGCTCACTGCTCTCCCCACCTGCCCCCCAAAGGTGTGCATACTCGAGGGGTTGCCGTAATAATCGGTCAGGTAAGGCAGCATTGCCTCTAGCACTGCTGGATCGACCTGGGTGGTAGCGTTGTTGTCGAGATAAATCACGCTCATCACACTACTCCTTGCGGGTGTTGCTGTTGCAAATAGCGCTCGTAGAACTGCTCGTAGAACTGGCGGGCGACTGTTTCGATCTGGTCGTAAGCCTCAACCACCTCTAACCCGGCTTTTTGCAACTCGTCCTTAGGACGGTTACCTACCTTGGAAGTCAGAATCGCTTTGCAATCAGAGATAGACTCGATGATTTTGTCTAGCGAGGCTTCCTCACCGTAACCGCTCTGACAGTAGTGGTCAATCTTGCGATGACCGACAAAGCGAGCCTGGTTCGCATCTACTTCGTAAATTTGGAATTCCTTAGCATGACCGAAGTGCTGGTTCACTAAACCGCCGCCCTTGGACGCCACTGCCACCAGTATTTTTGGACTGTTGGCAACTTTCACGCTCTTGTTGAGCTTCTGTTTGGCAGCCTTCAGTTCTGTTGCGAACTTTTCTATTCCTAAGTGGACTTCCTGGCGTTGCTCAAGGTTGTATTCCGGCGTCATTTCCAGGAACTTGTCTTTAGTAAATTCCTGGCTGCGGTCTTCACCCAATAACCCCACTGCATCTGCCCGACACTGACGGCAGTGGCGCATCATTTTCATATTGCCAGAGCAGTTGTCTTGTACCGTCGTCAGCTCCTTGGGCGAGGGACCCCGCTGACCATTCAATCCAAAGTATGTACCATGTTCTGGTGCAGAAATCAAGGGCATAATATTGTGGAGGAATGCACCGTGGGAACGGATGACTTTATTTACCTCCACCAAGTGCTGATCGTTAATCCCCGGAATCATCACCGAGTTGACTTTGCACAAGATGTCTGCTTCTTTGAGCGCCTGCAATCCTGCCATCTGCTGCTCATGCAGAATCCTGGAGGCTTCCAGTCCTTTGTAGCGCTTACGTTTGTAGTGAACCCAGGGATAAATCTTTGTCCCGATTTCGGGGTCTACCATATTAATAGTCATGGTAACGTGATCGATGTTTAATTGCTTGATCCGATCCACGTACTCGGGAAGAGCTAGACCATTGGTTGACAGGCAAAGCTTAATATCGGGAGCCTTTTCGGCAATCAACTCAAAAGTGCGGAATGTTTGTTCTGGGTTAGCCAGCGGGTCACCAGGCCCTGCAATTCCCAATACTGTCATTTGGGGAATCTTGCCTGCAATCACCAGAGCTTTGTGAGCCGCTTCTTCTGGTGTCAGCAACTCGCTGACTACTCCTGGGCGACTTTCATTAGCACAGTCGTATTTGCGATTGCAGTAGTTACATTGTATATTGCAACCTGGTGCTACAGCAACGTGCATCCGGGCATAATGGTGATGGGCTTCTTCGCTGTAGCAGGGATGTTTGGCAATGCGCTCTTTGAGTTTAGCATCAACTTCGTCTGTTGTAGTACCGCAACTTGATGATGCGCAACCACTTGATTTTTGAGCAGTCGATTGTGACATTGAAGTTCGGGGATTCAGATAACAGGGGCTGACGCCGTGGTCAACGCGATCGCTCACGTTGCTCCACTTACCTGGAACCAAGAGCTAGAATTGTCTTGTGTCGGTAGGTTAAGTGTCTGCTGGCGTTATTAGGTTTATATCAGCCGGAC
>CAXUIG010000322.1:0-6507 GCA_964250845.1 uncultured bacterium | reverse complement strand
CTATGGTTCCATGACCGATATCTGGCCCTGCAGCAAAGAAACTAGCGCTCATGTTAGGTATTGTGGGGTCGTAGCCATGGGCTCCGTAGAAGCTGGATACCGAAAGCACCGGAGTAGTAGAGGGAGCATCCCCTAAACGTACAACTGCAGGAGTCTGAATGCCGTCAAAGTTGTAGCCTTCTATCATGGTTGCGAAAACATCGCCAGCATCTTGAGCAATGACATCGTCGGTGCCTAGACCAAATGTGGGGTCATTTATGTTTGAGGGTAGGGGGCGGGCACGAACTTGGTCAAAGATGGGTACGCTCTTCTCACCGAGAGTATAGTTCGAGTTGGTTTCCGCTAAGCCCCGAAGAGCCTGAACAATCTGCTGTTGTAAGGTGATATAATCCTGACGGGTCACAGTACCGTTTGGTTCCCGTCCCTCTAGATTGATGTAAATGTGGGCGGCAGGTCCAGAGGTGACAGATCGCACTTGATTTGGATCGAAGCCCTGGTTCTTCAAATAGGTGTTGAGATCGACTGAAGTGTGGAATGTTGCAAAACCGTGGTCGGAAACGACAATAATGTTGCTGTTGGGTGTTCCATTACTGTCTGTGCCGACAGCACTAATAATCCGCTGGACAGCATTGTTAGCAGCCCGGTAAGCGGTTTCCACGTACTTCTGATAGCGAGTGACTTTTGCTGGGTCTTGCCCTGCACCAATCGTGTTCGGATCGCGGGGATTGGTAGCCTGACGCAAGGCATTGTCAGTCAGGAGAAACTGGTGCTCCGAACCATCTGGTTCCTCAATGTAGACCATGACTAAGTCTGCATTGGGGTTTTGGCTGATGGCTCGCAAGGCAATCCGGGTTTGGTAATCTACGAAGTTGTAAACTTGGTCTTCGTATATGCTTTCTACTTCCTGATCTGAGAAGTTGTCGATGCCAGTGGCGAGCCGCTCGACAAAGTAATAGTCTGACTGTGGCTGCCAGAAGCCGACGTTGTTGTTGATATCATCTACACTCGCTAGCACTGGTGGGTTGCGAGGAATGTAAGTCAGATTGGAGCGGGCAACATGGACTGTAGAAAGATCCGGAGCAAGAAGGGTAATATAAAATCTGGCACCAACTTTGTTGGGAGTGCCTTCAAAGAAAAACGGTTGAGAGCCACCACCTACGGTGACATAGGCAGGGCCAGTCGAAGGCAGTTTGAAGGGGCCGGGTTGAATACCCTGATTGACATCGAAAAAGACTAATGTATTGTAGTTAACCTGGCGATCATTGGTTGTATCGAGGGCTGCAACTTGGATATTGTAGGAACCCCCACCTCCTGCGATCTTATCACTAGATATGGTTTCTAGGTTTGCTACCTTGACTAAACTGTAGGATTGTTTTCCGGCAGCACTCAGTTGATTAATTAGGGCATCGGAAGCATTCGTAAAATTCGAGGAACCTAGGGTGAAGCCCTGTTCAAAGACACCAGCAGTTGTTCCAAACGGCACTGTATAACTTACTGTCCGCTCTGTTGCTGGCTGAATAATTGGGCTATTGGTAAGACCAGGCACCGTTACATCAAGGCCATCCCCTCCTGGGAAGGTAGCAGTAACGACTTTCTTCCCGTTCTTCTGCAGCTTGATCCAAATTGGCTCAGCAGTAAGGTGGGTACTTGGGGCAGGTACACCATTGCTAAGCGAGTAGCCACCAATGGGAGCATTGAAACCGCTGACGGTTCTGCCAAAAGGGCTAGCCACCAACTCAAAAGAATTGGCGACCACATCGGTATTGTTACTAGTAGAACCACTGCCAATTAAAACATGGCAAGCGGCAGTGAGGGATGGATTGCAGGTGATATTCTGCTTGGCGACAATCCCGCGACTCTTCAGCAGACCCAGACCCTGGTTTGGGCTGAGGACGCCTTTGTCCAGATATTGGTTAACAAAATCTGGTTGTGCGCCGTCAAGGGAAATCAGAATCACTTTAGGTGTACCTGGATTTGACTGAGCGGTGACTGAATGCACGACAATCGTCAAGAAGCAAACCGCTAGGATCAGGGGCAAAAAACGCTTAATTAAGTAGCGATGCCAGAAATTTCCCATTGTCTAAGGTGCCTTTATTAAGGAGCGATGCGTGAGAACTGTGGTAGTAGTTGCGAGCATTTTCGCGCTTCGGCTACTAGCGTTAGCCAAGACAGTATGCCATTTCAGGATTCCAACTTGTGAGCGATTTTTTGTCTATAGTTAGATTTCAATCACCGTAAGTAGACAAAAATCTATTTAATCCATTTAATGTCAGGATTCAGGGCAGGCTAAAATCGCTACAAGCTTTAGCTCATAGGAATCCCCCCTAATTAGCTGCAACTTCCTAGTTTCAATACATTTAATCGTGTCCCGCTTTACGCTGATAGCCCTTTACAATATACAAAAGTTTTATTAAGGGCAGATTATCAGCTGTATAAAATTACCTTAAGACTACTCGTTTTGAGCAAAACTCTACTGGGTAGCTAGTGGAGGCAACACGGTTCGGTTAAGCTCTAAGCCGTATTGTTTTTTTTAACTACTCGTGGATTACTTCTGCCTTCAGATTCAGGAATCTGCTCATCCAGAATGGACGTTACAAGCCAAGTCCAAAAAAGGGGAGTGCTTCAAGGACAACACTCAGTTTACCTGGGTTTGGTCTTAACCGAACCGTATTGGGTATCTTGCTCGTTGTTGTATAAGTCTTCGAGTTTGGTCGGACACCATTTGCTTTTGGTTGCGAGCTGAGCGTTAATCAAGGTAAAAATTCGCTCTAATTCCGATATTCCCGCATATTCAGCTTTTTCTTCGGGGTTGAGCAAATTAGCTTTTTTTTATTTAATTCGAGGCGCGGTAGATCATCAGTAAACTTAAAGAGATAAATCTTACCGAATTCACTCATTCTGATGCCAGAAGACATTAAGGATGAAGGTTGAAACATTAATTGAGTAATCATTTCTAATTAGACATTGCAATCAAGGAAACAACGGATTGTGGAAACTGGCGCTTTAAAGCCGGAAAAACTGGGCATGGGGCTCTATCGTCCAAGTTTTCTGGTTTGCTCCAAGTAAAGGGGGCTTTTTGGGCGGCAGACATCCACAGCAGCCGCTTTGCCCGTGTCATGGCGACATAGAGGAGACGGAACTCTTCGGCAGTCTTCAGGTGTTTCGCCTGTTCCCAAGCCGCTGTGACTCCCGGTAAGGGAAATTGGTCGTGGAGAGCAGCACGAATTTGGGCACGGGCGACTTCTGCCAAGGTAAAATTCCCAATAAAATTGGTCTGGGGCGGCACCCAGAAACTGCCGGGAATTACGTTCTCGTGCAAAAAAGGGATAAAAACATAGTCCCAATCCAGCCCCTTGGCTTTGTGCATGGTAATGATGGTAAGTTGACCAGCGCGGGTGTAACGAGCCTCCAGGTTTTCAGTTTCGACTGGTTCAAACCGTTCTGAGCTGACGATTTCGTTTAGCACTGTCAGAAGCGCAGCCATTGAACTTTGTCCAGATGTTTGCACAGCAACCCGTTCTGCCAGTTTGTCAGCAGTCGCAAGTTCTGCCTGGTCGTAATTTAAGGCCAACGCCAGGAAGGAAATCAGATGGTATTGAGGCAGTTCCATCCGGGCACGGAGCAAACTGCGACACAAGTGACGGGCTTTTAGCTCTGGCTCTGGCTGGGGTGGCTCGAGGGGGCCAGGGTAAAGGAACTTTTCTGGCAAACTGGCTAGGGCGTTGAGGTCTTGGGTCGGAATCAGCTGGCGCTGCACAAGTACCTCTAAGGTGGCTTTGAGGTAATCGGGGGAATGGGGCCGGTCGAGGAATTGCAACAGCGCCAAGATTTCTGCGGGGACATGGGAGCGGCGATCGCTCGCTGACACGTCGTAAACCGAAATCTGATACTGGTCGCAAATAGGCGAAAGAGCCTCTGCTATCCACCGACCTTGCCGGTTCTCCCGCACTAAAATAGCTGCACGGGTACCAGTTGGGTCTTGGGCAAATAAATCAATTACGCGCTCTCCCATCAGCTCGACAGTGTGGTGAATGTCGCGGGGAGTGTACAATTCCAACCCCCCACCCTCTGGGTCAGGATTGGCATCTAGTTGGGGGTCGCCTGCAACAACCGGGCGAATTTGCTGCGGACTAAAGGGTGGTTGTATAGTATAAGAGCGATTCACCCAGTTTAGGGTAAAGTTGGCGGCTGCGATGATAATTTTTGTACTGCGACCCGCTTGATCCATTGTTGCCAGTTGTCCTCGGGTGTTGCAGTCTTCGCAGAATCGGCGGAAATAAATCGGGTCAGCTGGGGTGAAGGTGGAGTTGATCGCTTGGTTGGGATCTCCCACGCGGATAAGATTGGGGGGATGATCTTGATCCGTTGGGTCGGTGGCAAGAATTTCTAATAGCTTGGTCTGAAGCGGGGTAGAGTCTTGCGCTTCATCTTCAAAGACAGCAAATACTTGGTTTTGCTCCACAAAGCGGGCGCTTTCGTTTTCTAGAACGCGCAGGGCGGCTACAATCATGTCATCGTAGTCGATGAAGTCGCGCGACCTGAGCAAATTCTGGTATTGCTCGTACAACCCAGCTGCGATCGCCAAAATTTCATATTCGTCTGTTGTTTGTGTACTCAACTGGCGCAGCGATGAAGGCAAAAGTCCAGAGCTTTTTGCTTCGTGGATCACACTTTGGGCTAGATCTGGCAGCACTTCTGTACGCAGAACCGACTGACGACGCAACCGCTCTGTTTCTTCCCCGTCAAATTGACAACCTTCTAGCAGCCGGGAATATAGCCCTGAATTGGTGGTAATCCACTGCTCCACACAGGTACGGATTAAGCGGTGACTCTGGTTGGGCGTGATTACTGTGGCACTGTCGAGTTGCAAACCCGACAAGTCTGGGTGGCGGGTGGCAATGTTGAGTGCAAGACCATGGAGAGTATGAACAACAAATCCACCTGGAGGTAAGGACAATTCCTCCCGCAGGTATTTGCGGATTTTAGCTTTGATATTGGCGGCAGCTGAGCGAGTAAAAGTGACAACAACTAGGGCTCGCCGGGCATGGAGTTGGTGACTAGCGATCGCCAGGGCTGCCGCTGCCGCCATGCCGGTTGATTTCCCAGCTCCAGGAACCGCTGAAACTGCCAGTTGCCCACCCTGCCAGTCAGCCATTTGCTGTTGTCCGGGGCGGAGGCTATTGCGGATTCTGTGCCAAGCTTGCTGTCGCAGAGTTGACAGCAATTGAGAAGATAATTCCGACACTAACGACTCTGGCTCCACTCGCTCGCTAGAATAGGCATCTGGCATACAGACTGTGCTGATTGCTAAGTAATGGCAAAACGGATTTCTTTACATTATCTGGCATTGACTGGGGCTCTAGTACTGGGTACTATTTTACGGTTCTGGCATTTGGACTTGAAACCTCTGTGGCAGGATGAGGTGATCACTGCCCTATTTAGCCTGGGGCGGAGTTACAATGATGTGCCTCTGGATGTGGTTTTTCCCCTCGACCATGTGGAGCAGATTTTTACTCTCAAACCAGGGGTTGGCTGTGCCCAAATTGCCCACACTGTTGCCACCCAGTCTACTCATCCACCCCTATTTTTTTGCTTGATGCACAAATGGGCACAGGCACCAGTGGTAGGTGTGATGGCGCGGGGGTGGGTTTGGAGTTTGCGATCGCTAAGTGCCTTGTTCGGTGTGGGGGCGATCGCGGCGACTTACTGCCTCAACCGCGTTGCTTTTTCCCCAATAGCTGGGCTTTGGGGGGCAGCGGTAATGGCGGTTTCCCCGTTTGCCGTTTACCTCTCCCAGGAGGCACGTCACTATACTTTGCCAATGCTCCTCATTACTCTAGCGCTATTGGGGCTAATCCAAATCCAGCAGGATCTTTTCCGCCAACCCTATAAGCTGCAACCTTGGGTTTGGCTGGGGTGGGTAGTCGTTAACATTATTGGTCTCTACGTCCACTACTTTTGTATTCTGGCTTTGATCGCTCAGATAGCTACTTTGTTGGGGCTGATGTACGCTCAGCGTTCCATCCTACCCCGCTACAGTTGGGTAGCAGTTGGTCTAGCTGTCATTAGTATTGGATGCAGCTATCTCCCATGGCTACCAGTGTTGCTGCATCATTTTAGCCGTTCTGAAAACAACTGGCTACCGCATCCTAATAACATTGCTCCCCTGTTTCAAACTCTAATCAGCTGGCTATTTCTAGTCATTGCTCTGCCAGTTGAAGCTCAACCCCTTTGGATTGCAGTTCCATCTGGGCTTTTGATGGTTTTGTTTGGCAGCTGGTTGGCGTGGCACGTTTCCAAGGGGCTCTTACAGCTGTTAAGTACACCAGCAACCCATCTAGCTACACTAACGCTCTTAAGTTTCACCCTTTGGGTATTGCTGGAATTCTTTGCCATTGTCTATTTGCTGGGAAAGGACCTTACCGCTGTCCCGCGCTATGACTTTGTCTACTACCCCGGCATCTATGCCCTACTAGGAGCCAGTCTGGTTAGGAGGGGGGGAGGGGG
>CAXUIG010000321.1:0-6507 GCA_964250845.1 uncultured bacterium | reverse complement strand
GTTCAAAGCTTGCAGGAGTGCCGGAATCGCTTGCTCAGAAAGGGTTATGCCCAAAAGCTCAATCTTCACTTTTTGAGGAATTTCTCGTCGTCGAGCAACTAACGCAATTGTTTCCTCCTGAAAGTTTGGTTTTACCGCTCCTGCTAGCCTTGCGCCTAACCTCAAATCCACCTCTAAGGCTAATCTCACCACTCGCTCCGCCTGAGCCTTGTTATCCACCAACTCCAACATCAAGGCTAGAGGTTGTGTCCATTTCAAGTAATTCAGATATTCCCGTTTCAGGCTATCATCACTGAGATGCGGTAGCTGCTTCAGCAGGCTTTCTGCTGTGTAATATTCCTGAATCAGTTGGTGCTGAAACTCAATCTGTTCACCTGCTCCCAGTTGAATCAGGTGATGATTGAGTAAATCTCGGAGCCAGGAGAGCGCACAGTTGTCCGGGTGAGGAACTTTACCTTGCAGGAAATTCGTCAGAAATTCCTCGACTTCTGGTCTGGGAATGGCAACTCGCAGCTCCTTTGGACTTTGCCCCTGCGACATCATAAACCCTAGATGCTGCAACAGCCGAGGCCACCACTGCCGTGACTCCGCCGTGACTTTGGCATCCTGCGTGAGCGGGTGATCATATAACTGGGTAAACTTTCGCAACACTAAGCTCAGATTAGGCGGCACCTTGCCCGTTTCTTTGAACACATAACACAGCATCAACAATAGCAGCGGCGTTTGCCCAAACTCTTGCAAACGGTTGCCCAGTTGCCGCAGCATCTGCTCTCCCTGCTCTGGAATATACTTGCGGACAAACTCGCGCATTTGCACTTCTGTCAGAGGCTGCATTTCCAACTTTTTGGCAATGTTTAGGTCACCCCCCACCCCCAAATCCCGCGTCGTGAAAATCATTGGCGTAGTAGCGTTTTCTCGCCGAAATACGATTAAATCTCCCCTCGCTTCCTCGGAAGGCAACTCATTCAAACCATCTACCAGCAGTAAAAAACGCTGATGTTTGAGCAGCGTTTTAATCTCTGCCCTTTCCAGAAGCAATTCATGTTGTTCCAAGAAGCTGCTAATTAAATCCAGCACGGAAGTATTGTAGTTCCGTAGCCTCACCAGCACGGGAATCTTTTGCTCCTCCCTTTTACTAGCTTCCTCCAGCAACAGCCGTTTCAATGCCGTCGATTTTCCCGAACCGGGACGCCCCACCAGCAACACATGCTCTGGGGCATACTTCAACAACCCTTGCAGCACGCCCAAGCGCTCGGTTTTCTGCTGTGCTTGGGCTCTCTGTGCCTTGTCAGGTTGCACCGTCTGCACTATAAAATCAAAAAAATCAGAAAAATCAAACAGTAGTGATGGTTCTGACTCAACCCGCTGGCGTCCCTCCACATCCGTTAGGGTGTAAACTTTCGACCATTGGGCGTAAGCAGTACGGAGCGATTCTAGATAGCTATTCCAGTTGACCATGCTGAGTTAGTCTTGCGGAAGTTCGTTGTTGAGTCTTGCTGTCTCGAAAGTAGATGCTCACAGACGGAACGAAAGCGTCTACTAAACAGAACTCGGTTTGATCTTAATCTTAATCTCAGTGACTTCTGCACTCTCCAATGTTTAACCCATCACCTGCCGACCCTCAGCCCAAGCCACTAAGGGATTTTGAATTAGATTTACTCAAACAGGAGTACTTTTTTTTGCAAACCACTATCGAAGACTACAATAAGCAGATTTGGGTAATCAAAGCACTTGGGATTACTGGTACTGGAGCTGTTCTGGCTTTGATGGTGCAACAGAAAACAAATGCCAGTGCGATCGCGCTGGTTGGTTGCTCAATTCCCCTATTATTCTGGGTTCTGGAAAGCCAATGGAAACACTTCCAACGCGGCTTCTATCCCCGCGTTGCTGAAATTGAGTCAATTTTGAGTGATAGTTGTGGTTTACTCAGTCCCCAAATCTACGGTGCGTGGTGCCGTCATCTCAACCGCACTCCCAGCCCAACTCCTAAACATCGAGGTTACCTTTGGGATGGTCTGCTCAATCGCAGCGTTTTTGTCAGCTACGTGCTAGAAATTGCCTTTCTCTTGCTAATTGCTGGGTTCGCACCTCGGATTTGGAAATAATGACATTCATCTAGATAGACGCGACTGACTCGCTTACCTTGTGAAGAACTCAAGGTAATGTTTATTGCTCACTCATAAGGCAGACGGCCAGTTGTGGTTGATTAAACTTGTGAGAATGTGATCCTGCCACTGACCGTTGATCATAAGGTAGTCACGAGCATAGCCTTCGACCACAAAGTCGAGTCGCTTCAGCAATAGGCCACTACGTTGGTTATGTGTCAGGTAAGCCGCCATGATCCGGTGCATATTCAATTCAGTAAACACATAGCTAATTGCTACCTTGAGTGCTTCACTCATATAACCTTTTCCTTCAAAGGCTACCCCCACACTGTAGCCAAGAGTACAGGATTGAAAAACTCCTCGCACAAAGTTTGCGAAATTAATCGAGCCGACGATTACTTTTGAGTGTTCCTTCTCAAAAAGAAATAGTTTTAGAGACTGGTCAGCATTGAAGGCATCCAAGCGTGCTTTTACCTCATTGCACCAGTAGCCCGAAGTGTAGAAATATTCAGCTCTTATCGGTTCAAATGGAGCAAGATGAACCCTATTGGAGGTATAGTAATCAATGATGGCAGTCACGTCATCAGGTTTGGCAAGGCGGAGTATACTTCTAGCGCTTTCAAGCTTGGGCAAAGCTTTTTTCATGCCATTGAAAATACTGAGGGAAAAACTCTTCCAGCGCGGCTTCTATCCCCGCGTTGCTGAAATTGAGTCAATTTTGAGTGATAGTTGTGGTTTACGCACTCCCAAAATCTACGCTTTATGTTGACAAACTACATCCGAGCTGCTCTGCATCAAGCAAAGTATAAAATATTGCCAGATGATGGCACGTTCTATGGAGAAATTCCCGGTTTCCAGGGTGTCTGGGCTAACACAGATACGCTCGAAGCTTGTCGAGAAGAATTGGCAGAAGTTCTAGAAGAGTGGATTTTGTTGCGGGTTACCAAGAATCTGCCGTTACCCGTTGTTGACGGCATCGAATTGTCTATCAAGGAAGTGGCTTAATGCCAAGAAGCTTCAGACCGATCAAGCGCTCAGACTTAATCCGCTATTTAAGGGAACTAGGCTTTGAAGGACCGTATGCCGGTAGCAAGCACCAGTATATGCTCAAGGATGACATCTCAGTGCGACTGCCCAACCCTCATCGAGGTGACATTTGCAAGGGGCTTTTAGCCGAGATACTGCGACAGGCAGGGATTGACAAGGATGATTGGGAGCAGTTGTGATGTACAGGCATCGCTTCTTCCCTCAGAACATGCGATCGCAAAAACCAGGATTAATATTCAATTAGCTACTGCTTTATGCGCCCGAAGACTCAGCAGCAGCAAAACTCTCAGCGACGGGACCAATAATCGCCACCTGACTCAGGGGCATGAATTTAATTTGTTTTAAAGTAAGGATTCAGGTGTTGAAACCCTTGCCTGGATTGCATTTCAGATCCGTACTTCTAGAATAAATAAGTTGATATTCTCAACAAGCAACGAGAAATGGCCATTCCACCGATTCTTATTGAAAATTAAAAAAAGCTGAATTATCCTCCAAACCTTTACGGGAAAAGCTTTTCAGTCATTTCCCCATTACCTGAATCCTTACGTTTTAAAATCTGGTTCACATCCGAAAGATATGGCAGGAGGTTGCCTTATTTAGTAGCGATGGGCTCTGTTACAGTTAAAACAGATTAGGCTAAAATAGGGCATTGAATGAGAGCGGAGGCAACTTGATGAAAGTAAAGAATATCGCCATCTCAAAAGAAAAAATTACAAATTTCTGCCAGCGCTGGAAAATCACAGAATTTGCTTTTTTTGGCTCGGTGCTGCGGGATGATTTCCGTCCAGATAGCGACATCGATGTACTAGTTACCTTCGCACCAGATGCCCAATGGTCACTGTTTGATCATGTAGATATGCAAGATGAGTTAGAGGCTCTCTTTGGGCGTAAGGTAGATTTGGTTAGCCGTCGCGGTATCGAGCGCAGCCGTAATTATATTCGCCGCCAATCTATTCTTGGCTCTGCTGAAGTCGTTTATGCCGCCTCGTGATCTGAGTTACGTTGCGGATATTTTGGCAGCGGCACGACTAGTGCAAATGTTTGTTGCTAGTTTCTGTCATCTATTTTCAATTAAGTTACCTTGAAATCCTTATGTACTATTGCCATAGTTTAATACTTTAAGGTTACATTCCTCTACTTGTCTAGGAGCAGTACATTTTAAGTGAGCAAAATGAGATTTTCTATAGGAGCCACTCTTAAAAAAAAAGGTTCACCACAAACTAAACAACGTAAACCTAAATTTATGTAGGAACAGTAATCACAATCATCTGCATGTAAAATTTCACCACCTAAAGCCATTGCTTTTGCTACATCCATGTAAGGCTCTTATTTATCCAGTGATAAGGTTCTACTCTACGGTTAAATCCCGAAGAAGGGAGGACATTGTTGTACTAAGTAGATGCTGCTAAGCAAGCGATTCCACAAATAGGCAACCTAGCTTATTTTTACTAAAGTTCAATTGGCCCAAAAAGACTACTTTGCATTTTTTTCACCTTACGTTCAAACTCCTTGTCCGACATAAGAAGGTAGCGAATCCCTAAAATCATCGCTGCAATTGCAGGGATATAAGTCCAGAACAATAGTATGGAAACTATTCCCCAGCCCCACGCTTCAAGATAGAAAAATTGAACACCAAACCCTCCTAGTAAGAGTGACAGAATACCTGCTGTAACTCTAGATTTTGTGGTGGTGAGTTTTGGAGAAGCAGTAGGATCTTCGTAAATTGAAACTGCTTTATCGATATCTGTATCAAAATCAACCCTAGAACCTTGTTCAGGTGCAATAGTCAGATTCCAATCTGATCCACTGAATTTGTATCTTTTTCCATCATCACCTGAGATAAATCCCTGGTTTGCTTTGATCGAAAATTGAATAACTGCACCTCTCATATCACCAGATCTCACTACTAGGTTTGTATTTATAGCGACTGAAATATAAATTATTTGTAAGCAAAGCCTTGACGTTTTCAAGTAGTCTTACAAAAAAGATTTATAAGATCACAGTACCTCTATTTCTACTATCTATCGACCGTAATTTTGCTGAAAAATTTCCATACGTAAATGTACTGTAGCAGTAGAGTCTATCAGGAACATTTAAACCGTGTAGGATAATCAGTTCAAGAAAAAAAGCAAAATAACCAGACGAAGTTTAAAATCAATTGAATTTTCAGTATGACTTTACTAGTAAACGCTTCTATTATTTAAACTTAAATTCACTGAATTTTTACATACTGTTAACTAGATTGTAAATAATTAATTACGTTTAAATACTATATGTTTCTTACATTTACCCTTTGCTTTAGCCACTGTAATTAACGATTAAGTTAAACATCTTATATAGACGATACTGCTGACGCAATAGCAGATTTTGCTTGTTGGCAGATGTTATCAAACCCACAAGAGAGATGGAGAGCCAGCAGCGTGCATAGAAAAGAAACACACCAGCAAATAGCTAGTGTGTATATGTGAGGCTTGTGACTGTTAATGAGAGGCAATTAGATACTAACTCTAATCTTAGCAATCTGACCTTTTCATCTGCCAAGCCAAATTAGATTTTAAAGTACAAAAACTTTTAACTAGTCTGGCTGATTCTCAATTGTCTTAATTGCTTGCTCTGGTGAAACGTTGCCATAAATAACTGCCATAATACCAGGTAAGTATGTATCCATTGTCCCTATATTGATGTGAACTAAATTTTTTATCAGCGCTGAACTTAAACACTCACCCTCTACATCAATGCTTGTCTTATAGCGGAGTTCTCCATCTGCAAAATCTAACTCGAAGTTGCCGATTCGGATATTACAGTTTGCCCTTGTTAAAAACTCTGAAACCGCCTGTCGCTTGTTTTCCTTTGGTTTTACAGGACAAACTGAATAGAAGCGGAAATGCTTTATTTCTTCGTCTGCTTTGGCATAGCATGTCCATTCACCATTATCACCAGAGAACCCCATACTTACAGTTGATGCTTCCTCAATATAATTGAATGTCCATTCTTCCTCGTGGAAGAATTTAACCATACTCTCAGTAATCTGTCCCATTTTCAAAGCTCCTTATAACCTAATTGGACTATCCAACAAACTTAACTCTACTTATGCTCTGCCTTTAAGAGAAATTCCACTGATCAATTTAGCTAATTTACTGTACGGTACAGTAGAAAATTAAGTAATTTTATCGCCGTATTTACTGCACCAATGCCGCTATATGTCCTTCTATCTATCAGTGAGAGTCCTTAGAAAAAGGGTGACAGAGTGATCGCGCCTTATAATTCAATCTAATTTGTATACTACTAGCTCTACTCCGTCGGTAAGCGTTCAGGGGGGGGAAGTGGTCGCTGTGGAATTGACCCCCGGTTCTGA
>CAXUIG010000320.1:1519-6523 GCA_964250845.1 uncultured bacterium | reverse complement strand
ATAGCTAGACTACTACATGATGCCATCTGTTGCTCCCAGACCTGAATCCTTACTGAGGAAGTCTGGTTGATACTGCCTGAGAGCCGCTAGATTTTTGTGTTAACCTCACAGCAGCGACTCTGGTTTAGACCCACAGAGGTAGTTAACACTCAGACTGTTTTAGCAGGGTTTGACATAGCTGTGGATGACCTGCTTGCCTGATGTGAGCAACAAAATGAATTAGTTTGTATGGCGGGCTGCTTACAAAAGGTGCATTCAGCATGAAAAATTTTGAACAAATCAAAGAAATTCTGATTCAATCTAAACCGATTGTCCAAGAAAAATACCAAGTCAAAGAACTGGGCATTTTTGGCTCGTATGTGAGGGGCGAACAGAACGAATCGAGTGATGTTGATGTCCTGATAGATTTTGAACAAGCCCCAAGCCTCCTAAAATTTATTGAATTAGAAAACTATCTCAGTGACACTATTGGTGTCAAAGTAGATTTGGTAATGAAGCGGGCGTTAAAGCCAAGAATCGCCAATAACATCCTGGCAGAAGTTATCTACCTATGAGGAAAAGGGTTATAGGGGATTACCTTCAGGATATTCTGGATTCTATTGTTGCCATTGAAGAATTTATAGAAAGCATGTCTATTGATAATTTCAAACAGGATAGAAAAACTATTTTTGCTGTTACAAGAGCGATTGAGATTATAGGTGAGGCCGTCAATAACATTCCTGAATCTTTCAGAAGCAAGTATTCAGATATCCCCTGGAGAGCTATAGCAGGGATGCGAGATAAATTAATACATCAGTATTTTGGCGTAGATCTAGATGTTTTATGGGAAACAACGCAGCAGGATGTGCCTCAGCTTAAGGTACTAATAACCAGGGTTATGGAATTGGAGAATGGGGAATAATGATGCTTTCTCTGAGTGGGCAATGCCGCCATTTAGCAGATCAGCAGCGCTCAGATGGGGATAAAACTTTAGCAATTCAGCATCACTCGAACCCTGACGACGCAGACTCCCTAACAGCCAAACGGGAAGGCGAGTACCGGCAATACGGGCATCACCACCACACACGCCGGGAGTCTCGACAAGCGCCCTGACTTAAGACCAGCCGGTGTTGTTATACTTGGGCAAAGTTAGTAACTAGAAGTTGAACAACTAGCTGATTACTCAATTTCAGTAACCCACAGTTGAAGACAGATTGTCTTGAAACCTACATGTCGATTGAAGCCACAACCGAGCAGCAAAGGTTGGTAAAAGAGGGTTTACTTCCTGAGGTGCCTTTACCGCCAACAAATTTAGTATTTGACGATGGAGAGCCTTTGGAGACGAATCGCCACCGTATTGCCATGAATGTCCTGATTGATTCATCACTGCAAGTCTTTCAGGGCAAGACTGACTTGTTTGTGGGCGGTAATATGTTTGTTTACTACAGCCGCAATCAGGTAATGAACCGGGACTTTAGAGGACCTGATTTCTTCGTAGTATTAGATGTAGACGGCAATCGAGAGCGTCTTGGTTGGGTGGTTTGGGAAGAAGAGGGAAGATATCCTGATGTGATTGTCGAGTTGTTGTCTTCCAGTACAGCTCAAATTGATCGAACAGAAAAGAAACACATCTACGAACGTACTTTTCATACTCTAGAATACTACATTTACGACCCATTTGACCCCAAATCCCTGGAAGGGTGGCGTTTGGATGCACGACACCGATATCAGCCATTGCAGCCGAGCGAACATAACTGGCTGTGGTGCGAAACGCTGGGATTGTGGTTGGGACTTTGGGAAGGTAGTATTCGCCGAGAACCACCAACGGGGACTTGTCAGTGGTTACGGTTTTATGACCAAGATGGTGAGCTGATTTTGTTACCGGAGGAAGTGGCAGAGCAAGAACGTCAACGAGCAGAACGACTAGCAGCTCGATTACGGGCTCTAGGAGAAAATCCTGATGCTATTTAGCTTTCTTGAGCAGGAATTAATTGACCATCTTGACGTGTAGCGGCTATGCAAAGACAGGTGTCGTGTCTGTATAGAACCGCACTGATTTTACCAAGCCATCTTGATTGAGGTCTGTAAAAGCTACCGCTCGAATAGAAACCTTCTTCCCATCCAATCGAGTGTAATTGTTAATGGCTTCTAAAACGTAGTTCTGGTCGGTTCCGTAGATATTCAGGAGGTCATGCTCTAACTCCTTAAAGCTTTGCCAGTAAGTCCCAAGTCCTTGCCTAACGGCTTCCTTACCTTTCATAGGGGAATTATTATTGGACTGAACTTCGCAATCATCCGCTAAAAATTTAGCGTAAGCTTCTATGTCTAAACTGTCGAGCGCATGCAAGTACTGGAGATAACGCTCGTAGGCTGACTCGGAGAGTTGGTTGATTCTCAGTGAATTCGTCTTCATGCCTGTTTCCTTCTCCAGACATAACATTATACACCAAAGACTACGACCAGCCGGTGTTATACTTGGGCAAACTTAGACTATAAGTTGAAATGTCCATTGAAGCCACAACCGAGCAGCAAAGGTTGGTAAAAGAGGGTTTACTTCCTGAGGTGCCTTTACCGCCAACAAATTTAGTATTTGACGATGGAGAGCCTTTGGAGACGAATCGCCACCGTATTGCCATGAATGTCCTGATTGATTCATCACTGCAAGTCTTTCAGGGCAAGACTGACTTGTTTGTGGGCGGTAATATGTTTGTTTACTACAGCCGCAATCAGGTAATGAACCGGGACTTTAGAGGACCTGATTTCTTCGTAGTATTAGATGTAGACGGCAATCGAGAGCGTCTTGGTTGGGTGGTTTGGGAAGAAGAGGGAAGATATCCTGATGTGATTGTCGAGTTGTTGTCTTCCAGTACAGCTCAAATTGATCGAACAGAAAAGAAACACATCTACGAACGTACTTTTCATACTCTAGAATACTACATTTACGACCCATTTGACCCCAAATCCCTGGAAGGGTGGCGTTTGGATGCACGACACCGATATCAGCCATTGCAGCCGAGCGAACATAACTGGCTGTGGTGCGAAACGCTGGGATTGTGGTTGGGACTTTGGGAAGGTAGTATTCGCCGAGAACCACCAACGGGGACTTGTCAGTGGTTACGGTTTTATAACCAAGATGGTGAGCTGATTTTATTACCCGAGGAAGTGGCAGAGCAAGAACGTCAACGAGCAGAGCAAGAACGTCAACGCGCAGAGCAAGAACATCAACGAGCAGAGCAAGAACGTCAACGAGCAGAACGACTAGCAGCTCGATTACGGGCTCTAGGAGAAAATCCTGATGCTATTTAGCTAGGGGGGCTCTAGGGGCAGGTATGAAAACATCAGCATGGACTCCACTCCGGCAACCGCTGTTTCGGGCGCTCTGGATTGCGTCTGTAGCGTCAAATGTAGGTACATGGATGCAGAATGTCGGGGGCACGTGGCTGATGACCTCACTCACTCCGTCGCCACTCATGGTAGCCCTGATGCAAACAGCAACGAGTCTGCCGGTTTTTCTAGTCGGACTTCCCGCCGGGGCGCTTGCCGACATCGTCGATCGCCGCCGCTTGCTTCTATTCTGGCAAGGTTGGATGCTCGTCGCTGCGGCTGGGCTTGGTGTACTAACGCTCCTCGGTGCGGTCACACCTTGGCTACTGCTAATATTTACTTTCGCCCTTGGCTTGGGGGCAGCGATGAATGCCCCAGCTTGGCAAGCGATTACGCCGGAACTGGTATCTCGGGCTGAATTGCCAGCAGGTGTGGCGTTGAACAGTGTCGGGTTCAACATTGCCCGCGCGGTTGGTCCTGCCTTAGGTGGTATATTAGTCGCTGCGGCGGGATCAGCAACGGTATTCCTACTTAATGCGGCGTCTTTCGTTGGCGTTATCGTAGTTATCTACCGCTGGCGTCGAAAGCGTCGCCAGAGTGCGCTGCCGACTGAGCGGATCATTGCAGCAATCCGAGCCGGAATCCGATACGTTCACTATGCGCCACCGCTGGATGCAGTACTGGTGCGGGTTGGTGTCTTTATCAGCTGCGGTAGTGCCTTGTGGGCGCTGTTGCCGCTTGTAGCTCGGCAGCAGCTTAAACTAGAGTCATTCGGGTACGGTCTACTGCTGGGGTGCCTGGGCTTCGGTGCAGTGATGGGAGCGGCGTTCCTGCCAAAAGTGCGGCAGCGAATTTCAATAGATCAGCTAGTGGCGATCGCCACAGTTGTATTTGCGATCGCCACATTAGCACTAGCCTATCTACACAATCTTACTTTGGTATGCATCGCGCTGGTTGCAGGCGGAGTCGCGTGGATAGCGATCATGTCCAGCTTAAATGTGTCGGCGCAGATCACAGCCCCGTCATGGGTGCTCTCCCGTGCGCTCGGTATTTATCAACTGGTATTTCAAGGCGGCATAGCGGTTGGCAGCGCCTTGTGGGGCATAGTGGCTGAGCATCTAGGAAACTCGACTGCACTCTTGGGCGCCGCGATCGGGCTGATTTTGGGGCTTACAGCTGCTACACGTTATCAGTTAACAGCAGGTGAAAACTTAGATTTGACACCATCACTGCATTGGGCTGAGCCCAAGGTGGTGATCGACTTGCGCCCAGACGACGGGCCAGTATTGATCACAGTTGAGTACCACATTGACCTACTGCGATCATCCGACTTCACCGTAGCAATGCATGATTTGGGTCGTGTTCGTCGGCGTGACGGCGCAGTTCGTTGGGGCTTGTTCCACGACACATCTGACCCAAGTCGCTACGTCGAAACCTTCATCGTCGAATCTTGGGCAGAACACCTGCGCCAGCATGAGCGTGTGACCGTCGCAGATCTTGCAATTGAGGAGCGCGCCCTTTCCTTCCACATCGGTGATGCGCCGCCGACTGTTTCTCACTTGATCTACGCGCATCAGGCAAGGGTGTGGAAGAAGGGGGTGTAGGGTTCATAGGGTACGAGACTGGAGCATATGTTTAGTGGGGGGGGGGGGGTATGGGCGGCCCCAAAAAAAAAAAAAAAAAAAAAAGCACAAAATTTTT
>CAXUIG010000320.1:0-1509 GCA_964250845.1 uncultured bacterium | reverse complement strand
GGGGGTTTTGGTTTATTCGGTACCTATGTGCTCGCTTTTGTTGTGGCGCCGGCCTTCCCCGGCGCCACACTAAACAGCTAAACTCTAGCAATCGCCCTTATTGTATTTCTACAATGAAACGGTCAAGCGCTTTGACCGCGCTCTTGTATCCGGGCGCTTGTTTTCCCAATTTCAAAGCATTCAGGACTTGATCCCGAATGCCTTGGTAGTCCCGATGCTGTTCTGATTCCTTTTGCAGTTGATTTTGAAGTTTACTTAGCTCCGCCTTCAACTGTTCGTGCTCGCGGGTCAGTTCTTCTAGCTTTTCGGAGGTAGGGTCGGCGGTTTTGGTGTTTCCAGCAATAGCCTCCTCAACCAATTGGTCGATCATTTGGCTGGCATTACCCCGCCCCTTCAACCAATTTGAAGTTTTAGGAAGAACAGTCACATTCAATCTTATTTTTCCCTGAGCGCGCGAAGAAGCCCCTAAATCCAAATCTTCCATCTCACGCAACTTTCTCAATATTATTTTCCATTTTTGTCAATCATGTACCCTTTCATTGTACTCCCTATTTAAAAATTATGCGTATAAATCCAATAAATGCACGATCGCCTGCACTATCCCTCACCGTTCCATCCACTTAATACACTGCTGCATCTGGTGGCGCATGGTTTCTAAGTCAGCGTGGTAGCGGCGTCCATGCCCTGGTAGTACCCACTCGAAAGAGTAATTAGCCAACTCGCGCATTGATTGGATCTGTTTTGACCAAGAGTACCAGCAGACATCATGGTAAGCAACGAGCTGATTGAGTTGGTCTGACCAAGCCAGATGGTCGCCACTAAAGAGAAACTTATTCTTGTAGAGCAGAACAGTGTGACCCTTGGTGTGACCGGGAACTGGGATAATCAACAAATCGGGAGCCAGCGTCAATGGAATTGATCCAGCCAACTGAATTTCGACATTCTGAGTACCGGCAGAGATATCGTCGCTATGCAGGATACGCTCGCACCCAAAATGCTGCTGAAACTTTTGATGATCCGCCACATCATCCCTGTGAGTCAGGTACAAATAACGAATCCCCCCCATCTCCTCTATGCGCTTAACCAGCGGCGGTGCCCATCGGGGAGAATCAACCAACACATTGCCTTCAGGTCGCTCAATCAAGTAACTAGCAGCCCCATAGGAATTCTCCGCATGGTAGCCACAATGGTAAACATTTTCAGCTACTAATATCGGAAAACTCAACTGGGCGTCTTTAATATCCTGCGGCTTCTCCACAGTGCCAATGGAACTGGTGGGGCAAGCTAACAGAGCTTGGAGCGATCGCAATCGTTCTGCTTTGTCACCTGGTTGGTGATAAACTGCAGACAGTCCCTCAGCACGATCAAACACCTCTGGAGCCATCCAGCGGCAGGTATCACAGTCAATGCAACTACTATCGACGTAAAAATCGCCGCTAACATTTTCCGAACGACGCAGATTTAGATGAGCCATGGTCAAACCTCTTTATAAATGAAGAGGGGGGGAGG
>CAXUIG010000319.1:0-6584 GCA_964250845.1 uncultured bacterium | reverse complement strand
GGGGAGAGGGGGAGAGGGGGAGTTTGACTCCGTCTCTCCTGTAACAGATGAGGCAGGTAGTAGCAGTAATTTTAATGAACTGGTATTTTCAGAAAACTTTGCTTGCCCGGAACATGGGGCAGTGATGGATGAGCTGTCACCGCGATTGTTTTCCTTTAACTCGCCTTATGGTGCTTGTCCTCACTGTCATGGGCTGGGTAGCTTGCGGACGTTTTCGCCTTCTTTGGTGGTGCCTGACCCCTCGCAGCCGGTGTATGCCGCGATCGCACCTTGGTCAGAAAAGGACAACTCTTACTATCTTTCGTTGCTCTACAGCGTAGCTCAAGCCTATGGCTTTGAAATCCAGACGCTATGGAAGCAGTTGACGCCAGAACAGCAGCAGATAATTTTATATGGTGCTGAAAAATCAATTTGGATTGAAGACCGGAATGATTACAAACGCTATGCAGGAGTGATCCCTATACTCCAGCGGCAGTACGGTGAAAGTAGTTCGGAACTCCAAAAGCAAAAGCTGGAGCAATATCTGATTGATCAGCCCTGTGAAGTATGTCTGGGGAAGCGTCTGAAACCGGAAGCCCTGTGTGTGCGGCTGGGACAGTACCAGATTGTTGATCTTACTGGCGCATCTATTCGGGAGTGTTATCACAAAATAAGCACAATGGAACTGAGCGATCGCCAGTTTCAAATTGCCGATCTGGTACTCAGAGAAATCAGAGCCAGACTGCAATTTCTCCTCGATGTGGGGCTAGATTACCTAACCCTCAACCGCGCAGCGATGACTCTTTCTGGTGGCGAAGCCCAGCGAATACGGCTGGCAACCCAGATCGGTTCCGGGCTCACCGGCGTCCTCTACGTGCTGGATGAACCCAGTATCGGGCTGCATCAACGAGATAACGCGCGCTTGCTGCAAACCCTGACCAAACTGCGCGAATTGGGCAACACTTTGATTGTGGTCGAGCATGATGAAGAAACTATCCGTGCAGCTGACCATATTGTTGATATTGGTCCTGGTGCCGGGATTCACGGGGGACACATTATCGCGCAGGGTGACTTGGAGGCGTTGCTAGGGGCAGATGATTCTCTCACCGGCGCTTACCTATCAGGGCGGCGGGTGATTGCAACTCCAGCGAGCAGGCGGACTGGGAATGGGCGATCGCTTGTCCTCAAAAACGCCCATCGCAATAATTTAAAGCACCTTGATGTGGCAATCCCGCTCGGCAAGCTGGTTGCCATTACCGGCGTCTCCGGTTCTGGTAAATCCACGCTGATTAACGAATTACTCTACCCAGCCCTGCAACACCACTTCACCCGCCAAGTCCCTTTCCCACAACACCTGGATGCAATTAAGGGACTGGATGCGGTTGATAAAGCGATTGTGATTGACCAATCCCCGATTGGGCGCACTCCGCGCTCTAACCCAGCCACCTATACCGGAGTTTTCGATGTGATTCGGGAGGTGTTTACCCAAACTATCGAAGCCAAAGCCAGGGGTTACAAGCCGGGGCAATTTTCCTTCAATGTCAAAGGTGGACGTTGCGAAGCTTGTGGGGGGCAGGGTGTGAATGTGATTGAGATGAACTTTCTGCCAGATGTTTATGTGCAGTGCGAAGTTTGTAAAGGTACACGTTACAACCGTGAAACTCTCCAGGTGAAGTACAAAGGCAAATCGATTGCCGATGTTCTCAACATGACTGTAGAAGAAGCGCTGTGTGTGTTCACAAATATCCCCAAAGCTGCCACCCGCTTGCAAACGTTGGTGGATGTAGGGCTAGGCTACATCAAGCTGGGTCAAGCTGCAACTACTCTATCTGGCGGTGAAGCCCAGCGAGTGAAATTGGCGTCTGAATTATCTCGCCGTGCTACGGGTAAGACTCTCTACTTAATAGATGAACCTACTACAGGTTTATCATTTTATGACGTTCACAAATTGTTGGATGTGTTGCAACGCCTAGTAGACAAGGGGAATTCAATTTTGGTGATTGAACACAATTTAGATGTGATTCGTTGCTCTGACTGGGTGATTGACTTGGGACCAGAGGGTGGCGACAAAGGGGGAGAAGCGATCGCAGTCGGCACTCCAGAGCAAGTCGCCCAAAATCCGCGTTCAGATACAGGGCTGTATTTGAAGCAGGTTTTGCAGCAGCATCCAGCAACGACCGAAATAATTACTAATTCGTAATTCGTAATTGAGGATTTCAGTAGTAGGGTGTGTCATGAACGAAATGAATATTGACGAAGCCAAGATCAAGGAACTGTTTAAAGCAGCAATCATCGAGGTGATTGAAGAAAACCAGGAGTTTGTTAGTGAAATCCTGGAGTCAGCCTTGGAAGACATTGCAATGGTGCGTGCCATCCGGGAAGGTGAAACAACTCAGAACGTCACAAGAGAGGATGTACTCAATGCCCTCTCTGGTGCTGAATGAACGTTGAGTTTCGGGACAGTTTTCTCAAAGACATTCGGGCGCTCAAGGATAAGTTAATTCATGCCCGACTAACGGAGCTTATTCAGCTCGTTGAGAACGCAGAAAACTTGAGCCATATTAGCAATCTTAAACGGTTAAAAGGCGGTGGTAATTACTATCGGAGCCGAGTCTGAGATTACCGGGTCGGTCTGATTATAGAGGGCAATGTTGTTACCTTTGTTCGTTTCCTCCACCGTCGAGAAGTTTATAGATACTTCCCTTGAATGCAGCATTTTGAGCAACAGGCTAGTCCCGATCCGTTTCATCTTAATTCTCCTGATGAGATTGAGAGCGACGGATTGCATTTCGGAATGCTCTCGCTGCCTGGGGTTCTTCATCAGGTTTGATATAATCAGCTAAAAGTTCCAGGTCTAAGTCAGGAAAAAGTTTACTGCGGTTGATAGATTCATAGTCAGACACAGCTCCATGCATACTATAGAGCAAGAACTTTCCTTCTTGCCAGAACCAGACTTCTGAAACTTGCAAGCCTTTGTAGACCTCTAGCTTGTCGATCCCTCCACTAATGATGACTATTTCTATTGCCAGATCGGGCGTATTTTTACGAGTACCTATGCAGTAACTTTCATCTGGTTCTAATCCTCTGGCAGCAGCTTCTTTTCTAAAGGTGGCGGAGCCGCAACTAAATACGTTAATGTTCATCTCATCTGCGTAAACATAGATCAGACGCGCAATCATGGTCTTGATCATTTCGTGTTCAGGCGAGATGGTCATAATCTCCAAGGTTCGTTCGATGTAGGTCATCCGAAGTCTGGAGCGACTTCCTACAGCAGCAATCATTGCTTCATACTGCTCCCAAGTGACTCCGTGGAGGAGTATACGAGGTTCTGCAACTAGGGGACTGATGAGTTTTGCCAGTTCTTCTTGGGGGATATCCAGGGTGATCTTCATCGGGGTTCTCCAGCCTTTAAAATCCGAGTCCTTTTTTTCTAGCTAATACCCCATCCACCCAGCGTTTCTCATCAGTTTTGTTGGGATAGAGGGCAGAAAGAGCCTGGGCGAGGCGCCAGAATCGCTGCTCCTGTCCGACAGCATCTTCAACCAAGAAGCGTTTGAGGGTTTCGCCACGCCCAGCCGCGAACAGGATCATTGGCAGAGAATGCACGCTTTTATACTAGGCAGTATTTGAAGCAGGTCTGGCAGCAGCATCTATCAAAGCCGACTACTATGTTAAGCTAATACCTACAGGCAGTCAAAAATGTCTACCGAGATTTTGAGTCGTTGGCTCATACGATCGCACAACGGACGGGGGTCAATATGTCGTGAACGCCTCCTCGAATCATCGCTCATCGCCTACCTTTGAAGACATCATTCTGAGCAATGCAAAAAAGTGGGGTCAGACTAGCTGGAAGTAGACGGGAAAGCGATCGCTGGCTTTCTGCAAACGCGATCGCATCTCGGATAATAATCAAGTGTTGGTGTTAGTCAATGCCACATCATAACACAAGGTTGGGATTGGGATAGTGTCCAAGCACCCTGGCTTTACCCCAAGTTTTGGCGACCCAACACTAGGATTCAACCAGAGTCAGGTTTAGAGGACTAAGAATTTCAACGACTAATTGTCTCTGTTTTGGAGTGAGTTTTCTCAAAGTATCACCCCAAATTTGTTTCAGTTTTTCCTGGTTAGCAGCATCATCATATTCAAAAGGTATGCTGGTTAAATTATTCATCTCTAACCTCTTGTTGCCCTTAACTCGGACATCCGTAAACTCCCTAATTTAGTCGTCTTGAGAAAATCTAACTGGCGCTGACCTTAGTACTGAATATCCTCCTATCTAACCATAAACCCACTCAGCCTCGGAGTTCTGTCCGCTTGCGGACATAAGAGAGAATTTAACCATTCATCCAGCATCTAACCGGAGCCACCGCCAAGCAACCGAGCCAACTCGTTTTTGACAATCGAATAACACTCGCAGGAAGTTGCTTCCAATTCCTCCCGATTCACGATCGCAATTTTCCCACGGCTGTAGCGGATCAAACCCGCCTGAGAAAGAGTGCCAGCCGCTGCCGTTACACCAGAGCGGCGTGTGCCCAGCATCTGGGCAATAAATTCCTGAGTCAGTGGCAACTGGTCTGATTCTATAGCGTCGCTGGCTAACAGCAACCAGCGAGCGAGTCGCTTCTCTACTGTATGGTGGCGATTGCAGGCAGCGGATTGCGAAACCTGGATGAATAGCGCTTGCATGTAGCGTAGAAGCAAATTTTGGAATTGACCACCCCGATTGAACTCAGCTTTAAGCACGCTGGCTTTCATCCTCATAGCAGAGCCTGGAACCTGCACAGTCGCTGTATTGTACGCTATGTCGCTTCCCAAAAATCTGGCGGTACCCACTATTCCTTCCTGGCCCACCAAACCAACTTCAATTATCCAGCCGTCTGACATGATGTTGACTAAGGAAATCACTCCCTCAAGGGGAAAATAGACGTAGTCAATCGGTTCGCCATGCTCATGAAGGACTTGGTCGCTTGAGAGTTCGACACACTCCAAGTGAGTTACAAGGTGCTGGTAATCCTCTTCTGGTAAAGCAGCGAGCAGCCGATTTTGGATTGGCTTGTGAAGAGCATTGGACACTAAAATTTGGCTCCTTTATGAATCGGGTTCTTGTTAGAAAAAAACAACTACCGCCAGAACTAGAGGAATTGAGAGCCCGCCACCCAATGCCAACTGTATTCTGGTGCTCGTCTTTCCAGCAGCATAGAAATAGCTATCTGTTGCTTGCGAATAGGATTTATCCGAGGCTCACCGCAGGAATTTAGACTACTCTAGCATTCGACCCATCAGGCGGCGCGTCACTTTTACTCAGTCGAAAAAGTAGTTAGGGTAGAGCGATCGCTAACGGTGTTGTGTTTTTAATCACCCTCAAACTTTACATTAATCTCTGTCTTCAAATAGAAGAGCAGGAGAGGAAATAAGACTATGATTTTAAAAAAATTTGTGATTTTCATAAATTTTTTTGCTCAAGCCTGGTTAAAAAAATTGAGGAGCGAACAGTATGTCGTACACGATTATTACTGATATGTGCGAAGGCTTTGCCGATTGCGTCGATGCCTGCCCCATTGCTTGTATTTACCCAGGTGAAGGCAAAAACGCCAAGGGGATTGACAACTGGAACTGGATTGACTTTACCCTTTGCATAGACTGCGGCATTTGTCTGCAAGTCTGCCCCGTCAAAGGAGCGATTATTCCAGAAGAACGACCAGATTTACAAAAAACGTCTTTGTAGGCGTAAGTCAACTCTGACGGCTGAGAGCCAAAACTGCTCGGTCTATGTGCCCGGTCGAACATGTCCAGCTATCCTGGTGATAGATGTTGAGATTTGATCAGGTTTTGAGGAGTAGCTAACAGTGCAGTTTGATAATTACGATCCAGAAGATTTCTGTGATGAACTCTTCGCAGCTAAGAACCAACCCCGCCCAGAAGCTGCTCTATTGGTAAAAACCATCAATTCTCTACCTCCAGGAGAACTCCAGCGGCGGCAGCAGGCAGCAGAAAATGCCCTGTTGAAGTCAGGGGTCACCTTCAACGTCTCTAGCGAGAATAGCCAGGAGAGCACAGAGCGAATTTTTCCGCTTGATATTACTCCCCGAATTATCTCTGCTCAAGAATGGGCTCATCTGGAGCGGGGACTCAAGCAGCGTATCCATGCCCTGAATCTTTTTCTGGCAGATGTCTACCACGAGCAGAAAATTCTCAAGGACGGCGTTATACCTAGGGAATTAGTTGAATCTGGTGATGGCTTTCTCAAACCCTGTATGGGGCTGCATCCCCCCGGTGGAGTTTGGTGCCACATCACTGGGACGGATTTAGTTCGTGACCGGGATGGTCAGTGGTATGTCCTAGAAGACAATCTCCGCATTCCCTCAGGAATCTCCTATGTCCTAGAGAACCGTCGGATGATGAAAAATACATTTCCAGAGGTAAGGATTCAGGTTTGAGGAATTAGAGAAGGCTTGGATACCTCAGCAAATACCTGAGACTTCAAGACTTGCTTGAAAAACTCAATGACTGAGCGACCTTGAGCACGACAAGTTTGAACCACACTTAACAAGTCTGGGCATGGTTCAAAAACAGCCAATTTTGGGTAACAAAGCAGGCGAAAGCTA
>CAXUIG010000318.1:0-6617 GCA_964250845.1 uncultured bacterium | reverse complement strand
ACTGCCAATCTTCATTATAACAATAATCTTAACTTTTTACAAATGATTTAGGATTTCTATATCAGCGACTATGCTCTAATCGGCGACATGCGCTCGGCGGCACTAGTCAGCCGTGTCGGTTCGATTGACTGGCTGTGTTTCCCGCGCTTCGATAGTCCTGCCGTATTCCTAAAGATTCTTGACGGACAAAAGGGCGGCAGTTGCGAACTGCAGTTGGATGGCTTGCAGCAGAAAAGTCGGCGCTACCTTTCCGGCACGAATATACTTGAGACTACGCTTCGGTGTGTGGATGGCACGCTGATAGTGACAGACTTCCTATGCGTCCGGCAACGCAACTCAGAAGATTACCAGGCCGACTCGGACACAGATCGTGTTCTGCTGCGCTTGCTGCAATGCAGTGAAGGGACGATAGAACTACGGGTTGTTGTACGTCCCACCTTCGACTATGCCCGATCGCGGCATACAGTAGAAACGCCGGACAGGTTTTGCGTCTTCCGCTCGGAACAGGGGGATGCGCTAGCCGTGCAGTGTTCGGCTGACGCGGATATCTCTCAGCCCGACTGTCCGCGATGGCACCTGGGCGCTGGTGCTTCTGGATGGCTGGCAATTGGCTACCTCTTCACGGACGAGCAACCGCTGTCGCTGTCGGACGAGGCAGTACTTCGCAAATACGAGGAGACGCTGACATATTGGCAAGCGTGGTCATCGCGCTGCACCTATCAAGGCCGCTGGCGCGAGCCAGTATTGCGCAGCGTACTCTGTCTTAAGCTGCTGACCTACGCTCCGACCGGAGCCATTGTAGCCGCGCCGACTTGCGGACTGCCTGAAGCGAAAGGAGGCGAGCGCAATTGGGATTACCGCTACACGTGGCTGCGCGATGCGAGCTTTACTGTCTCAGCCTTCCTCAACTGTGGATACGAACGTGAGGCAGGTGCATTTCTGCAGTTTCTGGAGCGCGCTGACAGCAGTTGCGGTAGCGCGCTCCAAGTGCTTTACGGCATTGAGTATAACCTTATAAAGGAAGAACGACTTGACCATCTAGATGGCTACTATGGGTCAAGACCAATCACAATCGGCAACAGCGCCAGTCAGCAGCTCCAAACCGACATTTATGGGGAATTTCTAGCTTCTCTTGACCAGTTTCTCAAGATAGCTGGGGATGCTGATCGCTTTGAGCCACTGTACGGGTACGCACGTTTGATAGAAAACATCGTGGAGTGTGTTCTAACACGCTGGCAGGAACCTGATAACGGACTCTGGGAGGTGCGTGCCGGACAACAAAACTTCCTTCACTCAAAGGGTATGTGCTGGGTGGCGCTCGACCGTGCTATCCAAATCGTACAGCGGCTCAAGCTGCCGCTTGACACCTATAGTTGGGAGCGCACGCGGGACCAAATCCGCAGCGAATATATGGAAAAGGCGTGGAACCCTACCCGGCAAGCACTCATGCAAGCCTTTGGTTCTGAAGCGTTGGACGCCTCAGCTATGCGTCTGGTGCTCTTCGGCGCGCTCGATGCGCGGGAGCCGAAGATGGCTGCGACCATTACTACTATCGAACGCGAGCTGAAGAGCGGTGACTTCGTCTACCGATATCGTACTGAGGACGGACTCCAGGGGAAAGAAGGAGCCTTCACCGTCTGCTCCTTTTGGCTTGCCAGCAATCTCGCCTTAGCAGGACGCATCGAAGAGGCACAAGAGCTGCTTGAGCGGATGATAAACTACGGCAACGATCTCGGGCTCTTCGCTGAGGAGATAAATCCAGACACGGGCGAGCAGCTTGGCAATTTCCCCCAAGCCTTCACGCACATGGCGCTGATTAACAATGTTATACGCATTGAGTCGCTCTTAGAAACCAAGGTCTGTCAATTCTGATGCATGTCCTCACAGAGATAGTCCGCAATTGCCGCCGCGACGATATTATCAACAAGTTACGGGCAGAGGCTCGAACTCATGCCGTGGTGGTGTCAAATCCTTGGAGAAGCTCAACACTGAACGAAGTTACAATCTCGCTTCAAGTTGCATCACTGGTTGCTCGGAGGGTCAAACTTTTGCTCCAACAGCATCTGCTGAAGAGAGTGAACACGCGCAATGCATAGCTGAAGCTAATTGAACTGATGGCAACAGACTTTTTAAGGCGTGGTCATCGCGGCTAAAGAACCTCATGTCGCTGAATATACTAAGGCTCGCGCCAGACGCCAAACGGGGCTGAAGAAGTCGCCCAAGAAGGCGCGGACATCGCACTCACCTATCGCTCTCATCCCGAAGGCGCTGAGGAAACCCTGTCTAAGGTGGAAGCCAGTGGACGCAAAGGCTTTATGATCAAGGCAGACTTGGGCAACGTCAGCGACATCCGCCAGATGATCCGAGAGGGCATCCAACACTTCGGTAAGCTAGACATCCTGGTGAACGACGCTGCGATTGAAAAGAACGTCCCTTTCTGGGAGTCTAAAGAAATTGTCTAAACAAAAACATGCACTTGGAGCTGGAACTTTAGCAGCGATCGCACTTGTAGTCCTCATATTTGGTTATGGCTGGGTGCCGATGAAGGTGGGTGTAAAATACGCACCTCCCTGCCAATTTGTTGCTCTGCGTACAATGCTGGCAACGCTGATTCTGTTTCTGGTCATGTTTTGCTTGCGCAAACCAATCTGGCCAAAGCAGGTTCTAGGTACTTTTGTGTTTGGTTTGCTACAAACAGCGGGATTTCTCGGTTTTGCTACCTGGGCTTTGGCTAGCGGCAATGCTGGCAAAACAGCTGTAGTGGCGTATACAATGCCCTTCTGGGTGCTGTTTCTGGCTTGGCCCCTACTTGGCGAACGTATTCGAGGGCTAAAGTGGATTGCGATTATCTTAGGCTTAGGTGGGCTAGTTCTCATCGTTCAACCTCTAAACCTGAAAAGCGGTTTAGCAAGTGCCGGATTAGCGCTCTTGGCATCGATTTGCTGGGCTATGAGTACCGTTGTCGAGAAGAAACTTCAGAAGAAAACAGATCTTGATCCGCTTTCATTCACAGCCTGGCAGTTACTTTTTGGCACTATCCCTATAGTAGCGTTCGCCCTGGGAGAACATTCCACCCAGGGCGAACGCACCTTGTCAATAAAAAGGCTTACTTCTCAATAAAATCATATTTTTTTGCATTAAGCTTTTTTATTGAGAATCATTACCCTAATAATTTTTACCTTCCGTCTACGGAGGAAAAATCAGATTAACGGAAAAGCTTATTCTTGCGTTTGATGCATAAACTAGACTTTTTGTCCATTTAGTTTTATTAATTTTAGATGCGTTTGCCCTGACATTCCACCCCAATCGTTTGGTCCGGTCCCTTTATTGGTGCACTTCTATATACCGCGATACCGGCCACCGCACTGGTATGGCCATTATGGCTTTACATGTTGAAGAAGTTGTCGGCTGGTACGGCAAGTATGGCAACGCTGGCGACTCCGGTGATTGGCGTGCTTTCTTCTTGGCTCCAACTCGGCGAACGACCTGGGATTGCAGAGGGCATAGGAATGTTGATGATTGTTATTGCCCTATTCCTCGTCTCGCTCCAGAGCAGGCGGCAGCAGCGATAGTTTAGAATCCAATTTGTTAGATATCTCCAATCGTCTACAATGCTTTATTACCATCCAACTAAAACATGACTCGCACGTCTATTTCTGTTCTTGCCCAACCGCTAATTGCACCAATCTAAGCCTTGATGTGGTGGCGCAAAAAATCCCAAATTGTCGTGCTCGTGTCAATAAATGGAGACGGCCTAGAACCACTACAGCTCGCAGCACACATGAGAGGGAGAACGACCAGAACGGAACGGCGTTTCATATTCACCTGAATTACTCCTTGCATATAGAGGTTGAAGTAAAAATTGCCGCTCAGCAAACTTTTCTAACGCACGACTATTTGAAGGCAATTTGCATAAAATTGAGTGAGGGTTATTTCAGCATTCGTGGAGCGGGTCCGCGCGTTGTGTCGAGTCCTTTCACCGTAGGGAGCGTGATCGCTTGTCCGGTTTGAGCGGATTGATAAATCAGTTCCATCAGCTTGTGGTCTTGCAGTCCTTCTTCACCAGGCGTGTGCGGCTGCTGGTTGTGAATCACACAGTCTGCCATGTGATCCATTTCCAGCGCGAACTGATTTTTCTGACTCATGCGAATCTCGTTGATGTTGTCTGCCATGCTGTTTGATGGCGATCGTCGCGCCGTCATTAGCCGCAGTCCGCTATACGGAAAGGCGGGATCAAGTTGTGCCCACGCCTCGGAGCCAAACACGCGGTAGCGTCGCGAGTCATGTGTGCCGTAGCTCGTCGAACACAGCGCTAAGATGCCGCTGGGAAAGCGCAGTTGAAACGTGACACTTTCTTCGACTTCTTGGAAGCGCGGATCGCCGGGTGTGCTGTACTGCTGAGCGCTAATCAGAATCGGTTCTTCCCCGGTGAGAAATCGTGCTGCATTAAGGCAATAAATCCCCACATCGGGTAGCGCACCACCGCCTGCTAAAGCACGTTTTAGCCGCCACTGAGCCAAGTTAGTGCTGCTTTGATTCTGTCCGTTATCGGCTTGAATCAGTTTAACGGAGCCTAATTCTTTGTGGCGTACCATCCGAATCACGGCACGGTGATAGGGATCGTACTGACAGCGATACGCGATCATCAGTTTGCGATTCGCTTGATTGCAGGCATCAATCATCTTCTGACAATCTGCCGAACTCGTTGCCATTGGCTTTTCACACAAAATGTGTTTTCCAGCTTGAGCACCGCGCACTGTATACTCTAAGTGCATATTGTTTGGCAACACGATGTAGATCACATCTACATCGGGATTGTTTCTCAGATTATCGTAGGTTTGATAGCTGTAAATGTTTTGGGGTTTGATGCCATATTGTGCAGCAACTTGCTTTGCTTTCGCGGCATCTCCGCTCACCAAGGCAGTCGGCTTTGCCAGTTTGCATTCGCTGAATGCGGGCAGAATTTCTTCAAGGGCGAGCACACCCAGCCCAACGATCGCGAAACCGAGCCGGTGCTCTGGTGGTAATGCCGTGGGTGGACCGCCCGAATCGCGCTCGGTGGGGGCTTGATCTTTAGGCAGTTGGATCTGTGGCGGCAGTTCGCCGCCTTTAGATTGAGATTGTGGTGATTGAGCCGCGATCACAGGGTCGGAGCTTTCCATGCTTTGCGTAATGCCGATTGCTGTGGTTGATATTAATCCAAGTCCCGCAGTGGTTAGAAGTTGGCGACGTGAAAAATCTTTGGGTGACGAGTCCGACATTGGTTTCCTTGAATAGATAAATCAAGATTGCTGTTGAGGCAGTGGTACATGTGAATATCTTGACGTCTGCTTAGGTTTGGTAATCAACAGAAACAATCTGCTGACATAACCGACTTGAGCCTTGATGAAATGCCTGATGTGCCGGATGTGCCTCATACTGCTTGTACGCCTCGAGGTGCTCAAAGTCAGCCACAATCGTGACATCGTATGAGCGTGGCTGATGCAAAACATCAGTCCCAATGCTGTAAGCACGAATCACAGGAATGCGATTTGGTAACTGTCGTCCGAGCGCTAACCATTGCTCGCGCTCCGCCGCCGCCACATCAGGCTTCAGCTTAAAGACAATCACGTGACGAAACATAGACGGTTTTCCTAAAGTTGAGTTGGTGCGTATCGGTTGTGATTGGGCAATCGCATCGATGCCGAGCGCGAGCAATGGTCACCACAAATCCTTGCGCGAGCAGGGTGAGAACTTGACGCCGTTTAAACGGTGTGACCATTAGTTGAAACATACTTCTTGTAAATCTTGATTTGTATTAACCTTGCGAACTTTTACATCATTATGATGCAAGCCTCAATGAAACTCACTACCTCAATGATGAAAAAAGAATTTGATCAGGAGACTGTAACAGTAGCCTCCCAGTAATACCCCTGCTGCACCAATCAACCCCATGAGTGGAGGGACAGGTGCGGGAAGCTTCAGCCAGCCAAAGGTAACGCCAATAATCCATCCACCTAGCAAGGCGAGTCCAACCTGTTTTAAAAAGTCCATAATTGTATTAAACTCAATAACACTCAGTCGTACAACTTTGGTCTCAATGAAGCAATGATATAAATTGCTTTAGTTTCCTGATTTAATTTATCTTCTCTTTTGGAATCCTCTAAGAATTAACGCGATCTCTCGGTTCAATTTACGTTCAAACTGTTTAATTAATGCTTGCGACTGCGCCATCAACTCGATAGTTTTATCCGGTTACAAAAGAAGTGGCTTCAGATGCTAGAAAGATCACAACCGTCGCCACCTCTTTGTCAACGGTTTGTAGATGCTTGAGATGACGACCTGCGTCGAATCGCGGCTGCAATGCTTTGTTCTTCGGCATTGGCGTGGCATGTATCGAACATCATGCCCACGTGTGGATGAGCGATTGCCATGCTTCAACTCCATCGTGAAATTGCACTCACTCTACCCATTTATAGATTTGTTGACAACTAAAGATTGATATTTTAGTGAAAAAGTTAATTTTTGTCTAAATCTAGCCGACGCTAGCACAAGAGTGCTTTGCGGTTGCTAGAAGATATTGATATAGCAGTCCTAAATGAGTTGTAAAAAAATTAAGTATACATAAATATCTTTGG
>CAXUIG010000317.1:0-6665 GCA_964250845.1 uncultured bacterium | reverse complement strand
ACGGTTTCGGATGGGAGGGGAGGATTGGTAACAATTCTCCTCGACCCTACCTGATGGCTAATCACAAGTTGGCAGCAGCGATTGCTGACGTGGGTTTTTACGAGTTCAGGCGGCAGTTAGAGTACAAATCCCCGATGTATGGCACATTGGTTGAAGTGGTTGACAGGTGGTTCCCATCTTCAAAAATGTGTAACAAGTGTAACCACATTCAGTCAATGCCTTTGTCCGAAAGAGTGTTTGTCTGTGGTAAATGCGGTTATACGGTTGGGCGGGATTTGGGCGCAGCTATTAACCTTAAGCATGCCCCTGATAAAGTAGTAAGGTCGGCTAGACCTTGATTCTAAACGCCTGTGGACTGGCTAGGTGCCGTCACCCCAGAACGAAGCAGGAAGTAAACTTCAATATGGCCTAAAGTGCCGTGTTGTATCAGTTTTATGTAGCAGATATAGTCCGGGGAATCACTGATGCCAGATGTAAAACAGCGGGTACAGGAACTACGGCAGCTGCTGCAAAAAGCAAGCTATGCCTACTATGTTCTCGATAATCCAATTATGGAGGACGCCGTCTACGACCAGCTGTATCGGGAATTGCAACAGCTGGAAACCCAGTATCCAGAGCTAGTGACGCCCGATAGCCCCACCCACCGCGTGGGCGAGAAACCGGCATCTCAATTTCACTCAGTACGACACAAAATTCCCCTGTACAGCCTGGAAAATGCTTTCAACATTGAGGAGTTGAAGGCTTGGCAGCAGCGTTGGCAGCGGGTGTTGCCTGACAAAGGTACTCAGAACCAGGTTGAGTATGTGTGCGAACTGAAAATTGATGGCTCTGCTTTAGCCCTGACTTACGAGCTGGGAGTCCTGGTGAGGGGAGCAACTAGGGGTGACGGGATTACAGGAGAAGACATTACTCAAAATGTGCGGACGATTCGCTCTATCCCATTGCGATTGAATTTAGAAAACCCTCCTCCCTTAGTCGAAGTGCGCGGAGAGGCGTTTTTGCCGTTGGAGGTGTTTCAACAAATTAATCAGGAGCGATCGCTTGCTGGTGAGACGCTGTTTGCCAATCCCCGCAATGCAGCAGCTGGCACACTGCGGCAACTAGACCCCCGGATTGTAGCTCGACGAAGGCTAGATTTCTTTGCTTACACCCTGCACCTTCCAGATAGGGATGATGCCAGTATTGCCTCTACCCAATGGGAAGCGCTGGAATTGTTGCAACAGCTAGGTTTTCCGGTGAATCCTAATCGGACACTATGTAACTCCTTCCAGGAAGTAGCAGGGTATTACGAACACTGGGATACCGAGCGGCTGAATTTGCCCTACATGACGGATGGAGTGGTGGTGAAAATCAACTCTTTTCCCCTCCAAGAACAACTGGGGTTTACTCAGAAGTTTCCCCGCTGGGCTGTGGCGCTCAAATACGCAGCCGAAGAGGCTCCCACCCGCGTTGAAAACATCTGTGTCAACGTAGGACGGACGGGGGCGCTGACGCCGTTGGCAGAAATGCGACCAGTGCAGCTGGCTGGGACGACAGTTTCACGCGCCACGTTGCACAACAGCGATCGGGTACGAGAGCTGGATATCCGCGTTGGCGATACAGTCATTGTCCGTAAAGCCGGTGAGATTATTCCGGAAGTAGTGCGCGTTCTTACAGAACTCCGCCCAGATGGTACTCAACTGTTCCAAATGCCCGTAAACTGTCCTGTATGCACTCAGCCAGTGGTGCGACCACCGGGTGAGGCAGTAACGAGGTGCGTCAATGCTTCCTGTCCGGCTATCCTTAAAGGGGCGCTCCAGCATTGGGTTAGCCGCGATGCGTTAGATATCAACGGCATGGGGGAAAAGCTGGTGCAACAACTGGTTGATCGAAAAGTGGTGCATTCGGTTGCCGACCTCTACAATTTAACCGCACAGCAGCTGGTGAGTTTAGAGCGCATGGGTGAGAAGTTAGCTGAGAAATTGGTGGCGGCGATCGCTGGGTCCAAAACCCAACCCTGGGCACGAGTGCTGTATGGATTAGGAATTCGTCACGTTGGTAGTGTGAATGCCCGGCTCTTGAGCCAGCAGTTTCCTCAGGTGGAATATCTGGCGGAGGCTGAACCGGGTGCGATCGCGGCTGTGTATGGCATCGGCGCTGAAATTGCCCAGTCTGTATACCAGTGGTTCCGCATTCCTGCAAATCTTACCTTGATTGACCGCCTCCGAGCAGCTGGGCTGCAACTGGTATCAGAGGTGGACACCACAACCGATTCAACTGATAATCAATCCCTCAGCGACAAAACTTTTGTGATTACTGGTACGCTGCCGACGCTGAAGCGGGATGAGGCAAAAGCTCTGATTCAAAATGCCGGTGGGAAGGTGACAGATTCAGTCAGCAAAAAAACCGACTATCTGGTTGTAGGGGAAGATGCCGGTTCCAAGCTGGAAAAGGCTCAATCTTTGGGGGTTACTTGTTTGTCGGAAGCTCAGTTGTTGGAGTTGCTGAAAAATAGTTGAAGCGCTCTATAAGAGGAAAAAATTATTAATAATGCCACTTCATCATACTTCAGGTAGATGGCGTTTAGGACTAGCATTATCGCTGTTGACGGTATTTCTATGGGGCATTCTGCCGATTGCCCTGACGGTGACGCTTCAAGCCCTTGATGTCTATACCGTCACTTGGTTTCGCTTTTTGGTTGCCTTTGGGCTGCTAGCGATTTATTTAACGGTGCGCCAGCAACTACCTGAACTCCAGCAACTGCGATCAACTGCTCTGCGACTGCTAGCGATCGCCACTGTATGTTTGGGGCTAAATTACCTGTTTTTCCTGCAAGGATTAGCCCAAACCTCACCGGATAACGCCGAAGTACTAATTCAACTGGCTCCCGTCTTACTGGGTTTGGGAGCCATAGCTGTGTTCAAAGAACGTTATACGCTCCATCAATGGGTGGGGATGGGTGTGCTGAGTCTAGGGTTTGCGCTCTTTTTCCACGAGCAATTACGGAATTTAATCACTACACCCACAAAATATCTAGTGGGCAGTGGTGTACTTGTAGTGGCGGCAGCGACGTGGGTTGTCTATGCCTTAGCTCAGAAGCAGTTGCTGCAAAGATTACCTTCTTCAAACATCATGTTGATTATCTATGGTGGCTGTGCGCTCTTGTTCAGCCCTGTTGCCGCACCCCAACTGATTCTGAGATTGAGTCCCTTACAATTGGGGATGCTGATGTTCTGTGCCTTGAATACCGTAATCGCTTACGGTGCTTTTGCTGAGTCTTTGGAGCACTGGGAAGCATCGCGGGTGAGTGCAGTGTTGGCTCTGGCTCCTATTGTCACCGTGGTATCAGTGTGGGCTGTGTCGTTTCTAGCGCCAACCCTAATTGCACCGGAACGCCTGACGGCATTGGAACTGGTGGGGGCGGTTTTGGTAGTTTCTGGCTCAATGGCGATCGCGCTGGGAAAGAGCCGGTTAAATTAGTTTCAACTTTGTATTTATTTCCCTTGACCCATTGACTTATCTGGTTAAAACTAATACTGGTTGAAAGCTTCTGCTTTTCCTTGTTGATCAAACGAGAACACGCTAAAAGGGTCTGGAACATTTTCAGACTCCATTCCAGGTGTTCCAATTGGCATCCCAGGAACAGCAATGCCTGCCACATTTGGTTTTTGTGCTATCAGGCGTTTAATGTCATTGGCAGGAACGTGCCCTTCAATCACATACCCATTAATTACTGCTGTATGACAGGATGCTAAATCGTTGGGCACACGATGTTGCTGTTTAACAGCATTCATGTCAGATGTCAAAACGTTCCTGGTTTGGAATCCTTGGGTGGTCAAATGCTTCATCCAGCCACCACAGCAACTGCAAGATGGAGCACGATACACCGTAATTTCGAATGTTTCTGGGGCAGCCTGTGCGCCTGTGCTAGCCACTAGCCAGATCATGACTACTGCAACCAGATAAACTGAGATCAGCTTCAGACAGCGACAGAGCTGAGAACTTAGTACGTTGAGCTTCATAAGATATTATCCACCTTATCTTACCTGCGACTTAAACTAACCACCAAAACCTGCGCTAAGTTAATCTTGGCACAGATAGATCATAAATTGGTGTACTCCTCCTGGAATAGATAATGGGGCTATGGGGAATTGCTGATGGTCAATAGAAAATACAATTGATGTCAAAACCCATTTGAATGGGCGCAAAAGTCCAATCCGCTCTCTCAAAATTCGTAACAGTTGTTCAATAAATTTATGGCTGGCTTTTGGGACACTACGCAGGGTGGTGTGTAATGTTCACTGCCGCAAAAAACAAGAAGTATTGGGTGCTGGGCAGCACCGTAATCGGGTTTCTGTCCAGCGCCAATTTGTACAGTTAGTCTGAGCCAATCAGCTCTAATTTAGTTGGTAGCTCACTGTGCGGTAAATCCACCATCCAATGCCAGCGTCTGTCCAGTCACAAACGCTGCCTCATCTGAGCAGAACCAAACTACAGCGTTAGCAATTTCTTCTGGCTTGCCAGCACGCCCGATCGGATGCATTGCCATCACCTGTTCCCGCACTTGCGGGTTATCTTTGAAAACACGTTCAAGCAAGTCGGTCTCGACTGCACCAGGACTGACTGCGTTAATGCGAATGCCAACCTTTGCGTACTCAAGCGCCACAGATTTTGTCAATCCCAATACCGCGTGTTTACTGGCGACGTAGATTGGGCTGCCAGCCAGGCCAATTAAACCAGCAACTGAAGACATATTTACAATTGCACCCCCACCATTTTTGAGCATCTGTGGAATCTGATACTTCATCGACAGCCACACACCTTTAACATTAATGTCGATGATTTGGTCAAATGTTTCCTCGGTCTGCTCAACCAGTGGACTCGATGCTTGTTCAATCCCTGCATTGTTAAAAGCGTAATCTAGGCGACCATAATTACGAATAGTTTGTTCAACCATCGCCTCAACATCTGCTGCTTGAGTGACATCTGTCTTCACAAAGAAACCATCACTCCCAGCCTCTTTCACCAATTTGACGGTTTCTTCCCCTTCTTCAGCGCGGCGACTAGCAACCACAACCGAGGCTCCCTTGCGGGCAAATAGGATCGCTGTGGCTCTACCGATGCCTGAACTGCCGCCAGTCACAAGCGCCACTTTTCCAGTAAACAATGCCATGATGAATTTACTTACATTTAGTGTTCAAACTTACTCTTCAATTCTTAACTAAGCTCTAACTCAATTTAAGTTAACTGAAGTTATTTGAGGGTTGGGTAATCAATGTACCCCTTCTCGCCCCCACCGTAGAATGTTGTCGGATCTGGCTGATTTAAGGGGGTATTGAACTTAAAACGTTCAGGTAAGTCTGGATTTGCTATAAACAGCGTGCCAAATGAAACTAGATCGGCGTTGCTACTGGCAATGACTGCATCTCCCTTCGCACGATCATAGCCCGAATTCGCGATCAAATTGCCGTGAAAAATTGGGCGAAAATAGCTGGTAGGAATTGGCGTTCCACCGTGACTGATGTCGGCTTCACTTGGTTCCATTAAGTGAAGATATGCTAGACCAAAGCGATTGAGTGCTTCTACCAGGTAGCTAAAGGTGGCTTTTGGGTTTGAATCGTGCATGTTGTTGAAGGTGCCACTAGGCGAGAGGCGAATCCCAACCCGATCTGCTCCGCACACATCAACCACAGCCTTCGTCACCTCTAAATGTAAGCGGGCACGATTCTCAATTGAGCCGCCATAGTTGTCTGTGCGTTGGTTCGTCCCATCTCGCAGAAATTGGTCAAGCAGATAACCGTTGGCACCATGTATTTCAACCCCATCAAATCCAGCCAAGAGCGCATTTTTAGCCCCCTGACGGAACTGTTCGACAATCCCTGGAATTTCTGCCGTCTCTAGGGCGCGCGGAGTCACAAACGGTTTTGGTCCCTCATAAGTTTGAGCTTCACCCTCTGCCGCGATCGCGCTTGGTGCCACTGGTATAGCTCTGGCTGGTTGCAAATCAGGGTGCGAAATCCGCCCGACGTGCCAGAGTTGTAAGAAGATTCGTCCACCACGAACGTGGACTGCTTCAGTCACCAGTCGCCATCCCGCCACCTGTTCTGGTGAGTGGATGCCTGGAGTCGCGGGATAGCCAATGCCTTGAGGTGAAACCTGGCTAGCCTCGGTAATGAGTAGTCCGGCAGTTGCCCGCTGAGCATAGTAGGTAGCATTGAGCGCCGTTGGGATGTTTCCCGCCGCCGCCCGATTGCGGGTCAATGGTGCCAGTACAATTCGATTGGGGAGCAGATAAGAACCAAGCTGAATCGGTGTGAACAGGTCCATAAGCTGTTGTTCCCTTAACTATTTTTTTAGTTCGGAATAACCGAATAAAAAGACTATAGTTCGGTTTGTGTCATAATGCAAGTATAGTAAAACTTCATTAACTTTATGGACAATAATAGAAAATCATGGTAAATTAGGAAAGGAATTTGAACAAATTCAATCACTCCAATAAGAGTTAAGTAGACCTTAACTCAATTAAAAAGTAATCCCAAGTAATATTAAGTAATTAATACTAGGAGGGATAGAGGGTGTTTGGTAGTACATCCTATTAGCTCAATTCATTACTATTCCACTCATAATAGTGTTCTTGGTAATCCTGAATAGTAATGGTCAGGATTGCAGTGACGCATTGTAGTGAT
>CAXUIG010000316.1:0-6692 GCA_964250845.1 uncultured bacterium | reverse complement strand
TGTATTCCTTCCAGGGCTTACATTCCAGCATCCCATTTCAGGTAACCAGTGCCGCCAGTTCTATGAGCAAGTTATTTTGCTGACGTTGGTATATAGCAATCAAAAACTCTCAAAAAAGAATAAAGAATCCGGAAAGCTTTAACTCTAATTTGTAGTGTAGCGGTATGTTCCGGCTTTAGTGAGATGCTTCCCATGCAGAAGACGCCTTGTATTGTACCTTCTTTGAGCATACTGAGCTTACCTGAGCCATGCCTTCATACATCACAGGTGTGGGTATCCCACCTCACGGGCAAGCATAAGACCCAACCCTCACGCCCTCATGTGCATTCCTTCTTTGAACTTTTGTTCGTTGAAGACGGTTCGGGCTGGCACCGTATAGGTGATCGTCAAGTCTGGGCCGAACCTGGTGCTCTTTTTGTGATCGCGCCCGGCGAGATTCACGACCCAAGCGGCCTAGATCGCGCCAGCAAGTGGATTATTGCTTTCACAGCTGATGCCTTGGCCTTTAAGAGTAATGATGCTGACGTATTTTTGATGCAGCCCAATCAGCTGCTACTGCTTTCGTTGCTGCGAAGTGAGGACATCGAGACTAGACACTTATTGATCCCTCCGGAGGATCGTCCACGGTGGCTGTTGCAGCTGCAGCAGCTAGAGAGTGAGCTTGGCGACAAGCGTCTGAGTTTTACAGAGGCAGCACGGGCGCGGTTGATGCTGTTACTGATTGACATTGCTAGACTGGCAGCGCCGCTGTTACTGATTGACACTGCTAGACTGGCAGCGCCGGTGTTTAAAAATTGCTCGGTTCAATTCCAACCCCTGCTGACAAAAGTTTTTCGCTTCATCGAGGCAAATTACCGCAATCCGATTGGGCTTTCTGAAGTGGCAAAGGCGGTCAACCTCTCGCCAGCCTACCTCACCGACTTGGTACGGCGCGAGACCGGACGGACTGTGCTCACATGGATTGTCGAGCGCCGGATAGCACAGGCGCGCTGCTTACTGCTCGAAACCGACCAGTCAATAAATCAGATCGCACACACAGTGGGTTATCTGGATACAGGCCATTTCATCCGGTTGTTTCGCCGGTTCAATGGCACAACCCCACAAGCGTGGAGACTCCAGCATCGAAGCCAGCTTTATACCAAGTAGCAGGAACCAGTCCCGCAAATACCAGCGATGATTTACACTCACTAAAAGGCACCATCCCAGGGTAAGGACAGGCTCGCTGAGGCAATGAAGCAAGAAGGAAGCGCTGCAAGTCTGCGCACAGACATTCAATAGCTTCAGACCCTACCCTGTTAATCGAATAATTTTTACATGACAATGATAGTGCTCAGCATTTATTGTCAAGCGAGGATGATTATCCAACCTATTCGCTGCGTTCATTGTCATCTTAACTGATATATTCTAGTTGACAATAGTTATTGTTATCGGCTGAATATGGAATATATAAGTAAGCGTAAGTATGGAATAGCAAGAGCTAAAGGAATGTATTGCTCAATGCTTGTTTGATTTAAGTATCCTCCATGACTTTTATCTTTTCTTAAAAAATACCATTCTTGCTCGTAACAAGCAAAAGGCAAATACTGCTCCATCTCGTATATAACCTTAAACCTTCCAGAATTAAGTTGTTTATATGATTTGATGTTTAAATACCATAAGACGCATAAAATTAAACCCAAAATTGCTACTACTGCTAAAAGTATGGTACTTTGAAATTGAGGGTCTATCTTTTTTTAATTTGCTATGTAAATAAAAGCTAACAATCCAGATAATAATGATATGTAAAAACTATTGACCTGATTTCTTCTCGCGCTTATTTTATCAGTTATATCTACATAAAGCTTATACTGCTCCAAGAGGTGCGCTTGGTAATTGTCTCCATAATGGTCTTTTGTTATCTTGATTAAATTAGGTTTCGCTATATGTTTATCTTCAGTGCTGTCTGGTGGATTTTGCAGGTTGACTTCAGTTTGCTTGTCAGTCATCTCTTTGCTCTCCTTCTTTGACCGTTCAGTGTTTAATGTGAATCACCTAAATGCCAATCCCATCTGAGTTCAAGAAGGTGTTAGGGCTCCGCTGCCGTAACCATGTGCAGCGCTAGCTGCCACACATTATAGTCACTTTTTTGGTATTGATGCATGATGAATATATTTAAATATTTATATAGTTTTAATACAAATATAGTCAAGCTGTTTTCGGAAGAGATGGCTATTTAATTGCGCTAGCAGCTCCAGGGGTTGTTAACTAATAAAATTGTTAGGTAAGGTGGCCTCTGGGACAATTTGAGGCTGACTAGGGTTATAAGACCTAAAGAATAACCAATCGCACAGAAAGATTGTCCCTTGAACTTATGTCTGGAATTTATTATCTTGAATGAGCAGCGTTGCGTAGTTTTTACGGCGCGGATATATGGCTCTGTATGTGTTCGTGGCAATGCCCTACGGTACTAAGGAAGGCATTGAATTCAATCAGGTTTACAGCGAGTACATCAAACCAGCCCTAGAAAGCGTGGGGTTTGAGGTCTTCCGGGCAGATGAAGAACTCCGCGCCGGGAACATTCGCACAGACATGTTCCAGGAATTGCTTCTAGCCGATCTGGTAGTCGTGGACTTGTCCATTGACAATCCAAATGTCTGGTACGAGCTGGGAGTCCGGCATGCGCTCCGGGCACGCGGGGTTGTGCAGATCCAGTCCCAGCGGGACCACCTCCCGTTTGACATTTACGTGGATCGAGCGCTGCGCTACCACTTGAAAGATGGCGTGCCTGACCCAGATTACCTAGAGGCCGACAAAGCAGCTTTAGCCAACTTTGCCGTCGAAACTATAAGATCATGGCACGGACGGAAGATCAGCCCCGTATACCATCTGCTTCGTTTTCTCCAGGAGCCAGACTGGAAGTCTCTGCGCATTGATGAGGCAAATGAGTTTTGGGAGGCACACGAAAACTGGGAACGTCGTATTGAGTCAGCCCGGATGGGGGGACGGGCTGGTGATATTCTAGTTTTTGCCGAAGAGGCACCCACCCGAGTTCTCCGACTCGAGGCGCATTGCGCAGCTGGCTATGCACTACTCAATCTTGGGCAATTCGCGTTCGCACTTAAGCAATACGAAAACGCTCTCGACATCGACCCGACTGACCTTGAGAGCCGCCGACACAAAGGAATTCTGCTTGGCCGTCTCAAGAAGCACGATGAGGCTAAGGTGTGGCTCAAGGCGGTTGTCGAAGACCATCCTGAAGATGCTCAGAGCTGGGCACTCCTCGGTCGGGTTGAAAAAGATGCGTGGATCAATGCGTGGAGGAGTAATGAAAAGACTTCCGAACAAATGCGAGAGGATGCGATCTACGAAGAGGGTCTATTGCACGAGGCGATTGAGGCATACCTGGTGGGGTTTCGCAAGGAACCGAGCGACTACTATCCCGGCATCAACGCTATCACTTTGTTGCATTTACTCAGGCACCTGACAGGAACGGATGATTTGACAGAAGAGCGCGAAGCTTTGGAGGGGGGTGTCCGCTGGGCGGTTCAGAGTGCACTTATAGCGAATCCGGGGAATTACTGGGCCAGAGTAACGCGCGGTAATCTCGAAGTTTTATTAGGTGACAAGAGTCGCGTCGAACAGACTTTCAGGGCTGCTGTCGCCGTCGCTGACAAGAATTGGTTCGCGCTTGACTCCTCGCGACAGCAGCTTTTGTTCCTGAAGGATCTGGGCTTTCGGCCACAAGAGGTTGAGGCAGCACTCAAGATCTTCGACCGCGAGTTGGGCAAGCTCGAAGCCCCAGAAGTACGCTCTTGTCCGCGTCGGGTTTTTCTCTTTAGCGGTCACATGATTGATGCGCCGGGCCGAGCCCAACCGCGGTTTCCCCCGGAACAGGAAGGAACCGCCGCGTTGGCGATCGCAAGGTTGATTGACGAGCTGGGGGCTGGGTCTTTTGACATAGCACTATGCAGTGGCGCCTGCGGCGGTGACCTGCTTTTTGCCCAAGCGTGCCTAGAGCGTGGCCTGCGTCTGGAAGTGAAGATCCCCTTTGATCAGCCAAAGTTCCTGAACGAGTCGGTGAACAACGCTGGCGACAAATGGCGCGATCGGTTCTTCCAGGTGAAGGCAAATCCAAAGACGCAAATGCAATTCATGCCTTCGGAGCTTGGCTCACCGCCAAAAGGTACTAACCCCTACGAGCGGAACAATCTGTGGCTGCTCTATACTGCGCTGGCGTATGGAGTTGAGAAGGTTTATTTCATCTGCCTCTGGGACCGGAAAGAGGGTGACGATCCAGGCGGCACGAAGCATATGCATGACACCGTGCTTAAGTACTCTGGCCAAGTTTACATTCTTGACACGACCACGCTTTGGTAATCAAGGAAATGGAGCGATGACTTTATTAGAAAGGTTAACAGGTGGTGGTCCCAAGCGGATTTTGGCGCTGGACGGTGGAGGTATTCGTGGGGCTCTGACACTGGGGTTCCTTGAGAGGATTGAACAGATTCTGCGTCTACGCCACCAAAATCCGCAGCTCAAGTTGTGTGACTATTTCGACCTCATTGGTGGAACCAGCACTGGGGCCATCATTGCGAGTGGACTTGCGATCGGGATGGAGGCAGCAGAGATCAAGCAGATGTACTTAGACCTGGGAGGTAAGATTTTCGGTAGGAGAGACTGGAGGATATTGCAAGCCAAGTTTGACCCCAGGCCATTGAATGAGGAACTAGTAAAGGTTTTCGGGGATAGGATATTGGGAGATGACTCAATCAAGACCGGTTTGTGCCTTATAGCGAAGCGAGCCGACACTGGTAGCATGTGGCCGCTGATCAACCACCCCGATGGCAAGTACTACAAGCACAACAGTCAGATCCTGCTGCGCCAAGCAGTGCGGGCAAGCACAGCGGCACCAACGTACTTTGTGCCGGAGAAGTTCGAAATTAAAGCTAACGAGGTCGGGGCCTTCGTGGACGGTGGGGTCAGCATGGCAAACAACCCAGCGCTGCAGCTCTTCCTCGTCGCAACGCTCAAGGGCTTCCCCTTTCATTGGCAGACAGGAGAGCATCGCTTGCTCCTGGTTTCGGTCGGGACTGGCGTGTGGCATCAACATGACACTGCGGACAAGGTGGCGGAGGGCAGGATGTGGAATTGGGCAACTCAGATCCCATCAATGCTAATTAACGACGCGAACTGGCAGAACCAACTCCTCCTGCAGTACTTGTCCAGAACCCCAACACCGTGGGATATCAACAGGGAAGTTGGTGACCTAGCCTCGGATCTGCTTACACCTGAACCAGCTCTCTCGTACCTGCGCTACGACGTTTGGCTGGAGGCGAATGCCCTTAATGCACTGGGACTGGCGAAGCTAAGTCCGAAACTAGAGTCGCTCCGGCAGATGAGCGCGGCTGAGAACCGCTACGATTTGGCCGCGATCGGTGAGCAAGCAGCCGAGAGGCAGGTTCGGGACGAGCACTTCTCTAAGGCGTTTGACCATGCCGGTATAGGCGATGATTGAGGCGTTGCTGAAGTTGGCCACTGCTCTCGAAGAAGAGCCAACCCTGCGTCTTCAGGGATTCCACTGAGCGCCGATAGTTACGCCAGCGCTCACGATAGTGAAAAAAATCTTCTACTATACAACATAACGACGACGCCTGCTTTGTATAGGTATTTCATCAACTGCTGACGTAAGTTTTCGCCAAGCTGGGGCGCTTCAGCAGTGGAGGAAGATGACTGATGAACTTCGACACTACCGGCGCTTCGATTGCTTACAAATGAACTAAGAACATCTGCAATTTTGTTATCAGCGTGACGGTGACTGTTGAAGAAGGCAGAAGGCTTTTATGCAGAAAGGACTTTTCTCTTATAGGATTCAGACCCCGCATGAATTGGAGCAACTTGCGTCAAAAATTTGGTTGGGGTCTTAAACCCTTGGCTCCCTTGGGTCGCCCAATACATGATCGTGCCTCGACTTTTATGATAAATCATAAAAGCATAAAAGCCCGTTACTCATAAGAGCCTTTCTTGATAACTACTGACTCAAGTAAAAGTTTTCCGGATTAGGTTGCAAATATATTTGCACAGGATTCACAACGCGGTTTACTCCCCCAAATACGACTCTTTCGTCGAGATCCGCCACCTGCCCCCTTCGGAAGTGCTAGTGCTGACCAACCTACCGTAGGCTAAAACCGTAACGATTTGGCCAAGTAGATCAACACCTTTAATGGGGTAGGAATAGGGGCTACATCATTTGATTTCTACGTGGTGATTTATTGCTACAATGGTATACAGATTTCGATTACCTGGAGTTTCATATGATTTACCGTTTTTTATTAACTTTTGGCTTACTCTCTGCCTTGATCCTGATAGATGTACCTGGTTTCACTCCTTCTAAGAGTGCTCATGCAAGCATGACTACAGCGCTATCTGACAACTGCAACCCTAGTGACCCCAAAACCTGTCCACACAATTGATACCAACAACGAAAGCTAAATTACCAGTCCATGTGCCGCGTTGTTCAAGGTCAGGCTTTGCTTTAAACCTCTGTTAATCTACTTGTCCTCGCATAGCTGGCGGTCTTCTGCATGAGCATTGGGGTGTGTTTTCAGATAGTCATGCACCCAAGCGCAACCGCGCGCTAATAAATAATCTAATAGCTGATTATCTAGTAGTCTGTCAATTTTGAGTTGAGGGATACATAAACACGGTAATCTATA
>CAXUIG010000315.1:0-6702 GCA_964250845.1 uncultured bacterium | reverse complement strand
ATTAACTCAATACTTTTGAGTCATTTTGTCATGCGTTAGTCTAAACTCCAGTTTCAATCAGCGAACATTTCCCTCAAGGTAAGCAGGAGTCTTGAGGCGGTGGCGGAGTCAAGCGTGCCCTGGTGCTTCATCAAACGTACTTTATCGACAGTACGAATCTGGTCGAGGACAATCTGTCCGTTCTTGCCGTCGAAGGTACATGGTATGCGGGTCGGGTACTGCCGACCTCCTGTCGTCATCGGGGCGATGATGACGGTTCGTATGTTGTCGTTCATCTCGTTTGGAGAGATGACCACGCAAGGACGGGTCTTCTGTATCTCACTTCCGATGGTCGGATCGAGTGCTACGAGGTACACCGCGAAGCGCTTTACCACTGCCAATCCTCTTTGTCCCACTCGGTCGATGATTGTTCATCAAGAAGCTGATCGTCTCCTGCTGCCGCCATTGCGCGAAATGCCTCATCCCATCCAAGCCGGGCAGTAGTGGTAGGGCGTATAATTATCGTCCCCTCATGCACGACGAGTTCCACCGCATCCTGGATACCGCTCAACGCAAGGAGCGCCTTCGGAATCCGAATCCCTTGAGAGTTTCCAATCTTTACTATCTGTGTACGAATCGGTTCATGTTGCATGTAATTATTATGTAATTACATTGGCGAGTATTGCAAGATGTCGGCTGATACAAGACGAGCTTAGTAAGGGGTCTGACTTGGCGTTCACTGGCCGGTAGAAAGTTACAACCATTGGTTGCAAATTTGAGATTATCGATTACTCTAGCCGCACGAATTAGCAGGTCGGCGTTTTGTTGAGAGAAGCCAAAGCGATCGCGGCAGGAATGGTCAACTCGGCTATGGGTTGACCGATACAGTTTACGGTCTTGCAGTTCTTGCAGGGCTACTGCGGCTTCATAAAACGCCCTTTCGACCTTCATCTCCAACCGCTGGCGGTCAGCCGCTTCGTCCGGTGACAGTTCCTCTACGACCTCAACTGTAGTGTGATTCAACTCTGGGTTTTGGTTTTCTGCCATAGCTGGTTCAATCGTAGAATTATCCTTATCGATCGCGTGTAAGCGTGGCGCTTATGCTCCTTTGTGTGAGCGTGAGCGCTTTGTAATCTTACCGTGGTGCAGATCCTCTTCCAGCTGAGCCACTAGGCCCTGGGCATTGCAGCAGTTGATTTACCAGAACAGGCAATTTCATCCAAAAGAGCTTGCATAAAAAAGCAGAAGTTTTCCTATGAAGTAAAAGAAGCGGTTACGAAACGTCTGTTTGAGCAAGCTGACAGGAATTACGCAGGCAATTACAGTCCGGCGTTGCGTAACTATTGTTTATAAGAAAGGAAACGAAACTAATGAAGCGAAGTCTTTTTGGCCTAATCAGTCTTTTACTAACATGCACTTGCGTGGGAGTTAATAAACCTGCCAGCGCCCATCTTAGTAATTATCAGGATACTTGCAAAAATATCTCTATTAGTGGAAATGTTCTGACCGCTAATTGCTACAGTCTAACTGGTCAAAGTCGGCAAACCTCAATAAAATTGAAAGGAGTTGAAAATATTAATGGGGAATTAAGAGTTACTGATATTAACAAGCCCAGTAATTTTCAGGATACTTGTAACAACATTTCTATCAATGGAAATGAGCTGTCAGCCAGTTGTGGAAAGCTAAATGGTCAAAGTCGGCAAACCTCAACAGTGTTAAATGGAATTGAAAACGATAATGGAATTCTAGAGTATACAAGTAGCCCATAAAGGTGATGTGGTACATCTGTTTTAAATTTTGACGCTATAGGTGGTGGAGACACCGTGGTACTGGAGAAAGATCATGACTTCTTTGATTGCCCGTTGAGTCTCTCGAGTTTTATCGCTTCCCCAAGTTTCAGAGAACCACAGCCCCCAAGAGCGAAACGTCTCGACGTGCAGAGAGTGCGTAAGCTCATAGATGTTGGCTGATGCCAACATCTATGAGCTTTGGAAACACTGGAACTAAACAAGCATTCGTTGCCTAGAGCTTTTCCCAAAGGCTTCAATCTGAACGCTTTCTCATTGCACATTCAGTCTCCCGTAAGTGAGCGCCCAACAAGGCTTTTTATATTAAAAAAAGCAAACATTGCGATCCAGACGCTATGAACATTTCCGACGCACGTCAAAAGCTATCTGAAATCCTGCACCAAATTAAGTCGAATCAGTTTTCACACAGACTTATTGACGTCAAGCTATGGTCAGGCGCAGGAGTGATAATCCAAGCATTTCCAGTTAAGTACGACACTTCGAAGGTCGTGGTAACCACTCGCCACGCGAAGAGGCTCAGCTGGTTATTTAGTGACTTAAGAGATTGTTTGCAGTGGACATATGACCATCAGACAAAGTACGAGTTCTTTGGAGGGTTAGCAACAGCGGCAATTCGTTACCAGTCTAACTCGCGTTGTGAACAATAACTCTTTCGGGAAATGGGTCTTTCTACCAGCGGGCCTGGGTAGGGGATTAGAATTTTCCCTGACAGAAAGACCCCTGACCTCTGACCCCTAAAACGACTAATTTTGTTCACTGCATCAGATAGGACTGCTATAGTGAATTAATCAAAAGCCGATGAGGAACGCTCATCGGCCCTTGAACTTACGTTTTCAGAGCTTTAAAAGTTCCCACAACAGTCAATAAATGTTGAAAAGCGTTCCCATTTGTTAATGGGATTACTTGGCTACGGTTTATTGGCGTTTGCCTTAATTGACTATATTGACATTCTCATTCCCTCACACTTCACTAACCCAGAGTGGGAATTGCAGACACTTGGGAGGTTGGTGGAGCATGGAGTGACGCACTAACCCCTTATTCAAACTGGATTAACCCAGACTTCAAGACAGCCAATTTGGGATTGCGGCTTTCTTACGTGCCAATTCTGCAATTAGAGTTGGAAAGCTTTCCCTGTCAAAGTCTGCCGCTAACCAATCCCCATTCTTTAATTTGTTATCATGCGAAGCGCAAGCGCACTGACTCTTGACTTTTATTTGACAAATGACTGACCAACTCGATACAGTTGAGCACACAGAGCTTTATCTGAGTCCTGAAAGAGATGAACTGTTTGAAAAAGGGCCGTGGCCGAAGCCGTTTGTCTTTAACGAGGATGTAGTGCTCGTCTTTGACGATATGGTATCCCGGTCAATCCCCCTGTATCGGGAAGTGCTAGCCTGTGCAGCCCATTGGGCTAGGGCTTACTATCAGGCGGGAACCCGGATTATTGATGTCGGCTGCTCCACCGGAACATTTCTTGAATTACTGGGGCGATTATTGAAGCAGCAAAGCCAGCTGGTCGGCATCGACAATTCTCAACCGATGCTAGAGAAAGCGCGGCAGAAGTTGGTTCAGGCTCAACAGATTCATCAGGTTGAATTAATCTGTGCTCATGCGGAAAACTGCTCGTTTGAGAATAGCAGTGTTGTAGTCATTAACTACACCTTGCAGTTTTTGCCGCTGCCGGAGCGCCAAAAGTTGCTCCGGTCTGTCTACGAGAGCCTGACTCCGGGCGGGTTATTATTCTTGAGCGAAAAGATCAAATCAGCGTATCCGCAATTTCAAGAGACAATTACCCTGCACTACGAAGCCTTCAAGGCGCGCAATGGGTATGCCCGCACCGAAATTGAACGCAAAAAGGAGGCACTGGAGAATGTTCTGGTGCCTCTAACAGAATCACAACAAGTCCAAATGCTGTACGAGAGCGGGTTTAAGCAAGTCGATTCCTTGCTCAAACTGCACAATTTTATCTCATTAGTGGCGCTGAAGTAGGAATTCCCCTATGTTTGATGATACTGTCGGTTATGTGCCACCTGATTATCTTGAGCACTATGATGCTCCGTTTGAACGGGACGCGATTTTAGCAGTGCGTCGGGAGCAGCAATCCAAGTTATTCGATCCTCAGATCAGTAAGTACAGCGAAGCAGTCCAATCCGTTCGGGAGATCCAAAGCAACTGGTTCGACTTTTCTGATGCAGTTGTGAAAGTGGGTCGAGCCTCGGAACTAAAAGCAGAACAACAGCAGCGGTTTCATCAAGCCCTGCAAACCTTTTGCCCCTGGAAAAAGGGGCCATTTGAGCTGTTTGGCGTCACCATTGACGCAGAATGGCGCTCCGACTGGAAATGGGCACGTATCTTGCCCCATATTCATTCCCTCAAGAATCGTAGGGTAGCGGATATTGGTTGCCACAACGGCTATTTCATGTTTCGGATGGCCCACCAGGAGCCTGCATGTGTGATCGGGTTCGAACCTGTTGCCAAACACTTTTGGAACTTTCAGCTCATCCAAAATATAGTTCAACAAAAGGTTATAGTATTTGAGTTACTGGGTGTCGAGCACATTCACTTCTATCCCGATTTCTTTGACACAATCTTTTGCCTGGGGATTCTGTACCATCATCCCGATCCGATCGGGCTGTTGTGCAAAATGCGGCAAGCCCTGGCACCCAAGGGAGAAATTGTTGTGGACTGTCAGGGGATTCCAGGAGACCTGCCGGTTGCCCTGACCCCACGTCTGCGGTACGCACAAGCGCGAGGCATCTGGTTCCTGCCGACTCAGTCTTGTCTAGAAAATTGGATGGCACGCGCTGGCTTTACCCAGATTCACTGTTTCAGAGCAGAACCCCTCTCGGTTGAGGAGCAGCGTCGCACCACTTGGGCAAACGTAGATAGCCTGCGGGAATTTCTTGCTCCCAACGATTCCTCGTTGACGCAAGAAGGCTATCCGGCACCGTGGCGTTATTACGTTGTTGCCCGTAAAAAATAATTATACTCAGCGCATGAGTCACTTGTCTGTGGCGTGCGAGATATTGATCGCGTGTTGCATATAAGTACGTCTACCGTGCTGAAGGAATTTTAAAAAAACTCGTTCACGCTTGTTCCAGTGAATCGGAGGATATTGGGGCAACTGGTGCCAGATCAGGTGCAGGTAGAAATCTGGCGAGTCCAAGAGACAGAAGACTGTACAGTCGAGGAATCTGAGTTGGATGAAATGTGGAGTTACGTCAAAAGCAAGGATAATCCTATATAGTAAATACGCCAACGCCTGTAGCGGAACCTAATTATGGATTGGGTGTATTAACGCTGGGTGCATTAGGTGCAGTTGCAGTGCTAAAACGTTCTCTATAAAACTAGAAACGAGCAATGGTTAAACAAGTTGTTGTTGTAGGCGCTGGTCCGAGCGGACTCCTTCTCGCTCATTATCTGTTACGCCGTAAAGAGCAATATCATATTGATATCTACGAACGTCGCAGCGACCTTCGAACTGTTGATTTTTCTAAAGCCAGAACGTTTCCCCTCGTACTCAACCAACGAGGATTAAGGGCTTTAAGCAACATTGAAGGCGTTGTCGAAGCAGTCAAGGCAACGAGTGTGGAATCCACTGGAACACTAATTCACCTAAAAAATGGTAAAAAGCATTTTATCCCCAGGGGTAAAAACTTTTTTATTCTTGATCGCACTCAATTAATTATTACACTGCTAAAAACGCTGACCGAAAAATACGACCCAGATCGTCTCAGCATTCACTTTAACCATCAGTGTAAAGAAGTTGATTTCGAGGCGAAAACAGTAACTTTTGGAAATGCAGCAGCAAATACCACTGTTTGTTATAGCTTGTTAATCGGTGCAGATGGAGCGCGCTCGCGTGTCAGAGAGCAGTTTCTCTCGACAAATATGTTCGAGTTGGAGCAAAAATACATTCCCTTTGCTTACAAATCCATCCATCTACCTGCTTTTGATAAACCATCTCTACAACCAGGCTACATCCATACTTGGAGAGCAGGCAACGGTATTTCGGCAACACTAGTGCCTCTACTAGATGGAGCGATCGATGGAACGGTTAACTTCCCGCGTGAAAACAATCCGCTCGCTCATCTTTCTACGACAGAACAAGTCTTGCAATTTTTTCAAGAACAATTTCCAGAAATCGCTCAGCTTTTGCCAGAATCAGAAGCCCAGGCGCTTCTCAATCGTCCCGTCTCAACCATTTTAACGATTCGCTGTAATCGCTACCATTACGGTGACAGCGCTCTGCTGATTGGGGATGCGGCTCATGCAACTTCCCCTTCTTTGGGTCAGGGTTGCAATGCATCCTTGGAAGATGTAGCAATCCTTGACTATTTATTAGATGAGTTTTCTGATGACGTAGGAGAAGCAATTACTCAATTCACCCTGCGTCGCAAGCCAGATGCACACGCTTTGGTAGAGCTAAGTGACTATGCTTTTCCAATGTCTGGTAAATTACTCTTTTTGGAGTTCTTGTTCAGACTCCGATCTGCTCAATTTTTGCATCAACTCTTTCCCAAACGCTTTTTGCCCTCCCTGCTTCAACTCGTATCAGAAACCACAGTTCCATATGCAGAAATTTTGAATGTCTATAAAGATTGGACTTCCAAAGTGAAGCAGGCAAATCAGAAGTCCTTCAGCAAGAAATCGGGATTATATACTAAATAGTTGCTCCCTTTCCACCCAAAGATTACTGTTGGGGTTGGTACTCTTACCGTTGGCGGGTGCTGGTCTCGGAGACTACCCAGAACATCGACGTAAAACTCCAATTGGTATCCAGGTACTGTGGCGAGGTTGGTTAAAATTGCACGACAAGAGCGAGGATTGGCAGCGATCTTGAGAGACTTAACAAAAAAAGTGTAAGCGTTCAGGGGGGGGAAGTGGTCGCTGTGGAATTGACCCCCGGTTCTGA
>CAXUIG010000314.1:0-6706 GCA_964250845.1 uncultured bacterium | reverse complement strand
TGCATCACTACAATGCGTCACTGCAATCCTGACCATTACTATTCAGGATTACCCCCAAAGGAACTAGTCAGCATTGCTCAATTTGCCTGAATGAAGTACCTAAAACGCTGTCTGACCGCTGGCATAGTTGCCTTAAATGCGGCCTAGAAGTGGATAGAGATACTTGCCTCAGCAGTGTTGATTAAAAAAGTGGGGCGCCCGCGTGTCCTCACTATAAAACGCTCAACTCGTAAGAGAAGAGAAGCCCACGCCGTCACGTAAGTGCGGCGCTGGGAGTACGTCACTTTTAAGAGAACGCATTGGTTTGTTTTCTCAGTATGTAGGTCGATTACAACCTATTCTAGCCACTTTACCTAGAAGTATTGCCAATGCTGCTTTATCGAGTCGTTCCGAACAGGAACAACAGCGAGCAACTCTAGTCAGTGAATTGGATAGAAGTATTCGTCAAGCTCAAGCAGAAAGTTTCGATCTGGATGCAATTACCGAAGCCGATCTAGAAGAACCTTTGCGATCGGAACCGCTATATGACTTAAAAATATTAGACAAATTATTACAAACTCCTTCTCTATTACCTCAAGGAATTGAAGTTCAACTCATGCAAGCTGGTGAGTACAAATTTTCTATGCCTGGAATGAAGGAAACTTTGCGAGTGACGACAAAACCCGATTACTTTGAGCAACACCCAGGTAGTACAGAATTATGGTCGTCTGGTAGTCCTTTGTTTCCCATTGTTGATGAGGTATCCTAACGAGAGTGAGAAAAACCGGGGGAGATGCCCGAGTCAGAAATCCAAGTGGGTCGTTTCCCAGGTCTACTAAACTGCCGACAATGGAGTTACTTTCTGCTCCGGTAGTTCAAAAAGCTCCTGAGTCATAATCAATCCGGGAGCATCTGACTAACTTCAGACTTCATTCCGAAACCTGTAAGTCAGCGGCTCAAGCAATTCTTCCTCCAAAAGAGATACTTTCACTTACAGATAATCAAGATAAAAGTAAACTTTTTAGAGAAAAAACCTGGTCTCAATATTGACCTCCAAGAGGCGGAATCTCTTCCTGCTACTTTTTAGCCTGATTTTTACTACTCTGTTTTTATGAGAATTTTTCAGTTCAAAAGCTTCGAGTTCAAGTGATAATAAAATGCTGTTTAGAACAAGTTAATCTATTAGGAATCAAACTACAGAGTCATTGGAGCAACAGGTTCAATATCAGGATCGAAACCACCAACCTGATTAGTTCGCAACACCCACGCCGAGCCACCCTGTCTGAGAAAGGCTTGAGTCACCTCATCACTGGTCAGACGAGGTAAGATAGTTCGCCAACTCAGCAAACTTCGGATTAAGTTTTGTACTGGGTCATCTTCCAGTGTACTACCTAATACTTCCGCATGATTTTTCCAGTCGGCTCGTGCCATTCCCCAGGGTAATAGTAGACGTTTCAAATCGAGACCCAAGCGTTCTAGCTGCTCCAATTTGTGCAACTGTTCGGGATGTTGCTTTATCCACTCCTCGGCGCTTGGGTGGGAACGAATCGCTCTAGCTATTTGCCTAAGTGCAGCATATAAGGCTTGATTAGCATCCTGGGTGCAGTTGTTTGCTGGTCCTACGAAAGTGCCTCCTGTCCCGTCGCCAATGCGATAGCGAGCCGCCATAATTTCCAACTGACAGATCACCTCATCTAGAGGCGATCGCTTCAAGCCATTATCCGTTTCATAATCATCAGTAAACCCATCGAGTTCGAGCAGGGTGTCGGAAACTGGACGCAATCCCAACCAGCCAAACTGTCGATCGCCCATGTAACGCGACCAATGCAGGCTACCTGCAATCAGTCCATCAGTATTATGAGTGTAGATCTGGTGATAAACGATTTCAAACCGCAATTCATCAGTCAACGGTTCCCGCACTACCTTGGCGATGCCGTAAGCAAAGTGACCAAAGTAGAGCGGACCTTTCGCCTTAGGTTCCGTTTTATTGCCGCCGATGCCACCATAGACGTGAATGAGTAACGCCCGTTTACCTTCGCGCCAAGCAGTTGCACTTCTGATTTGAATTGGATTGTCACTGAGCAGGACGGAGCTAATTTTACCTTTCTGGGCAGCCAGATTGCCCCAAGACTCTTTTTTGAGATACTTTTTGTCTGATTTGCCCACAATCATGCGGTCTGGTTCGAGCTGCAACAGGACACGGGGGGCTAGAGCCTGCACAACAAACAGTCCTGACTCATCCGGCGCACCATAGATGTACCATCCGGTTTCGTTCAGGGGAGATTTTTCAATGTTCTGACTGGTGGACGGATAGGTATCATTGCGATTGGCTACCACCTGCGGCATTCTGACAATTTCTTCTGCCCCATCGAATTGCCCTGAAGCCCGATTGAAGTGAACCACACCAAACAAGTCACTTCCTGGCTTGATAGGTTGTAAAAATTTCACTAAAGCGTAGTAACGTCCGGTGACTTGAACCGGGTCGTGAGCGATGTACAGGATGTATGGTGTAGTGGAGCCGCTTTCACCGTGCGAAGATTTGCTCAGTTGAAGCGACTGGCTTTGTGAGGTGTCGGCTTGGTCATTGCCTTTTGGCTGCACGACAACAGGTTCAGGCAACATCACCAGCACGTCATTGTTGGGATGCGAACCTGCTAGCGATTCCAAGGGATCGACCAGTCGCCAGTGATTAATCCGAGTAGGATGAACGTTGCCCTGTTGACTGCTGTGCTCTGCTTCTGCACCCAGATGCACGTCTTTGGTCACTGCCTGGATATATGAGCGCACCTGTGGCTCGTCACAAAGGCGCAACGTTACGACTTGTCCAACTAGATGCTGAAAATCGCAGGGTGCATGATGTATTTCAAACAACACTCCTTTAATTGCTTGCCGCTGGTCTTTGGCAGGCAGAATTAATCGTCCCATCCAAGCAGCGAGCGGTCGGTAGTATTCTTGTGACACCGAGCTATGGATGGGATAAGACTCTGGTCGATTGAAGGCTGCTTGCCGATACCGTTCGTAATTACTCAATTTGCGAGGAGTCGCCCGCTCCTCGTTATCAGCAGTACCAAGTAAAATTCCTACTATCCAATCGATGGTTTGTTGCAAGTAACTGCGACCATCGGGCAGGAATCGTTCGGGGTCCATTAATCCTCCGGGTAGTTGATGCCCGACTGGACCAAGAGAAATCAGGTTCACTTTCCCCATTCGCTTGGCGCGATTCCAGTAAGACAGGAAGAAGATAGCCCAACGTCCGGGGAACATCACCGGACCAATAAGCTCAACCATATCTTTGTCACCAGCCAGATGATAGAGATGCTCAAGTTTCAAAATATTGATATTGCCACTAATCACCCCGCCAAGGGAAATGACCTCGATTGGCGCAGTCAACGCCTGCCGCAAAAACGGGGCTGCTGCTACTGCCATTTGTGCGCCGCCACTAAAACCAACTAGGGTAATCGGTACACCGCTATTGGGTTGGTAACCGTGTCGGATCAGGGCTTGATATATTACCTGGGTGATTCCCAGATTGTAAATTGGTCCGTAGCGTTTGTCAGCAGAAACCGCGACGACCAAGACGTTGCGAATGTTGACTAAGTAACCAAACAAGCTGGCAGGATTTTTTAGCCGGAATCGATCAGCCAAGCGCCAGAAGAATGCCAAGGGACGGTTTTCTGTCAGTGGGTTATTGCGGACTGAGTAGGGCATGATTCCTTTAATTAGCAGCACGTCCTCTGGCAAGACGGGTATCAAAGAATCTAGAAACTCTTGAATATCTGGTAGATAATCGAATGTAGACTGACCAATGCCATCAAGGTAAATTAGATAACGTGTGACTTTTTGGTGTGGGCTAGGTTGCGACTCCTGTTTGGGATTGGGGGTGGTGTTTACTTGATCGCCGTACCAACCCGCCCACCAGCCAAGGGCTTCCAGGGGAGCTAGGAGTGCCGCCGCCGCAAGGGCGATAATGCCGATCCATACCAAATCAAAGATCAGTTTAAAAATACCGCCCAGATTTCCATACCAGGCAAACCACCAGTGGCGAATCGGTGAAAGGAGGACGATCGCCGCAAAAGTTACGCTAGCGAGGATCATTATGCCGAGCAATTCGCCAGCGATCGTACTTAACCTAAGACGGCGATTTATGGCTGTTGTATCAGTCTGGGGAGCGATCGCCTTTGGCGCTGCGGTTCGCGCAATCGCTGCATTACTTTGGGAAATTGAGGCGGGAATGGGCGATCGCCCATCTGAAGCTGCCAGCGGCTGTTCTCCATACCCGAATATTTCCTCTTCCATCGGGGGGGACGTGAGTGCATTTCTTGTTTCCGGTACGCTAACCACTGTTAGATTAGTGGCAGACAAGGGGCTTAGTCTTCTGTGCAAAATTCCCAAAAGCTGTTGACGCTGAGTTACTAGTTCTACACCTGCCACCTGGCAAGCAAGCCAGTGACCGAATTCTGCAATTGGCTGTCCAATGGTTCGCTGCACGACCCAAAGCGTAACCCATCCCAGCGCTACAGTCCCAAATGCCTGCCATAGATTGGTATTGCTTACAGCGGCAAAGCCTACAACCATTGCCAACAAGTGCCACAGCGACAAAAGTAATAGGATAGGTTCTCCCAGGTAAGGCATCGCCCCGAAAAGACTAAAGATCAGCGGTGCGTAGCTAAATCCTAAAGTGCGTGCCACCACATCAAGAGGAACTCCGGCTGTAAATGGAGCGAAGCTGATGAGCCAGGTGCTAAGAACTAGAAATATGTAGCCAAACGCAAACAAGACTGCGCCAATCAGCAAGCTGAAAACAAAGCGCACTGGTTTGACACTGTTGATGAATAGAACAACTCCCTGAGCACCAACTTGGGATAAAGCAGCAGCCAGAACAACTATTAGCGCCACGATTGAGCCATGAGGCAGAGTGCTAATTTGCTCAAACGCTTCAGAGTTAAGGGCAAGAACCCATCCCAATAGCTGCCAAAATCGGTCGAGGGCAGTTTCATGCATATATGAGTTTCCCCAGTTCAAAGTTCAAAAATTCGCTACCTTGCTTGTCCGTCTCGCACCTTAACCTCAGTAACTTCTGCGTATTCTAGTAAGCAGTTAATCAACAGTGTATCTAACAATTCAGAATCGTTTGCTGGGCTGCCTAGCAGAGGGGTGAACGCTCAGCAATACTTTGAGCGATTACGAACCTAGCTTCTTTGGCATCGCTTTGAGAGGATGGAGGCTAAAATGCCTCATTTGTCGTCCAGGTCAAGGAGCGCCTTCCATTCCTCAACCCGAACCAGCTTCTCTCTGAGTGTCCGAACGACACGGGTTGCCGTGCGGATATCACTTTCATTCAAATCCTGCACAAGCCAGGCTCCCATTTGACTCCTGCATGGAATTCATGTAGTCCTCGCCCTGGCAGCAGCCATCACAGGCTTCTGGATGTACAACACCTGGGACGGGCGGTTTGGTCAAATTCCATTGCCCAAAGAAGACCCTCACTCATTGCTTAGTTCTGTCGGCGAATAAAGCCTAAAGTTCTACGCACGCTTATTACTGCTGGTACCACAAAGTCCGCCACCGCTTCATCTGGTCAATTTCTCGCTGCTGGCTAGTAATAATGCTCTGAGCTAAGCGCTTAATTTCGGGCCGTCGGGACTTATTGAGCGCATCTTGGGCCATGACTATAGCTCCTTCGTGGTGGGGAATCATCATGTTCATAAAGCGCAAGTCATACTGGGCATCGGCAGACCCTAGATCACCGTTCATCATCATCCCCTGCATCTGTTCATGAGACATCGCCATCGAGTGGCCCATCTGAGCGTCATAGGCCACTGGTGTGCCGCTCGCGTTGGGGTACCAGGCTTGTCGCCATTGCTTCATCTGTTTGAACTCGCGATTCTGATCGGCAATGATAGACCGCGCCAGCTGCTTAATTTCAGGTCGCTCAGACTTTTGAAGTGCATCAGTAGCCATCTTAACAGCACCCTGATGGTGTGGGGTCATGGCATCAATAAAGCGTAGATCGTATTGGGTATCAGCTGGCCCCAGCTCCATCTTCATCATCCCAGTGCCCATGCCACCCATATTGTTATGGTTCATCATCTGCTTTTCCCCGACAGGGGAAGCGCTAGCGACATTAGTGCTGGCTTGCTCCATAGCCTTTGGCGCGGAATTAGGGGAGCAGACTGCCAAAGTCAGACTGAAGACAGCGGCCAGTCCACTGTTTCTTAAAAGTGAATTCATGGGGTTTTGAACTTGAGAAAGTGAGGTAGAAAAGCGCTAGGTTAAGCTTCTTAGTTGCAATCGTACAAGAGAGCTATGAAATTCGGATGAAATGCGTTTGGGCGATCGCCCGCACCCGACCAACAGTTTTTAACTGAGCACCATTTTTGAACAAAATGCCCTGCCTGCTGCCATTCGCAATCCCTGACAACAATGTGGGCATAGTAGCTGCCATCAAGGCGTCAGTATCTCCTGGCGCACGTCCCGACCTTAACTGTAGGACTTTAAACCTAGAGTCATTTTTGAGGGCATCCTCGACGGCAAAACCCACCTGATTGGTGGTATCAAGAGACACTCCCGGATAGAGATTGGCGGCAATCACCAGCGATCGCTCCTGAAACTCCGGCAAAAACACCCGCCCCAGCGTGGGTAGAACCACTATCGAGGCCACAAGGGCAACTGCTGCCGCCAGATGGCAAGCTCAATAAGCGCGTAAATATTGCTGTTCATTGTGCCT
>CAXUIG010000313.1:0-6721 GCA_964250845.1 uncultured bacterium | reverse complement strand
AAGTCCGGTTCTTTGGGGGGAGGGATACGGCGACGTATGCCCTCCTACCCGACAAAATAGCCCAACATTGGCGTCTGCCACAAATGGCATGGGCAAAGCTCTAGAACTATAGAGGGATTCAACCAGTAGACGCTGCTGCTGAGCCGATTGAAAATTGTCCACAGGGGTATCGTCCTCGACGCTCAGATGGCTGATATCAAGCTCAGTGACGATGTCTTCATTGTTGAGAAGTTGTGGAGTCATGGGCGGTAACCAAACCCGATAATTTATTATCCGATACTTTTTTACCAACCTGAGTGCGGCGGCTCTTGACTTATCTCTGTGATCGTACTAGTGAAACCAACACGCGCCGTCATCCCTGTAGCCGGGCTCGCCTCCCGCCTCTACCCAGCCACAAAAGTCATTCCCAAGGCGCTGTTACCAGTTCCGGGGCGCGATCGCTCCCTCCGTCCGGCAGTGGATTGGATTGTGCGAGAGCTGAACCTATCGCTCGCTCTGCGCAACTGGATCTACCGCGATGGGGGTCTCGCTTATGAAGTGGACGGCGAATTCCTGGACATCGGCACACCGACTGATTTTGGCAGTACTGTCGCCCGCTTCCCAAGGCATAACTAGTATAAAGGGGGAATCACAGTGGTTTCTACGCTCTGTTGAGGTTGCTCTCTGGTATTATTCTTTGAACAAACTCCTTAAATCACAGTCAATGCAAAAAATTGCACTTATAACAGCAGCTGCACTGGTTTGTGCTGTGTATCTGTGCATTGCGCTCGCTATCTTAGGTTTGGATAAGTTTTATTTCATTATGGCGGGTGGCAAAAAGTTTGCCACCTTTCCCAACTGGAATAGCCAACTTGGGATTGGTCTGAGCTATCTCATCCTGCAACTGCTGTATCTAGCTTGGTTACTACGGACTAAGCGACCTTATGCATTTCCCCGCTTCATCAATATCTTGAGATGCACAGCAGTCTTTTTAGCACTAGCCTTTTTAGCTTATCCACTAGGTGACGATGTCTATCTTTACCTGCACTTCGGATTGATGAATCTGAGTGGTGTCAATCCTCTGCTCAACAAGGCAAGCTCCTTTACTTCTCAGCTTTCTCCCTTTGTTGATTGGGGGCAAACTTCAGCTTATGGAAGCTTATCCCAAGTTTTGTTCACAGTGTCTGCCACTGTGGTGCCGCTCAGTCCGATTCTGGCAGTCTATGTCTACAAGAGCTTTTGTTTGTGTTTGCACATTATCAATGGCTACCTGATCTGGCGATTGTTGCTGCTGCCACGGGGCAAAATCACAATTGCCTATTTACTGAATCCGCTACTGTTAATGGAGCAGGTCGGCTCAGGTCATGTAGATGTCTTGGTCTCCACCAGTTTTATTATCTTAGTTGGAAGTTTGACCAGAAAACGATATGTGTTAGCGTTTCTGGCGCTGTGGGGTGGTTTTTTAGCCAAAACACTACCAATCATCTGGATGCCTTTGGTATCGATTTTTCTGGTACGACAGCGCTCTTGGAAACAACTGGCAAGGGTAGTCATCCTTTCCCTGGTTTTGTTGATTGTCCTCTGGACTACGGTTCTCCCCGAGTTTGGGGCATGGGTGAGTATCTTGAATCCAGGGGTAGCAGGAAAATATCACTCATCTATACAGGCGCTAGTGAAATCACAGCTAGATCTGCTTCGTGTTTCCTATCCCAAGTCAATCACACTTTACCAAGAAAGGCAAATACTGCAGAATTTTGCCCAGTACACTTTGATTGGGTTTGCTGCTCTTTATGGCTGGATAGCATTCAGGGCATATGTCAAACGGTATTACTTGCAACTGAATCTGATTGCGGACATCGGTTGGGTTACATTGACCCTGCTTCTGGTCGCTACTCCGTGGCTGATGCCTTGGTACGCATCTGTCCTGTTACCTATAGCTGCCCTAATCCCACAAGCTCAACTGTTTGGTTTGACTAGCCTGATGTTTTGTCTATCCAGTAGTTCTCTATATTTGCTTCAAGGGCTCAACGGTATCGATAGTATCGTTGCGATCGGCTTACCAACCTTAGTTTTGATTGTGTGGACATCAGGCGGTGTTCAACAGACTAGAGCCGAGACTGAATAAGTTAAGCACCTGAATCCTTACCCTCAATCTCTGCGATTGGCAGCAACAACGTCTCCAAAATCTCCTGTCGCACTGTACGAGTCACATAACAATTGCTATTCAGGCAATCCACCAGCAACTGATTGGCATCATAGTAATGCTTCAGCACATCCCTCTGCTGAGCGTTAAACTGCCAATTGTGACCAAGGTTGCGATACTTAATCATCACCGCCCTTAATTGCTCAGTCCAAGCTTGATTGTTAGCTTCCCACCATTCGTCAAATCTTCTTCCTTCTTCAGGTGAGTTCGATAGTTGCTCTTTGAGTTGTTGCAGCGCTTGCTCAAGATCAGAATCAACAGCACGGGCACGGGCGCGGGCACGCTCGAGGACACGGTTAATGGCACCAATAGGTTCAAGAGTACTGCCAAGGGCACGGTTAAGAGCAAGAGTACGGTCAAGTGCAAGGTCAAGTGCAAGGGCACAGTCAAGTTCACGAGTAAAGTTACGGTCAAGGGCACGGGCAAGGTCAAGGGTGCCACCTACCAGGTCAAGGGCACGGGCAAGGTCAAGGTCAAGATAAAAGGCTCGAACAGTTACTAGTTTGTAGGCAGCAGGCACGCCACGAGATTTTTGGCTCACCCAGCTGAGAAACTCCTGTAAGTGCTGATCTGGAGCTAGTAGCTGATCAATCTTTTGCTTCATCAACTTCAGCAGATAGTCAGCATTGCGCAACATGCCCACACTCAACAAAAATACTTCGCGCCATCTGGTTTCCGCGATCCGATTCGTCAGCTGTGTCAAAGCCGTCTCCAATACCTTTGGCTGTGAACTAGCAACAATTTCTCTTGCCGTGAAATACTCCTGAAACGTCAGATGGGAGAAAGAGTAAATTCCCCGCGCCCGTTCCACTAATAACCCGTGTTGCGCTTCAATTGATTTAAGCACGGCTTCGCTGTCAAGTTGCAACGCCTCAACGTCAGCACTGGTATCAGGTAAGTTACGGATGTAATCAGCAATGTACTGCTCTATTTCTTTCTGTCTAAAGAAGTAGTCACCCCGCTCAAAGGTAATAAAGGCAATCTGACTCAGTAAGTCTTCCTTGTGGAATACCAATAGCTTCTTGTAAACTTGCTCTCGCTCAATACTGCGTTTAGCATCCCATTTTCTCAGCAATACATTCAGTCCTTCTTTGTAAAGCTCTGAACGATTCGAGGGAAAGTCAGCTGACTCTTCAAACATCAAACACAGCAGCGTCAGCAGCAGCGGATTAGTGGCCAGCTCTTGAATCGGGAGACTTTCTTTGAGTTTTTGAATGAATTTATTGCCCTTGGTTGGGTCTTTGGCCGCAAACCACTTGGTGGCAAACGTGGCAATCTGTTCATCATTAAAATCGGCAACTTCCACCTCTGTGAACTGTTCGAGAGTATATTCGCGCGTCGCAATTCGACAGGTGATGACAAAATGATTTAAGTGAAACTGAGCGGAAAAATTGCGGACTTCCTGCAAAACCCGATAGCAATCTGTTTCCCGGACTTCATCTAGCCCATCAAGCAATACCAGCGCCTTCCCCTGCAGCAACAACCGTTGAGCAACTCCAGGCTCCCTGACCCCATAACTAGCAAATTGCTCACTGATGTATTCGAGTAAGCCTAAGCTCTGTTCCGTTTCCGCAAAGTCTTTGAGCGTGACAAAAATTGGGACTCGATTCGCCTGCAGCTCACCCAAACAGCACTGAATCGCCACATGCTTCAAAAATGTGGTTTTGCCAGCGCCCGGCTTACCCAAGACAATCAGCTTCGAGTATTTTTCCACGGCTTCTAGCCCCGACACCCGGTCTTGAGCAATTCTGCCCAATCCCGGACGTTCAAACTCGTCTGAGACACAAATTTTTAGCAGGTCAGCAATGTCTAGCCGCCTACGCCCGTTGATTTTCTCCAGAATGTTGACGTTGGTGTAGATATCATTCAACCCAATCGGCTGGGACATATCCAGCACCCGTATGATCCCACAGCGATTGACAATGCTGGGCTGTCCCTGCTGGCGCACCTCTTGCACCAAGGCATCGACATCAGCGCCTAAGTGCTCTCCCCCCAAAATAGGTGTTTCCACTTCAGGATCTTCGGGTAGGTCAGCAACTTCTCGCCAAGGCAGTTTTAGCTTTTGGCAAATCTTATGAAAGTTTTCCCGTCCCACCGGTTTACCAGCAAAAAAGTTCTGCACCGTGGCTCGAGATATCTCCAACTCAATTGCCAAGTCAATCTTGGTGGCAAAAATTAACACTGCTTTGTTGGCTCGTTTGATGCCTTCCGGTGATGCTTTTAGCGATCGCCTTGCCCGTACTGTCATGCTGCAGTTAATAAATTTTACCTAGTACTCTAGCGTGTTTAGGTAGTCAGCTGTCTAGTCCTGACTTGTGTAGTAATCGCTGGTCAAATCTCTGAACCATCTTTGTAACAAAGCCGAACCAAGTAATTGACAAAGCGTTCATTCTCCATTGGCATCAGGGACTTGCCGTACAGTACCTCTTGAGACAACATAAACGCAGACAGAGCACCGAAAAAAATCTGAGTCATCGCATCTGGATCGGGGATGTTGAGTTCTGGATGGGACTCGAAATATAAACTCAGGCGTTGGCAACTCGGCTGGATCACTGTGCGCGTGTAAAGTTGTGCCAATTCCGGGAAGCGTGCTGATTCAGCCACAACCACTCTGAGTAAGTCGATGTATTCCTGATCACCCATTCTGGTCAGATATCCTTGCGCTATTTTCCTTAGAAGAATAGCTGGCTCGCCTTGAAACCGTTCTGGACCGAATTCGACTTTGAGTTGGCGGGTCGTTATCCGCTCGATTAAGGCAGTAAAAAGCCCCTCTTTGTCCTGAAAGTGGCTGTAAATCGTCTGCTTAGAGACGCCTGCTTCGGCTGCCACCCGATCCATGCTCGTGCCAGCGTACCCATGTTGAAGAAAAACGCGCGTTGCTCCCTGCAGGATTTGCTCACGCTTGAGAAAAGCACCTGTTTTTGCATTTTCTGGTTTATTGCTAACCTGCGGCGGACCATCAGTCCTTGGCCTGCCTTCAGGAAGCTGTTCTAGGGAAGATTGGAAGGACATGGTGCTAAATCGTAAAAATTCCCTTAGATCATACTGCACAGTCTAGAGAAAAATTCCTGTTTAAACTAGTTACTGTTTATTGTAAAGTTTTGTTAAAGGTCTTGACACTCATACTGTACGGTCTAGTATAGAAATAGGCCGATTTCACTTACTGTCTTGGCCTCTACCGAGGACGCACTCTTTATGACCAAGTTAGGCTCACCAATCCAGGAACGCTCTAGGCCTCCTGAACTACCCAAGCCTAAGCGTAAACCCAGTCCCCTCCTGTTCATTCTCTTAAGCGTGTTAGTTGTTGGTGGGGGCCTGTCGGTTTGGTACTTTTTAATGCACCCTAAAGTGGGGAGCACTTTGGGAATATTACAATTGAGTAGCCAGCGCGATAAAGGAACACTGGGGTTGAGTGGTCGCATTGAGGGCTACGAAACCAATGTCGGCGCAAAGACAGCTGGTCGAGTTGATTATTTGGCGGTTCGGGAAGGGGATCAGGTTCATAGAGGTCAGGTAATTGCTCGACTCGATGATTCAGAGATCCAAGCCCAGCTACGCGGAGCGACGGCCCAGATTACAGCGTCTCAGCAACGGGCGAGCCAGACCAGCGTAGGGATCGCTGTGCTTGAAAGCCAGATCAGAGAGGCTCAGCTCAATCTGCAGCAGTCTAAGGGGACTGCCCAGGGCACCATCTACCAAGCCCAAGCGAACGTCGCCCAGAACGAAGCGCTGCTTGCCCAAGCCGAAGCTCAGGTCAAGCAGGCTGAAGCAGACTTGAAACTGGCCAAAGTCAACCTCGATCGCTACGCTGGATTAGTGAGGGATGGGGCATACTCTCAGCAGCAGCTTGACCAAGCTCAAGCAACCTATGATAGTGACGCGGCTACCCTCGTTGCCCGTAAGGCTGCTGTGGACGCAGCCCACAAGCAGGTAAGTGCAGCCCAGGGCGCACTAGTGCAGGCGCAAAGCACTGGGCTCAACCCGAATATCCGCAATGCCCAAATCGGCACTTTGCGCCAACAACTGCTACAAACTCAGGCGCAAGTGAAAGCCGCCCAGGCTGATGTTGCCAATGCGGTTGCCGCACGGCAGCAGATCGCCGCTCAGATTGGTTACCTAAACGTAGTCAGCCCAATTGACGGGGTGGTGACTGCCCGCAGTGTTGAACCAGGCGCGGTGGTGACTAGTGGCAAGACATTGCTGACGATTATCAACCCCAACACAGTCTATGTGCGTGGCTACATTCCCCAAGGCAATATCGGCGAAGTCCGGGTGGGTCAGCGGGCTAAGGTCTTTCTTGATTCAGCACCAGACAAACCGCTGCTAGCACGAGTCACCGCCATCGACACTGAGGCATCATTTACACCTGAAAATATTTACTTCCGGAATGATCGCGTCAAGCAGGTATTTGGTGTCAAGATCGCGATCGATAACCCTGCTGGCTTTGCCAAACCGGGCATGCCTGTGGATGCAGACATAATCATAAATCCGGAGCTCAGTAAATGACCAACACAAGGGAGAGGGGGAGAGGGGGAGATG
>CAXUIG010000312.1:1652-6765 GCA_964250845.1 uncultured bacterium | reverse complement strand
GGAATTCTCAACACCAAATAATACTGGCTTCCTGACCCCCTCTGAACGGATACTTTTTACCACAGTCAAACAGGAACAAGAATTTTTAACCATTCAATTACCGGCTCTCTTCCCTGCCGAACTCGATATATGAGTGCTTGGGCAGCCGCTATTGATCAACTTACATGGCAAAAGGATATACTCTTCATAGTGGCGGCTGGGAACTTACCTTTAAGCAGCAGGATAGGGTATACAAGATTATCGGTCAAAGATCATCTTTTAGCCAATAGACCATACCCAGATTATCTTTTAGAGGATTCTTGTAGAGTTGCTAACCCTGCACAAAGCTTGAAAGCTTTGTCTGTTGGCTCAATTTCTCTAGGTTCTTGTAATGTACCGCCTTGGTTTTCGATCTCTGTGAAGGATAAACCCTCGGCCTTCTCATGCTCTGGCTTGGGAATTTGGGATACGATTAAACAGGATTTCGTCTGGAATGACAACACTCATTGCTAAATTCCTTATGCATGTTAAATGCCAACCTTTAAACACCCGCGAAATAAGAACACCTGAGAATGTATGGGTAGTCAGCTAACTTTGGAGCCTTCTCTATGCAAATTGTTGGAGGTCTGAAGATGGTGGGCGATCGCCCCTGCCTTTCGAGTACACTGGATGCCAAGAGGTGAACTGAAATGGTCAACACATTACCTGTACCCCAAAACTCGATCACCGATACCTGGGTGTCAGCCACCTGGGAAGAATTTCTGGTGATATCAGAACGTCCCGAATTAGAGCCAGCGCGATGCTACTACGATGGCGGTTGGATGAGGATTGAGACAATGCCCATCGGATTTGCCCACGCGCGAGATAATTCACTGCTGGCATCGGTTGTGAGTTTATACGGAACCTTAAAAAATCTGCCGTTTTTATCCATCATCAATGGCAGTTTCCGCAAAGCAGGTGAACGAGAATGCCAGCCCGATCTGGCGTTCTATATCGGGACAGCATTACCCAACATTCCCCGGAGTAATAGCCCTGTGGATGTGAATCTTTATGGTGCCCCTACCTTAGCAATTGAAGTGGCTTCCACAACCCTGAGTGATGATTTAGGTCAGAAGCGTCTGCTGTATGAGCGTCTGGGAGTTCAGGAATACTGGGTTGTGAACGTTGAAGCCGCCACCGTGATTGCCTTTGCGATCGCCAATGGGGGGAGTCGGCAAATTCAGGTATCGGCGGGGATGCCCGATTTGCCCGTGTCAGTAATTGAAGAAGCATTGCGGCGTAGCCAAACCGACGATGATGGAGCCGTGAATCGCTGGCTGTTGCAGCAGTTTCGCTAGAGCCTAGACGCTCCATCCTTTTTAGCGCTATAGAATAGCCTAGAATTGACCGGAGCAAACACCATAAATAGTGCTTTATTCCTCTAACCAACTAAAGAGCTGCCCAACAGTAAGGCTGAAGGATTGGGCAAAGGCTGGGACAGGGACGCGATCATTCGGTTCTTGAAACACTGCGAGGGTGTGGTCAGCGAAATAGACAAATACAAGTTCCTCGTCTGGATCAATCAGCCATCCCATCTGAGTGCTGTGGGCAAGGCAGTGGAGAATATTGAGAACAACTTTGGTTTGGCTTTGGTCAGGGGAAAGGATTTCGATAGTCCAGTCGGGGGCAATGGTGAAGGTATTAGAAACTTTGCCGTTCGGATCGCGGGGAATCCGTTCCCAGGTAAACACTGTGACATCAGGTACAACTGACCTGCCCCCAAATGTACAGCGCAATTCAGGATAGGCGCGGGCGATATGCTGAGGTTTGAGAACACCATTAACAGCTGAAACGAAATCGCCTTGAATTGTGCTGTGTTTTCCTTCAGGCATGGGCTTTTGAATAATTTGACCATCGATAAATTCGCTGGCGGGTCTGGTTTCCGGCAGCTTGAGAAATTCGTCGAGGGTCAGGCGTTTGGTAGAAGTTTTAACCATTGCCGTTTGGGAGTCAATTGTGAGTATTGTACTGTTCTTTTCAAGTACACTGGATGCCAAGAGGTGAACTGAAATGGTCAACACATTACCTGCACCCCAAAACTTGATCGCCGATACCTGGGTGTCAGCCACCTGGGAAGAATTTCTGGCGCTATCAGAACGTCCCGAATTAGAGCCAGCGCGATGCTACTACGATGTCGGTTGGATGAGGCTTGAAACCATGCCCATTGGGTCTGCCCACGGTCAAGATAATTCGATCTTGGCGGCGGTCGTGAGCCTATACGGGACGCTGAAGGAGATTACCTATGTGTCATTTACGAATACCAGTTTTCGTAAACCAGGTGAGCGGGAATGCCAGCCAGACTTAGCCTATTACATTGGTTCTGATGTGCAGCGCCCGACCAAAAATAATCAGCCGGTGGATGTCGATATCTGGGGAACCCCGACTTTAGCAATCGAAATTTCATCAACTACCCTGAGTGATGATTTAGGTCAGAAGCGTCTGCTGTATGAGCGTCTGGGAGTTCAGGAATACTGGGTTGTGAACGTTGAAGCCGCCACCGTGATTGCCTTTGCGATCGCCAATGGGGGGAGTCGGCAAATTCAGGTATCGGCGGGGATGCCCGATTTGCCCGTGTCAGTAATTGAAGAAGCATTGCGGCGTAGCCAAACCGACGATGATGGAGCCGTGAATCGCTGGCTGTTGCAGCAGTTTCGCTAGAGCCTAGACGCTCCATCCGTAAACTCCTGGAGTTTAGACTACCGCACGACAAGATGACTCAGCGGCACGCTCGTTGATGAGCTAAACACCTCAAAACCTTGACTTTTAGCCATTGTGTAGATGTCGCCCTTTATACTGACCTTGACAAATCGAGAGCAACTAACAATGCCCTGTCTATCTCTGCCATCGTTGCGTCAGTAAGCACTCCTCGGAGTCGTAACAGGCGACTTTTGGACAACACGCGAACTTGCTCGGCCATTGCCTTAGAATCTTCATCCAAACCTCCCTCAGGAGCCCTAATCATAACTTGACTGCGGTAAATTTTCTTTCCAGGCTTAAGTGTCGTACAAGGGATACCAATAACACCTTTGCTACTGGCATTTATGGCATCGCGGCTGACAATAACTACTGGCCTAATTCCAGCTTGTTCAGTACCTTCAATCGGATCGAGACGGACTTGGTAAACTTGCCCTCTTTTCATGACTCAGCCTCAGCATTCTGAAAGGCTTCCCAGCTAGCCTGAGCAAACTCCTTCTCCAGCACATCTGCTTCGGCTTGATACTCTTCGTCATCAGCCATTTCTGCAAAATCTGCATCGATGTCCGCCTCTTCCAGAGCCTTCAGCTCACGTTGTAAAGCCATCATGATGAAATCATTCCGATTTTTAGCCTTTCCCTGTTTCACCCTTTGGTCTGCTGCTTCTACTAGTCTCGTAGGTACATACAGTGTCAATCGCGTAGTATCCGGCCTGACAATGGATTCCATAAACACAAGCCCTATTTGCAAGACTAGCGTTAACTTTACCATTAAAGTTAACGTTTAAGTTACGCTGCAAGATTATTGATAGGTGAGGTGTCGCTGACGACGTTCACAATTTGCCCATCTCCGCGAAGACTATGGGTGGGATTAGATGACAGGAACTTTCATCGCAAGCTGTTGCTTAGCAGTTGGGTGGAATTCAGCCGGATAGTGAGGGATTACAGTCTGAGGTTGAGCGTCTGAATCGCAAGAACATCGTGGAACTGGAACAAGTGCGGGTTCTGCATGAGTGGTTGGAAGGAAAGCGCTTTTCAAGGCAGTCAGCCCGTGTGGTGGGAGAGTCAAGAACGGGCAAGACGGTTGCTTGCGATGCTTACAGGCTACGGCATAAGCCACGGCAGGAAGCGGGACAGCCTCCGACGGTGCCAGTTGTTTATATCCAGCCGCCTCAGGAATGCACTTCTAGAGAGTTGTTCAGGGCGATTATTGAGCATCTGAAGTATCAGATGACGAAGGGAACTGTGGGAGAAATCCGCACCCGGACGATGCGAGTTCTCAAAGGCTGTGGGGTCGAGATGGTAGTTATTGATGAAGCTGATCGTCTCAAGCCCAAGACCTTTGCTGATGTGCGGGATATTTTTGACAAGTTGGGGATTTCAGTTATCCTTGTGGGAACCGACCGCTTGGATGCTGTAATTAAGCGGGTGTAGCCGGTTTACAACCGCTTTCGGGCTTGTTACCGCTTCGGTACGTTGTCAGGAGAGCAGTTTAAGCAGATGGTGGAGATTTGGGAACAAGATGTGCTGAGGTTGCCTGTAGCCTCAAATCTAACGAGTAAGGAAATGCTGCGAATTTTGGGGGCAGCAACGGGGGGCTACATCGGCTTGCTGGATATGGTTCTGCCGGAAGCGGCAATTCGGTCGTTACAAAAAGGGCTGAAGAAAATTGATCAGGCAACGCTGGAAGAAGTGGCACGGGAGTATCGGTGATGTTCGATTCAGATATTCAGAGAAAGGTTGTTTCGAGTGGAACCCTATGAAGGGGAAAGCTTGAGTCACTTTTTGGGGCGATTCCGACGGGCGAATGATCTGACGCCCAGTGGGTTAGGTCGAGTAGCTGGAATTGGGGCGGTGGTGGCACGGTGGGAAAAGTTCCACCTGAACCCGTTTCCGACTTGGCGGGAATTGGAGGCAATAGCCGCTGTAGTTGGGGTGGAAGTGCATAGGCTAAAGCGGATGCTGCCGTCAGAGGGAGTGGGGATGAACCACAGTCCGATTCGGTTGTGTGGGGCTTGCTATGTCCGAGAGCCTTGTCACCGGATCGAGTGGCAGTTTAAGGTGACGGCGGGATGCGCTTGCCACAGTCTACGCTTGCTATCAGAATGCCCGAACTGTAATGCAAGGTTTGCAATTCCGGCTTTGTGGACACAGGGAGCTTGTCGGCGGTGTTTTATCAGGTTTGGGGATATGACAAAATTTCAGAAACCTGTTTGACGACAAGATTTGGACTTACAGCTCTAATCTATTAGACAACCATGAGCCGAAGAGCGAGCGTAGTATCTGGGTAGTCCACACGGTTTAAGCCTGATTGTCTATGTTGAGAAAGTGGATATACTCGCGGAGGTTACCAGGAGGAAGCGTGCCCCGCGGAACCACCCCGCCCTAAACCAGAAGCTGTT
>CAXUIG010000312.1:0-1642 GCA_964250845.1 uncultured bacterium | reverse complement strand
GCGCGGGGTGTCCGGCGCTCCCTCCCCCCCCCCCCCCCCCCCCCGCGCCATACACCTGAAGCTGTTGCTCTAGTTGGCATCAAGGTAAGGAATAGAGTATCACAAAGAGCGTTAAAAGTACGTTACTCGCACGTTACTCACACGTTACTTATGTTATTTTTATAGTATATTTGTACTATTGCGGAGCTGCAATAGTACGTTAATAAGGCAAAACCAATGGCTACTAATAATCTCAAGCTATCTATCTATATTCCGCCTAATGCCCATCATCGGCTAAAAGCATTCCAGGAGGCTCATAATGTCAAGTCTTTGTCAAGTGCAGCAACTGCTATTCTAGAAAGCTACTTTGGCTTAACGCAGGGGAAAACATCTACTCTCGTAGTAGCACCTACCCCTGATACTGCCACGACCAATACTCTGACAGAACGCATAGATAATTTGGCAGCAAGATTAGTAGCAGGAGAAAAACGTAGTGATGACCTGTCAGCAAGATTGGCAGTTGTGGAAGAAGAGGTTGGAAAGTATCGCTACAGTGACACAACAAAACCAGCTAAGTCTTTGAGACCGACCCAGCAATCGACAAAGTCACAAAATGCCGTATATGGGCGTGGTGAAGCTGCCTCTATATATCCAGGATGGGAATTGCCCGCTAATGTCTCCTATGTTTTCGACCGATTCCAGACACTGAACACGGATGAATCAAAGGCTGCGTTTGCAGACAAGTGGATAGGTTTGTGCGCCCAAAGCCTAGATACAGCTTGGATTGTTTGTTACAAACTCCTGAGCCTTATCAAGGAAAAGGAAATGTACAAAATTCCCCACTGGATGGAAGGGAACAAAACCTACGATTCATTCAAGGACTACTTTGAGCATCGATTTAAAAAGCCTTTCGAGACTTGGTCAGAACTTGAGTCTACCTACCGATTTATGACTGAAGCCTGTCCAGAACTTCTAGAAGTATTGTTGGCTGTAGAAAACAGCCTTGAACTCACCCAAAATGGTACGGTTGAGGCTGTTTTGCCCAGTGATGCACATATAAAGACTACCAGAAAACGGTCAAAGACAAAGGTAAAAAAACCTCGGCTTAGTGACACTCACAAACCTGAGCTGACTAGTAGTGAAACTACAGAACAAATTGCAACAGACCAAGGTGAGACGACAGTCATCCAGAAAATAGAGCAGCAACCTGACGATTTCCAGCCTAAACTGTTGACGCAAACAGCACTTAGTGAAAGGTTAGATGTCCCTAGAACCACCTTGAGATCTAAGCAAGCTAAGATGTCTGAGTCAGAGTTTGTCGAGTGGACTCGCAGTAAAGACCCTGAGGGTATTGCCTGGAGCTACTCAAGTGAGTTAAAGAAGTATTATCTTCGGAGCATATAGGGCTGTCTCGGTCATTGCGAAGCGTAAAGTCCTTATCCTAAGAGCTTTGCAGTCAAACGCTCTTTCATCACTCCTACGAAAGTAAATTCTGAGGTAATCCTGAATAGTAATGGTCAGGATTGCAGTGACGCATTGTAGTGATGCACAAAGTACCAAATTGCTCCAATGTGATTGCTTAATTTCTTGGAGAATGATAGAGTCTTACGGGTACTCCTGCATAGTAATGGTAAAGTGATAAATGTAAAAGATTACCTGATGT
>CAXUIG010000311.1:0-6793 GCA_964250845.1 uncultured bacterium | reverse complement strand
CCAGACGGGTGTCTGCCTCAAAGCTTTGCAGGAGCACACTAGTTTAGTATACTCAGTCACCTTCAGTCCTGATGGTCTAACCCTGGTCAGTGGCAGCCAAGATCAGACGATCAAGCTTTGGGATGTCAGTACGGGTCGCTGCCTAAAAACGCTTAGAGCTGACCGGCTCTATGAGGGCATGAATATCACAGGTGTTACAAGTTTAACCTCAGCTCAGTTGACTACACTGAAAGCTTTAGGAGCGGTTGAAACATAAAGGGGACACAGAAGCTGCAACCACTTCTTTTACCAGCCGACCGTCTTCCATGCGCAGGATGCGGTCAGCAATATCCAAAATTCGATTGTCGTGAGTGACAAGCATTATGGTACACCCTTGTTCCTTCGCCAGAAGCTGCATTAAGTCTACAACCTCTCTACCGGTCTTACTGTCTAATGAAGCAGTGGGCTCGTCCGCTAAAATCAACTTGGGATGACTCACCAAGGCACGGGCGATCGCTACCCGCTGTTTTTGTCCCTGTGAGAGATTTTGAGGGTAGTAGTTAACTCGATTCCGCAGGCCAACTGCCTTGAGTATAGCCTCAGACTTGGCACGCGCTTGACGCCTGGAAATATTTTCGTGCAGTTCAACTGACATTTGCACGTTCTGTCGAGCAGTCATGAACTGCAACAAATTGTGAGCTTGGAAAATATAGCCAATGTGACGACGTACCCGTACCAGTTGGTCTTCATTGGCTCCATACAGCTCTTGACCTAAAATTCTAAGACTTCCCTCTTGGACAGATCGCAAACCTCCAATTAAGGATAACAATGTGGTTTTTCCTGAACCGGATGCTCCAGTCAAAATCAGAATTTCTCCCCAATTAATTTCCAGGTTAATGTCAAATAAAACCTGTTTACGTAGTGACGAATTTCCAAAGTAATGGTTGAGATGGCGAATCCTAACGACGGGTTCCATAGATATTAATTGTCTAACGACACACTAAAAAATATCAGCGGGCTCTGCCTCTGACAATTTACGCATAGCAATAGCCCCAGAAATGAAACACATCGAAAATGTCAATATCAGTACTAACAGTACTCTAGTAGGTTCCATAGCAACTGGTAGATGCGTAGCATCAGTAGTAATTTTATACATGAATGAAGAGATAAAAAATCCAGGTATGTAACCTAAAATTGCTAGAATTAGAGACTCTTGAAAAATAACATAGACTAAGTAGTCATGCTTATATCCTATAGCCTTCAAAGTTGCGTACTCAGCCAAATGCTCCGAGACGTTGCTATAAAGAATTTGATAGACAATAATCATGCCTACGATTAGTCCCAAAATTACACCAAACGCGAAAATAAATCCAATCGGAGTATTACTATTCCAATAATGCTTTTCAGCATCTATAGCTGCCTGCTTAGATAAGACTTTGACATCTTCAGGCAAATATTCTCTCAGCTTATTGACGACTTTATTAATATTGTAACCAGGTTTTAATTTGATAACTCCCAAATTAATGAATCCTTTTTTGCGTTGAGGAATAATTCGTAAAAAATTTAAATCACTAGTAATTAGATTACCATCAACTCCAAATGATGTTCCTAATTTAAATAATCCTAGTACTGTAATTTTGCGAGTTCCAGAAGCTTGATATCCTACTTCTAAATTAACTATTCCCGCACGTCTAAATTCATCAGCGATTGGTCCAAATTCAGCTCTTGAAGCTTCATCAAATAAAACTACATCGGGAAGTTTAATCTTATCTATATTTGACTCTACACCCGGCAAATCAAAGACTTGATAGTCAATGTCAAAACCTATCACATATATGGTGCGCCAAGAATTTTGAGTTTGCGGATTTTTAGAGTGAGTGAAACCTAAATATATAGGAATAACAGATTCTACCTCATCCAAGGCTAGAGCTTGGTCTAACCGGCGTTCGGAAAAATTTTCCATAGCAACAAAAGAGGTAGACCGAGGACTACTCAAAAAAATTTCACCTTGCAACCTTGTATGTACGGCAACAGCACTATCAAACAGAGCGGCGCGTAAACCGAGTTGCATAAATATCAAAACTACGGCAAAGCTAATCCCACATAGTGCTACTAACAACCGAATCTTTTCATACTTAAGTTGTAACCATGCTGTAGATATTTTCCCAATCATCTTTATATATTCTCATGTAAACTTTAATAGCACTTTACCGAGGAATAGAGGTATCAATCACAAACTTAACTGCTAAGTTAGTTAAGCCTGCAACGAGCTTGCTATCTGCTGAATCGAGACGGATTTTTACTTCCACTACTCTAGAGTCTACATCAGCTACTGGGTCAGTACCTAGGACATCTTTTTTGCCAATTTCCAAACCAATTTCGTCTACAGTTCCCTGTAATTTACCTATAAAGCCACTGCTAGTAATGGTGGCTCTTTGACCTAGATGGACTTTACTAATATCTGTTTCATAGATTTCTGCTTTCACATACATTTTTTTTGTTTGACCTAGTTCAACAATGCCTTTTTGATTGACGATTTCTCCAGGCCAAGTCTGAATTTTCAGAATCTTACCGGCTTTAGGCGCTCGCACATAGGCTAGGTCTAGTTCTGCCTGAGCCTGTTTAACACCTGATGAGGCATCTGCGAGTTCGGATTGGGCAACTGCCACTTCTACTGGACGGATTTCAGCCATCTGTTCTAAAGTAGAATTGGCTTCGGCCTGCTGATCTTGAAGGGTTTCCACAGTCCGCTTTAGAGTCGCTTTGGCTTCGGTGATCTCAGCTCGACGGGTGGTCACAATCCGGGAGAGGTTACTTTCGGCCTCATTGACCTGCTCGAGAGCGGTTTTTTCGTGCATGCACTTACTATCACGCGAGGAAGCTGTTACCGCACCGTCTTGGTATAACATCTGATAGCGATCGCACTCTGTTTTGGCATTGCGCGACTCTGCCTTTAAACGCTCAATCGTCGCGGCTTGAGTTTCCTTTTCCCCTTGCAACTCAGCCTCTAGGCGCTCAATGGTTGCCTCTTGAGCAAAAATTTGTCCACGCCGCTCAGCTCCTAAGCTGTCAACTTTCGCCTTCTGAGCATTAATCTCACCCTTTTTGGCTCCAGCTTTTACCTTTGCTAGACGAGCCATGGCAACTATGACTTGTTGTTGGGCTCTGTTTCGGGCAGCTTCGAGGCGATCGCGACTGTCAAGAATCGCCACCACTTGCCCCGCCTTAACTCCGTCTCCCACTTTCACAAGCAGTTGGTCAACCCGTGAACTTTGACCGGAGGCTGGAGCCGACACGCGAACAACCTCACCTTCAGGTTCCAAATCCCCCGAGCCAGCAACTGCATTAACAGCAATTGTACTTTTTGAGGGAGTTAATGACGAAGTTTTAGCAGTGGTTTGAGAGCGCAAGAAGCTGTAGACAATGATGATGTTAGTTGCACAGGCAGCGAGCAATAGAACGGTTACCCACAAACCAACTCGTTTGAGCAAAAAAATTGACCGCAGCCGCAGGGCAATATTAGAGCCTAACCAGGCTTCAATAGCTTCTGCCGCCTGAGACTGCTTTAACTTCCTCGCCTTTTGCTCAAAATGGTCTAAGCATGAGTTGGAGTCCGGCTTACTGCCCTGTACTGACTGAGTGAAATCATTTACAATCTCTAGTTCACCTGCTTCGAACCCTTGGCGGCAAGCATGGCGTTGGATTTTACCGCTGGAAGTCTTTGGAATACTCCCAGGCTTAAGCAGCAGGACAGCATAAACTTCCAGATCGTGCTGCTCCACCACTGCTTGGCGGATAGCTCTAATTACCTCTTCAAAGTCTAGATGGCGGAGGTTAGTACGCTCCACTTCTTGAGCTATTACTAGTTGCTCTTGGGCGTCGAACTCGACCGAAAAGGCAGCCCCGCAACCTGGGCGTAAGGCTGGGTGAGCTGTTTCTACCGTCAGTTCTATGTCAGTCGGATAATGGTTGCGACCCTGAATTACAATCAAATCGTTGAGCCGCCCGGTGACGAACAACTCTTGGGCGATGAAGAATCCCAAGTCACCCGTGCGCAAAAACGGCCCCTCATCGGTATCTGCTAAATAGGCATGGAAAGTTTGAGCTGTTTCCTCCGGTCGATTCCAATAGCCCTGAGCCACACTCGGGCTTGAAACCCAAATCTCTCCCACTTGGTCAGATCTACATTGGGTTAAGGATTGGGGGTCAACAATTACTATTTTCTGGTCTAACCAAGTCCTACCAAGACCGACAAGTTTTCGGCTGTCCTTTTGTTCACTGACAGCTCGAAGCACGCGGTTTTGCGATAACGCTGCCCCTGAGACATGGGATACAGCCGGGGGTCGCGTTTTCAATCCACCGGAAACGAATAAAGTGGCCTCAGCGATCGCATAGCAGGGGTAAAATGCCTCCCGGCGGAAGCCACAAGATTCAAAAGTGGCTACAAACCTCTCCAGCGTCTCGGCACGAAGGGGCTCAGCTCCATTGAAAGCAACTTCCCAACTACTGAGGTCAAGACTCGCCAGCTCTTCAGGCTTAATCTTGCGAACACACAGATCATAGGCAAAATTGGGTCCACCGCTTATCGTAGCCTTGTAGCGGGAAATAGCCTGCAGCCAGCGAAAAGGCTTTGAAAGAAAAGCCGCTGGTGCCATGAGTGTGACTGGGAATCCACTGTAGAGGGGCTGTAGTACCCCACTAATTAATCCCATATCGTTATAAGGCGGTAGCCAGATCACCCCCCGGCTGTTGGGCGTATGCTCGAAACACTGATGCGATAAAGCTAAATTGTGCAGCAGATTCCCATGACTAGCCATCACCCCCTTCGGTCTTCCCGTAGAACCGGCAGTATAGTGAAGAAAAGCCAGAGTGTTCCGGCACAACGCCGGTTCCTGCCAGTCTGACACCAGGTCGGGGGTAAGATCATCGCTGGCCAGCCAGCGCAAAGTGGCAAATTCTGAATTATAAGCTAACTGATCCTCTATGTTGACCAACAGGGATGTAGTGGTGAGTGCCACCGCCACCTGCGAAGAAGCCAAAATGGCTTGGAGCCGAGACATCGATTGATTTGGACGGGGTGGATAAGCAGGAACAGCTACAACCCCGGCATACAAACACCCGAAAAAGGCGGCAATGAACTCTAGTCCAGGCGGGTAGAGAAGCAAGGCACGCTTACCAGTAGCCCCCATACGCTGAAGTTTCGATGCGATCGCGCGTGAGAGTCGGTCCAACTCTTTATAACTTACTCTGGCTGCTTCTGTTTCTCCCCCAAGCAAAAAAATAAAAGCTGTTTGCTCAGGCTGCCTTCGGGCTCGTTCGCGCAGAAGCTCTACCAACGTAGAAAACTCCACCCCCAGTTTTGGTGAATCATCAAATGCCAACATAAGTAAACCTCTTGATATGAAAGTGTCAGAACAATTGCTTTGCTCTTTTAGACCTGAGTGCTTTCTCTTTTCTCAAGTTGGGGCTCAGCTTCTACTGGCGGGGATGATCGCTCAAACCGCAGCTATGCAAATGCTCTGTCACTCCATGTCATCCAGATATCAGTTTTTTCTCATCTGAATATCAGTTTCCTTTAGAGGCTGGTATTTGTCGATACAGCTAAGTTCTCGAAAGTTCCGGTAAAGTTCCGGTAAATTTTCCCGTCGTCCTAACACAAAAGTAGACAAATTTTGCCTTTGGTGAAGGCTGCTGCGCTAGCAACACTTCACTCGTGCATTAAAATTAGCCGCAGAGGGTCTAAGTAAATGTGCCAGGGAAAAGGCTGCTCTTTGAGCACCGACCACTTTTCTTTAAAGACTTCAGCCTGCAAGTGGTAGTCACTGGGACTACTAGGCGGATTATGTAGCTTTAGGTATAGGGTCATTCGGTGCGGAGTTTCGCTCCTCGTCACCAGCCAGCAGGGGAAAGTATTCTCCTGGTTGGGGTCGTTGGTGAAGGTTAGCTGATGAGCGCGAACTCCCACATAGGAGAGCGAGTTCGGGATAGCTTCGATAACTCGGAGAGTGCAATCCCAGTCAATCGCTTCTACCCGATCTTGTGAGAGTGCATGGGCGCTCGAAAAGTTCTTACACCCCGTCAACTGGGCTACAGTGAAATTAGCAGGATGCTCGAAGATGTCTTGTTTAGCACCATAGGCACATGCTTTTCCGCCGCTTAGCACCAACAGGTTTTGGCAAACCCGATAGGCTTCTTCTAAGTTATGGCTAACAAACAGGGTGACGCCTCGGTAAGTAAAGAGCGTCTGCATCAGCTGCTGTTCCATCTGGCTACGCAGATGAGTATCAAGTGCCGAAAACGGTTCATCCAGGAGCAAGGCAAGAGGTTCAATCGCTAAAGCTCTTGCCAATGCTATCCGCTGCTGTTGCCCCCCCGACAGCTGGTGAGGGTAGCGGTTTTCTAGTCCTTGCAGTTGGGTATGAGCAAGTTGTTCTTGCACTATGCGCTGCACTCTAGCTTTATTTCGCTCCTGCAAACCGAAAGCAATATTTTGAGCCACCGTAAGGTGAGGGAAGAGGGCGTAGTTCTGAAATAAAAAACCAACACGGCGATCGCGACTAGGAAGATTAATCCCCATTTCCGAGTCAAACAGCACCCGCCCGTTCAAGACGATGCGACCTTTAGTAGGTGTTTCTATACCAGCAATGCAGCGCAGAATCATGCTTTTGCCAGCACCAGAAGACCCCAGCAATCCCAAGGGATGCTCATTAGCGCTAAAGCAAACATCCAACACAAAACCACCGAGTTGTTTTTGAATATCTACAACAAGTCCAAAGTCCGAACTAAGGACATCCCCCCCTCTCCCCCTCTCCCC
>CAXUIG010000310.1:0-6797 GCA_964250845.1 uncultured bacterium | reverse complement strand
GCATCACTACAATGCGTCACTGCAATCCTGACCATTACTATTCAGGATTACCGAATTCTGCTGTTAGAGAAGCAAAAGTTCAATTCATGCTCACCAAGTACTTCAAGCAAAATCTCATTGATTAACTGGAATAATCTTCAGTCTATAGAAGCAAGTGAAAGCTCCATAATTCGTGCAAAAGTTAAGTTTAAGTACTCTACTTTTGGCAAAATCTATAAAACACTTTTTAGAAGTCCACCTGTAATGATGCAAGTAACTTATGCAGATGGTCATACTGGGTCCTACAGAATTATTCCAGAGAATTCAGAAAACGGTGTGATAATGAGCCATTTACCTAGAGACCCGTATGAAGCTATGTCATTCTTTCAAAAACATCTGCCTGCTCCAGTTAAGTCATTTAGCTTTCATGCAACCAATCCCCTCTTATATTCACCCAATATTGAAATGAATCTCTCATCATACAATGTCTTAGAACCATCAGTAGAGCCGGGCTCATAAGTTATTACCCATCCAACTCAGAAGATTCTCTAGCATAATAAATACAGCGTGTTTTAGTTGAGTGAGGTACAAAGTGATTCCTAAAACCCTTGTGAACTTAGCTTCTGATGTACCTCATCTAGCCCGAAACTGCTGTATATTAAGCTCCCGTCGCACTTCGGAAACTGAAACCGATCGCACTACAAGAACGGCGATCTCACTTAACAAAATCAGCACATTTGACTGGAAGTTACCTGAATAACCGATCGGGGACGATCAAAATGGTTGGAAATGCTAACGGAACCAGTGGGCTATCTTTGCTTAAAATGCTTTTCTGTTTGTAACCTGTGACTTCAGGTTCACGGAATTGGTAAATTTGGTGAGTGTTGACATCCAGAATCCAATAATCCTGAATGCCAGCTTTGGCGTAGATTAGGGCTTTGTGTTGGCGATCGCCCAATAAAGTCGAGTCGGCAACTTCAATAATTAGAAAAATGTCATCAGGACTGGGGTGGCGATCAGAATATTCTTGGGGATCAATCTGCACAACAGCAATATCGGGTTCTGGTTCGGAATTGGGTTTGAGGGTGATCGGTAGTTGCATCCGCACGTAGGCAACGCTTTCTAACAGGCGATCGAGATAACGAGCGACTCGCTGAGCGGTAGAAGCATGGGGAGGAAGTTGGGGACTCATTTCAATAATTTGCCCTTCCAGCAGTTCAACCCGATCGCCTGTTGTCAGAATGCCAGCCGCAACCATACGGTGATAGTCTTCGACCGTCCAAAGTCGCTGTTTTGTCAGTGTCATGTCGATCTCCCTTTGTCAGTAGTGCAAACTGGCATTTTCAAGGCTAACTCTATTATCACCGATGTCGATCTCCCCCTCTCCCCGATCGCTTGATCATGACCCATTATAAATCAATACGGTTCGGTTAATAAAAAATAGAGATTTTTGAAGTGCCCAAAGGCTGATTACTGCATCTGCTTCTTGCGAATAACGTCAATGGAACTTATCCAAACCGTATTGCATGTAGAAGCTTCTGCCAAGGCTTTCTCATATCAAATCCGGTTGATTGCACACTGTATACAGCGGTTTTCGTGCGAATGATATACACTTAAGTTAGGCAAAAATTTTGACTAGTTGCGGTAACGATGAAAGCATATTCCCTTGATCTGCATCAAAGAATAATTAATGCGCATAAGAATAGAGAAAACTCACTACACCAATTAGCCTTGCGATTTCAGGTCAGTCTTCACTTTGGTCGGGGGTGGTGGTAAATATGTAGTGAAGCTCCAAACTTACTAACTTAAATTCCTTCTGTTTATCGGTTTAGGGATTGCTCCTCATTAAATGCAGCAATTAAAAAAACTTTTATTATAAGATGTTTAAATACAGGACTGTACCATAAAATGTTAATTTTTACAATATAGCAACCATTAGAATTATTGATTCTTTTATTGCTTATGTCGGCTCCCACACCTACTTGCCCCCGTTGTCGTTCTCAACATACTGTTAAAAATGGCAAAATTCATCATAAAAAGCAAAAATACCAGAAGTCCTTTTAAAGATAAACCAATTAACGTTCTTAATCTGGAAGCACCAAAACCAAAACAAGCTAATGATATGGAAGAGTGGGAACAGTTTATTCGTCGCAGTATTAACTTTTTTTACCGCTGTAATGCTGTAAAATCAGTCAAATTTAATAAAAATGGATCGGCTACTCACTCCTGGAAAATTTGCCTTCATACTGGTAATAATCCTCACTGGCTCAAACAGCATCTTGAAGAGTTAAAGCGCAGAATTCGGTTGGGACGAGAACGGGATAAATTTTATGGACGAGTGACAATCACAGCTCACTATGATTGAAGGTGACATTTGATGCAGCGCTGACAGCTGCACATCATCACCGAATTTTACAGTGATTCGGGCGGAACGCCAAGGAATACCCAGCGCCACGATTGCTTCAACTCATACACCAGAGCCAACCCCACCATCAAAAAGAAATCGAGTATGATCCCAACGATATGCAGCAGTTCTTGAATGGTTCTTAATTCTAACTGCCACTTAGCCTGGATTTTGACTATCAACTTATTGTTCACCATCTCGGCTAATTATTTTTAGTTCAAAAATCATTGAAATGAGAATAATCTTGAGGAGTGCGTTGATTGTAATCATCAAGACCTAGAGCAATCACCAGTAAAATCACGCATTTTTATCGAGTCTGGGGCAGACGGGTTAGGTATTTTCGCGATCGCTCTGTGAAAGAGGATTTCCAGTAGCATCCTTCTTGTTTACGAGATCCTGAGCAAACGCTTCAATTTGACACGGATTTTATTGGGAATGAAACTGATAACTTGATATTCAGTGGGAGTTAGCCTGAATCAGGCAAAAATTTGTCTATAGTCGGAGCTATACTCACAGTTAAACCCAACTTTTTCAAGCTGTTGTCAGCTCATCCCGATTTCCAGTGCAACCAAAATGTCTTTTATACTTAAGTGGCGCCCATACATTTTTCTGGGCTTGTTCTTCAGCTTTGTCTTGAGTATCGTTGTGCTGTTCTGGGGCGATCGCACTAATGCCTCAGTGCCATTAACGGCGGTGCAACCTGTCCCTGGGATCTCTTTCACCCAAGGGGTGCGTAAAACAGTATTAGACAATGGCTTGACCGTGTTAACCAAGGAAGTACACACGGCTCCGGTTGTAAGTGTCCAAGTATGGTATAAGGTCGGGTCCCGCAACGAGGCTGCAGGTGTGAATGGACTTTCTCACCAGCTAGAGCACCTAATGTTCAAGGGAACAACTGACCGTCCGATTCAGTTCGGTCGCCTGCTTAGTGCCTTGGGTAGTCAGTTCAATGCGTTTACGAGCTATGACGAAACCGCCTACTTTGGGACGGTGGAGCGGGACAAGTTAGAGGCACTGCTGGTTCTGGAAGCGGACCGGATGGAAAAGTCCTTGAATGGGGCAGAGCAACTGGCGAGTGAGAGGCGAGTGGTGATCTCAGAGTTGCAGGGGTACGAAAATGGACCTGGCTATCGTCTGAACCGAGCGGTGATGCGAGCCGCTTTTCCAGACCGACCTTATGGTCTACCTGTGGGAGGCACTAAAGCTGATGTAGAGAAATTTACGGTTGAGCAGTTGCAGAGTTATTACCAGACTTATTACAGTCCAGACAATGCCACGCTTGTGATCACAGGGGATTTTACCACAAAACCTGTGCTCAAAAGTGTCAAACAGACCTTTGGTCAGGTACCCAAACGGGCTAAGACTGCCTCCACACCAAACCAGCCGACAGTTACTACCGCTACTTCTTCTGCCAAAGAGCTACCTGCTAAAACGCCAATTCGATTAAAACAACCCGGTAGCGCAGCGCTTTTGCAACTGGTGTATCCCTTGCCGGATATCAAGCATCCCGATGTTCCTGCCATAGACCTAATGGATGGAATCTTGACGGGAGGTCGCAGTTCTCGGCTCTACCAAGCGCTGGTAGAATCGGGTCTTGCAAGCTCAGTAGGTGCTAGTGCAGCAGAGCTGATTGAACCGGGCTGGTACACAATTTCCGCCACAGCTGCTCCTGGTAAAGATTTGTCCCAGATTGAGCAGGTGCTTCAACAATCCCTAGCTGATCTGCAGCAGCGGGAAGTCACCGAAGAGGAATTGAACCGGGCTAAGACTCAACTACAAGCCTCCTTTGTTCTGGGCAACCAGGACATCACCAGTCAGGCAACTCAACTGGGATATAACCAAACGGTGGCTGGAGATTATCAGAACATTGAGCGCTACCTAAGAGCGATCGCCAAAGTCAGTGCCGCTGATGTGAAGCGGGTGGCTAAAACTTACCTCAACCCGGCTAAACAGACAGTGGGATTCTTTGAGCCGACCCTAACCCTGGGTGGTAAACCTGGTACTTCTGGAGCGGGAGCGGGTCGAACCGTCGAAAACTTCAGCCCCGGTAAGCCTGTAGACCCGGCGCAAGTTGCTAAATATTTACCCCCCGCCACGTCAGCAACGGCTACGACGACCCAACCCTTACCAGAGCAGTTTACTCTAGAAAATGGTCTCGTCGTTCTAATGCTGCCTGACCATAGTGCGTCCACAATTAACCTGATCGGACAGATTGACGCTGGTACTGATTTTGACACCAATCAGAAATCAGGAACAGCGATTCTGACTGCCGCGAACTTAATGAATGGCACACAGACCCAAAATGCCCTTACTCTGGCTAAATCCTTAGAAAACCGGGGAGCTAGTCTTGGCTTCAGTGCTAGCCGAGAGGGAGTCAAGATTGGCGGAAATGCTCTGGCGGCAAATCTACCGATTTTGCTGGAAACCTTGGCAGATGTGGTGCAACATGCCACATTCCCCAACCTGCAGCTAGATCTGAGTCGTCAGCGAGCTTTGACTGCCCTCAAATTGGAGTTGGATGACCCTCGCCAATTGGGACGACGGGTATTCCAACAGGCAATCTACCCGGAAAATCATCCGTTCCACAGCTTTCCCACTGAGGAGAGCTTAAAGAGCATTACTCGTGCTGATCTAGTCCGCTTCTACCATCAGCACTATCGACCTGATACGATTCAGATCGCCTTGGTTGGCGACTTTAACCCGAAGAGTGTGCGTCCACTGCTCGATAACGCTTTCGGAAAGTGGCAAGTTTTGGATCAACGCCCGTCCTTGCGCTTCCCGACGATTTCTTTGCCTAAAGCCACGACTCGCCTGAGTCAAGTCATACCCGGTAAGGCTGAAGCAGTGACTTATATCGGCTATAGCGGCATCTCGCGTTCTGACCCACGCTTCTATACTGCCTTGGTGCTGAATCAGATTTTGGGAGGAAATACACTCTCAAGCCGACTGGGAACTGAAGTCCGAGATCGACAAGGTCTGACCTACGGCATCCGTAGCAGCTTTCAAGCAGGAATCCATCCTGGTCCCTTCTTGATTGCGATGCAAACGGCTCCTGGCGATGCTCAAAAGGCGATCGCCAGTACTCTAGCTCTGTTGAAGCAGCTGCGTGAGCAAGGGGTGACTGAGGCTGAATTGAGCACTGCGAAACGTTCAATTACCAGCACCTATCCTGTGGAGTTAGCGAAGCCCGGTGATTTGGCTGACGTAATTCTTAGTAATTCCGTCTATGGACTAGGCACAGAGGAACTTCGCCAGTTTCCTAAACGAATTGAGGCGGTTAGCCGCGAGCAGGTGCAACAGGCAATCCAACAGCTAATTCATCCAGACAGCCTAGTCATAGTCACTACCGGACCAGGAGAAACTTCCCCTAAAAGTTGAGTGCCATGATTGGCATCCACAAGGGCGGCGATTCAACCGATGGTGATGTCTGAGGGTAGAAAAACCTTTAACGCCGCCGCCCTTATCATTGGAGGAGTGTCAGGAGATATAACGTGACAAAGCGTAAATCATTGGTTCGGCAGCGCCAAATATTCATGGCGATCGTTGCTGCTGTTGGCAGTTTTTTGATTTGCCTGAACTTACAAACACACCCAAGTGTCAAGCAGGCAATGGTAGTACGTCCGTCGGTGCCAAAGGCAAGCGCACGATTAGCCCCGGAAGTTAATACCTTTTTTGTACCTAAGGAGTTTCAGGGAAAAAACATTGCCCAGACTCCACTCTCGCCACAAGATAAAGTGATCGCGCTCACGTTTGATGACGGTCCCTGGCCTCGCACCACCGAGCAAGTCCTGGAAATTCTGAAGCAAAATGACATCCCCGCTACTTTCTTCTGGATTGGGAATAACGTGAAAAATTTTCCCAAAATAGCCAATCTCGTGGTAGCCGCCGGTCACGCCATTGGCAACCATACCTGGCACCACTGGTACCGTCGCCTGGACCCGTCCACCGCAGCACGAGAAATTGAGGAAACGGCGGAAATTATCTACAAGACGACAGGAGTAAGAACATCTCTGTTCCGTCCGCCCGGAGGCATCTTGAACAATGGGCCAGCTGAGTACGCCAAAAACCATAACTACGCCGTTATGATGTGGTCAGCTGACTCTAGGGACTGGTTCTATCGCCTCGCATCGGTGCAATTCTTGGTTCACAATGTGCTGCGTTCGGCGCATCCGGGGGGGATTGTGCTGATGCACGATGGTGGTGGCAATCGCTCGAAGACTGTGAAGGCTTTACCAACCATCATCGCTAGGCTCAGAGCAAGCGGGTATAAATTTGTAACGGTACCTGAACTGCTGCAACTGAAAGACAAAGAACTCAAATTGGCGATGCCATCTCGCATTCCAGGGGGTGCTGTTGACCGCAAAGGGGCTAATGCTCAGGGGTCAGGGTGATCTCTGTTGAGAGGGTCACACCT
>CAXUIG010000309.1:0-6812 GCA_964250845.1 uncultured bacterium | reverse complement strand
AAGAGCACGTTTTATTATCACATGTTGCCGCTCATTAAGATGCGTTTGCCCTAACATAGCTCTCAAGCTCAAAACTTCTTTTCTGCCCCTGAAATTGGAAGCCAACGAGCGCTTCTCCAGTCATCTGCTCCAGCAGCTTGCGATCTTGATATTCCCCGTAAGGTAGCAGATGCCCTAAGCGCACAGTTGTTCCATTCGGCAAGCCTTTTTTTTGGGCGATCGCTCCCACAATCGCCAGCGTCTTATACAAGGCTAGCCTCAGTTTTGGTTCTTTTAAATTCAGGTCGCCATTAAAGCGTTCCCGTGCCAAGAACCCAATTGCTCGATACTTACCCTCGTACTCAATCCAAGCAAAATCTTCTGGGCTGAGATTAATGGAGTTATTCTCTTCACACTCCTCTGAACTCTTTTTTGTAATCTTAGCTACTTCTGAAAGCATCAACATTAGCTCTGGATTAAACTGCCTTAGGCTGAAAATAGCCTTGTTCATCAGTGAGCCTAGATCAATGCAAATAGTTACGTCAGCCATGTCTATTCCGTTTTTTAGTTTTTAACCGTTGTGTCAATTTTTTGGATGAAACTTTTTTGGCAAGGCATCCCAAGATCCTAATGCTACACTCTCAGGCCCAAGTCAGCCACTTTTAGTTTATCGGCTCTTTCAATTTTTGTCAGTAAGAGTTCTTGGTAACGGTAAGGGAAACACAAGGGAATTACCAATACAAGGGAGTGACAAGGGAATTTTAAGGGAATTACCAGGGTTAGAGCAGGGATTTACAAGGGAAATCAAAGGGAATTGACTTATAAAAAATCCCCTTTACTCCTTTCAACCCCGAATTGAGGGCCACAAGGGAAATGCAAGGGAATCATCAGGGAAATGTAAGGGAAATACCAGGGAAATGCAAGGACTAGACAAGGTTTAGGGGTTAAAATTTGGGTGATATACCAGAGGGGAAGCCCCTCTGGACTCCCCGGAAAAAATGCCATACTGGCATGGCACATTACTCCATTTCATGGGTTAAGATAGCAATCAGGAAAATGCTAACTTTCAGACAATTGTCGTTGGCGATCGCCGGAGAGTTAATTTAAAAGTGCTGAGCCAGCTGGTTAAATTTAATTTCTCAGTCTGCCTCGACGACAGCAACTCGAAAAGCTGATGGACGAATTGATAAAATCTTCTTCGTCATAGATTGTCAACTAGTCAGAGGCAAAGTAATGTCCTTGGTTAACCGAAAGCATTTGATAATCGAAATAAAGGCTTTGAGGGAAATGTGTTTTTGGGCGAGCAGTCACTACTGGACAACACGCCCCCCAGATGTAAAGACAGCAACAAAAGTCAGAATTAAGATCGCCTATTTGAGTCAGAGTGAATGGTTCGCCTTTGTTTTCAACTTTTTCCACAGGGGAGCTGTTGAAATCTTCAGGAGCTTGTCGGCGGGAGAAGTCTGGTTTTACACTGAACCAATTAACCGATTCACAAATTTCAGTGTCTGGTGTGTTGAGGCGAAACACCTTGATTCAGTTTTAGAAGGACTGCGAGCGCTCAACGACGTAGAAGTAGAGTTCGTTGTTGCTGCTACTAAAAAGGGTTTGAGCGTCCCAGTGCCTTTGGCGGCGATGGATTTGGATTTTTTTGAGGTAGGCCATAAGTGCTAACCCCGAAAAATATCAAAGCCAAAACAGGTGTTGAATATTTTAAAAAGGGCTACTACCAGAGCAATGCTAGAGGGGAGTTTCTAGGCCAGGGAGCACTTTCGCTTGGGGTTAAAGGAGAAATCAACGATTTCCAGGTCTACGAGAACCTGATAAAAGGACTAACCCCGGATGGCAGCAAGTCCCTCAGCCAAAGAGAAGTTGATGCACTCCATCGCAAGGCGGCTGTTGACTGCACCTTCTGTGCGCCCAAAAGTGTTAGCCTATGTGCTCTGGCTGGGGAGGACTTTAGGCTAATTGCAGCTCATGACCAAGCGGTGAAAAAAGTCTTGGAGTGGATGGAACGGGAATATGCGACTACCCGAATCGGGACAGGGGCAAACCGGGAAGTCGTCAAGACGGGGAATATGGTGAAAGCCATGTTCAATCACATCGAAACTAGAGAACTAGACCCACATCTGCACAGCCATTGCCTGGTTATGAATATGACCCAGGCTCCCAACGGGGAATGGTATAGTCATCTCAACGATGGCATCTTCCGGGACCAAAAGCTGTTGGGGATGATGTACCAGCAATATTTGGCTATTGAGGTGCAGCGCCTGGGGTATGAAATTGAGTGGCATGAGCACGGGCAGTTTGATATTAAGGGATACACTCTAGAACAGTTACAGGACTTTTCCAAGCGACGGCAGCAAATCCTAGCTGTTGTCGGGGCTAATGCTAGTCTTGAGCAGAAGGAGTGGGCACAGAAGAAGACACGCCGGGATAAGGAACTAGTCAGCCCCTCTGAACTCAAGCGCAAATGGCAAGACGCGGCTCTGACTCTAGGAATAGAAATCGTTAAGCCAGGTGTAGCCGAACCAGAACTAGAGAATGAACCAGTAGATTTGAAGGTGTTTGCGGACGCCATCGCTCATTGTTCCCAAAAACGAGTCGCATTCAGAGCCCAGGACATTCAAAGATTCATCCTGGAGCACAGTTTTAAGACAATTGATATTGAACAGATTCAACCACTGATTGACAATAGTGCTGAACTGATTCGTTTACATGAAAGACATGGGGTTCGCTACACCACCCAAACAGCGGTCGGGCTAGAACTAGATACCATCCGGCTGATGCAGTCAGGCCAAAAGTCTCTAGGAGCCATTACCCACCCCCAAGTTGTGGCTGATCACCTGGAGCAGATGCGGCTTATCGGGAATCGGGAGCTAAATCAGGGACAAAAGCAGGCTGTGCTGATGTCACTGACCACAACTGATCGGGTGGTCGGATGGCAGGGAGTAGCAGGCGCAGGAAAAACCTTTGCACTCAAAGAGGTTTTAGCGCTGGCGTCAGCATCAGGGTACGTCATTAAAGGCTTTGCACCTAGCTCCAAAGCATCTTCGGTATTGGGTGAAGAATTGTCGGCTCCAACTCAAACAGTAGCCCGGCTACTACATTCAAGAATACCTGACAAACCTGAACCAAATCAGATTTGGGTGGTGGACGAAGCCGGACTGCTGAGTGCATCTGACGCTAATCGACTGCTCAAGCGTGCCGAAATGGAACAGGCCCGACTAATTTTGGTGGGCGACACCAAACAGCTATCAGCAGTAGATGCCGGTGCGCCGTTCAAGTCACTGATTCAGGCGGGGATGAAGACAGCCTATTTAACTGAGTCACAGCGGCAGAAAGACCCGAACCTGAAAGTAGCGGTAGACCTGCTGGCAGAGGGACGGATAGAAGAGGGGTTTGACCGGCTGCACCAGCATGGTTGCATCGAGTCAGTCACCCCAGAGTCGAAAGTGGATGCAATTGTTGCAGCGTATCTGCAACTCGATCCAACTGAACGAGCGTCAACATTATTGCTGGCTGGCACCCATGCTGAAAGGCTAACACTCACCTCAGCACTGCGTAACGCACTACAAAAAGAAGGAAGCCTTGGCAGTGACGTTGAGTTGACTCAGCTCAAAGCCAAGGATTTGTCAATTATCGAGTTATCAAACTATATCAGCCATTTTGACGTTGGCGACATAGTTATTCCACTGCGTGACTACAAGCGCCTCGGACTAACCAAGGGCGACCCCTATCAGATTGTTGGGAAAACAGCAGACCGCTTGCAGTTACAGTCTGCGAGTGGGAATAATTTCGAGGTGGGTCTGAATTTCAAGAAAAGTGTCTACCAGCAGACGCAAATACAAATTGCGGTAGGCGATCGCCTGATGTGGAAGAAGAACAACTGTACATTCCAACAGGTAAACGGGCAAGAGGTTGTCGTCAGGGCGATTAATGGGAACTCTGTTGAAGTCCAACAACTCAACGGTCAGACCCAGACGATTGACTTAAGGAAACCGCACCACCTCGACCACGCGATCGTCAGGACGACCTACTCTTCCCAAGGGGAGACGGCAGATCGGGTGTTGATTGCGGCTGATTCGACTATTGGTCGGGAAAGTTTCTATGTGGCGGCTAGTCGGGCCAAACATCAACTAAGTTTTTTCACCTCTGATCCCAACGGATTATTGCGCTGGGCGATGCAGTCGAAGGCACAAGAAAATCCATTGGAGCTGCTCCGGCAACAGCTCAAGCAGCTTCGGGCAGCAGGTGTGGGAGTAGTTGATGATACGCTTTCTCCTACTACGGTGGTAACGGCTCAACCCGACAGCGTTAGAACCTCTTCACCATCTCCGCCAATTATTAAGCCAATTAGAACACCTAGCGCCAACCCCGACCAAGTTCGACATCAACAGCTAATTCCGTCACTTATTAAGCGCGGATCTTGCCAGCCAGAACTTTCTCAGCCCTCTATCTCCGTTCCCCAACTACCGACACCCTCTATCCCCTCACCAGAAGTCCCCTCACCAGAAGTCCCCTCACCAGAACTCCCCTTACCAGAAGTTCCCTCACCAGAAGTCCCCTCACCAGAACTCCCCAAGCATCCAGAATGGCTGGCACAAGGCAAGCGAGCATATTGGGTTGAGCACGGTTGGGGTGAAGTTCAAGCCATTTCAGAAACAAAGCTTTGTTTGAAACTAGACAATGGTTTAACTGAACATCTGCTGGGATGGAACCAGGCTCTAGCCAACAATCTGATGAGCCCGGAACCTCTAACACCATTTTGGCAACCTGATCCCATTGGTACTGCGACGTACCCGACTCACATCGACTCCGCGCACTGGCTTGAACTTGTTGATGGCAGCGTCATTCACCCGGAGATTGCGGCACTCAACTTCAAGAGCCTTCAGCATGACCAGGTGGAACAAGAGCATGAAGCCTGGGGGCATTTGTTCTACGGGGATAAACTAGAGCGTTCTAATACCGGGCGGCTAGCTGCTGGTATCCTCAAACGCTTTGGGCATATTGAAGCCGGGGGGTGGTGGTGCAATGCCGGGGTAGACCCTCGCGGCTTCAAAGACCTGCAACCAGGGGAGACTCCCATTCAGAAGCTGTGGGGGTGCTTTAAGCCCAACACCCCCAGATTTGATGCCGAAAAACCAGACAAGGTGATCAAATACGAGCACCCGCTCAAAACGGATTTGAGCATCTTCCTGCTTGCGGTACCTGATGCTATAGCCAACCGCATCTACGAACGAGCGGGAGTAGAGCCATCTGCCGACGATCGCGCCAGTGGGTTTTGGTATTGCGTGTGGAAGCACAACATTCCCCTCACCGTCACCGAGGGTGCTAAGAAAGCCGCAAGTCTACTGTCGCAGGGTCATGCCGCTATTGGCCTACCGGGCATTTACGCTGGATACCGCAGCAAAGATGTGTACGGCTATGGCATTGTTCCCACTCTGCACTCTGAACTTGCAGTCTTCGCCACTCTTGATCGGCAGATTAAATTTTGCTTCGACTACGAAACCCGCCCCAAGACCAAGCGCAATATTGAAATCGCTATTTCCCGTACCGGGAGTCTGTTGGAACATCTTGGGGTAAGGGTCAGTATCGTCAATTTACCAGGACCAGAGAAAGGTATTGATGATCTAATCAAAGCACGAGGGCCGTTAGCCATAGAATTGCAAGCGATCGCTTCTTTACCTCTTCAAACCTGGGTTAAGCAGAACAGACAGCAATTCACCCAAGGGACATCCTCTTTACCTGGGCGTCCGATCTTAAAAGCTGATCGGATTGAGCTAACTCAAACTAATCCAGCAGCAGAATCCAACCAACCTCAATCACAGGAGCTTTCTGATGAGCGACCAAGACAACTCGACCCCTTTAATCACACTAATCAGGGAGACATGGAAGCAAGAACTAATCATGTTCAAAGCCGAGCTGATGCAGGAGATATCTCAAGAACTAGAACTTCTCAGTACGGACTTGAAGCAGGAGATATCCCAACAGGCGTCACTAACGCAGTCGCGCATACTCGACTTGAGGCAAGCGTTGAACGACTTTCTGACGCAATTAGAAGAACAGTTGAATTCCAAGCCGCCGAGCGAGTTACAGGCGCAATTGCAAGAGTTAGTGCAAGCATTAGAGACTTTAAGCCCCCAACTCGAAGGCATTCAGACCTCCGATCTGCTCTTGACCGATTACATCTTGGAGTTAGGACTCAGCATCACAGAACAAATGAACTCACAGCAGGACTCACAACAGCGGTTACTCGACTCACTCAGCAGATTACAGCAGACGCTCAACGGCAGATTGACCAACTAAGTTCGCTTGTCAGGAGTCATGCCGAAACTAGAGCGCTCACGAAACTTCCGGCCCTGGCAGAGGCTATAAACCGATTGCAGCATCAATTCGCTGTTGTGCTGGAGCAGAAGCACAGAACACGGCATCAGCTACAACAGACTCTCTCAACCGTTCCACTACCCACCTCCACTGAGGTGATCGAGCAGTTACAGAGTGCTCTAGCCAACTTAGATGAACAACTCTCCCAGCAGTCAACTCTTATCAATCAAATCAACGGGCTTAGTGATCAAGAATTCTTGCAGCTTAGACAGCAGGTAAGAGCATACTTTGCAGGTAAGCCACCACTGCCACCGGCTTATTCAATGCGCCAGGCTGGAAAGGAGGAGATGTCACAATGGGAAACTCGACTCAATCAGCTATGGCAGCAGCACTCAAGTCTAGCCAATGTGGTAGAGCAGATGCAGACAAATCCCTTCCGTTTATGGAACAAAAAGGCATGGTTCAAAAACAGCCAATTTTGGGTAACAAAGCAGGCGAAAGCTAGC
>CAXUIG010000308.1:0-6821 GCA_964250845.1 uncultured bacterium | reverse complement strand
CCTCCCCCCCTCACTTATGTATCTACCTAGTACTGATTGTCGGATTAAATCCCAAATTCCCCTGGCAACGCTCACTTCCTTTCGGGTCGGGGGTCCAGCGCAATGGTACGTCGCTCCCCGGAACTTGGAAGCATTACAAGCGAGCTTTGAGTGGGCTAAGCAGTCGGGGTTAGCAGTTACCCTGCTGGGGGCGGGTTCTAACTTACTGGTGAGCGATCGCGGCTTACAGGGCTTAGTCATTGGCACCCGCCATCTCCGCTACACCAATTTCAACCCACACACCGGGGAGGTAAGCTCTGGGGCGGGGCAGCCCCTGCCTCGCTTGGCATGGCAAGCCGCAGCGCTGGGGTGGCAAGGACTAGAGTGGGCCGTAGGCATCCCTGGTACGGTAGGTGGCGCTGTAGTCATGAATGCCGGTGCCCACAGCAGCTGTATGGCTGAGCTGTTGGTAGACACCCAGGTGCTTTCACCTACTGGCATCCTGGAAACCCTCACTCCCGAACAACTGGGCTACAGCTACCGCACTTCAGTGCTGCAAGGAAAAGAGCGCCTAGTTACACAGGCAACATTCAAGTTGAAACCAGGCGCTGACCCTGCCGAGGTCATGGCGACAACCGCTCAACACCTAGAGCAGCGGCGGACAACCCAACCCTACCACTTGCCCAGCTGTGGCAGCGTTTTCCGGAATCCAAAACCCTACTCAGCAGGTTGGTTAATTGAGCAAACGGGTCTCAAAGGCTACCAAATTGGTAAGGCTCAAGTTGCTCAACGCCACGCTAACTTTATCCTCAACTGTGGTGGGGCAACGGCTAGCGATATATTCCAGCTCATCCGCTACATCCAACAGCAGGTTGCTGGGCGCTGGTCTGTTTGGTTAGAGCCAGAAGTCAGAATTATGGGAGAGTTTCATTTGAATGGGGGCATCTATAATTTAATGGGACTTTCATCCAATTCACACGCGGTCAATTAGTTATGACACAAGGAAAGGGATTTGGCTTTGGTCTAGGAAAAATGAAAGAACTAGCAGAAGCCTTTAAAAAGGCCCAGCAGGTTCAAGAAGGCGCCAAAAAGCTCCAGGAAGAATTGGAGCAAATGGAGATTTTGGGAGAGTCTGGCGGTGGTCTGGTCAAGGTCATTCTCAGTGGCAACCAAGAACCCCGTCGGGTGGAAATTTCCCCAGATGTCTTGGGCGAAGGAGCAGATGTGGTTTCTGATCTGGTTACAGCGGCGATGAAAGATGCCTACATCAAGTCCACAGCCACAATGCGCGAACGCATGGAAGAACTAACCAGTGGGCTGGAGCTTCCCGGTATGTAAATCGCTCTTAGGTAAACCTTGCAAAAGTTGAGCCGATGACTTATAATATCCTATTTGTCTGCCTTGGCAACATCTGCCGTTCGCCAGCGGCAGAAAACATTATGAATCATCTGCTCGAGCAGAGTCACCTTTGCGATCGCTTTGTGTGCGACTCCGCTGGTACAGCTGGATACCACATTGGTAGCCCACCTGACCGCCGCATGGCAGCTGCTGCAGCTACCAAGTTGGGGATTGAGCTTTGTGGACAAGCTCGCCAGTTTCACAAGTCAGACTTTGAAAACTTTGACTTGATTCTGGCGATGGATCGGGAAAACTACCACGATATCCTCTCGCTCGACCCAGCGGGGCAGTACCGGGACAAGGTGCTCCTGATCTGCGATTTTTGCTCCAGGCATACCACTAAGGAAGTCCCAGACCCATACTACGGAGGCCCAGAGGGCTTCAATCGGGTGATCGAGCTATTAATTGATGCCTGTGAAGGTCTGCTGCAGCAACTTAAATGAACAAAAGTTATTCCACTAAGTGATGCTCCATCGCAAACCGAACCAGTTCCGCCCGATTACTGGTTTCGGTTTTTCGTAATAGGCTGCTGACGTACTTTTCCACTGTCCGAGCACTCAGGTGCAGAGCTGCGCCAATTTCCGCATTAGAAAGGCCATGAGTCAGTCGGTCTAGCACTTCCTGTTCTCGCTGGGTTATGTGTAGCGCGAACTTAGGGTGATTAGCTGCAACCGGTGGGGTGTGGATGAAGCTTCGCAACGCCTCTTCGTAGGACAAGCGATACTCGGACTGTATAATCTGCGATCGCTCCAGGAGATTGCGAATCGCTGCCCCCAACTCCTTCAGCTCAAAGGGCTTGGGCAGATAGAGATCAGCCCCAGACTGGTAACCTTGAATCCGTTCCTCGATCTTGTTTCGTTCTGTCAAGAAAATGACTGGTAACAGGCGGAAAGCTGGGTTTTGGCGGACGCTGCGCACGAGTTCATAACCGTTCATCCGTGGCATGACAATATCTGTCACCATCAAATGAGGATGATAGGCCTCAACCATAGCCAACGCTTCAAGACCATCAACAGCCGTTAGGACTGAGTAGCCAGACATTTCAAGGTAATCACTGATAGACAGACGAGTTCCCAGGTCGTCTTCGGCAACGAGGATGGACAAGGGCATGGATTATAGACGACTAGTATTATTACCCATCAATTCGCCCACTTGTCCCGAATTTGAGGCCCGGGACTCAATGGTGCTCATGTTTACATACTATCCAGGTTTCCAAACTGTTGAGCTGAGTCCAAACGCTTAGCCAGGAATTTATACCAAGGGCATAATCCTTTGGCAGCAGGCACTGGTAGCAAAAAATAGCGATTTTAATGTTATGATCAATAGATTTGCTTATAGCTTTTACACAATCCTATAGCACATTTAAGTCTGGCACAAGTATCTAATGAGCGACAAAAGTGAAGGTTTTAAAATTGTTAGTGACAATCGTAAAGCCCGTTATCTGTATGAAATTCTCGAAACCTACGAAGCAGGAATTCAGCTAACAGGAACAGAGGTCAAGTCGATTCGGGAGGGCAAGGCAAACCTGCAAGATGGGTATGCTCTTATTCGCAACGGGGAAGCGTGGCTGCTGAACGTTCATATCTCTCCTTACACGGGCAGTGGTGCGTATTTCAACCATGAACCCCGTCGTACCCGCAAGCTGTTGCTGCATCGGCAGGAAATCCGCAAGCTAATTGGTAAGGTAGAACAGCAGGGCTTAACTTTAGTACCCTTGAAAATGTACCTGAAGCGAGGCTTGGTCAAAATCACTATAGCCCTGGGCAAAGGTAAAAAGGTTCACGACAAGCGAGAAGACCTGAAGCGACGCCAAGACCAGCGAGATATGCAGCGGGCAATGAAAAATTATTAAACCTAAGTTCGAAGGAGATACTACCTAAGAGTTAGAAATTGATTAAGTGTGGCAGACTTTTGTATATCTTTAGCAAGAGGGTAGAGAAATTTAGGTTTCTAGCCGAAGATTGATGGTGTTGATGTTGGAAATCGATAATTTAATGAATAACATCGACGCAAATACGAAATTTAACCATGAAACCTTCTGATTTGTCTAAAGTTGTTGGCGCTGGCCTACTGAGTCTGAGTGTGACTCTTGTGCCCTTAGCGCTCCCTGCCTCTGCCCAGAATACCAATGATAGTGGTACCACCAACGCGGCTCGCGATACTGGAATAGACAATACCAGACATGACCGTGGTTTTGATTGGGGATGGCTGGGATTGATCGGTCTAGCCGGTCTAGCCGGTCTAAGCCGCAAGCGCGAAGAACCTGTCGCTTATAGAGATCCGAATTCGGCAAGCCGCACTAACTATACCGAATAAAACTCCCGATCTCAGCCCTATGGGAATTAGGCAAGAAATTATTTTCCCGACTCTATTCTGGCGCTGAGTCAGGATAATAACTGGCAATCAAGGCCACCATCAGCCACCAGAGGGTATTGACCTCAGGCCGATACCAGACTGTATCTACCGTGCCGTGAGCTAGTATACCCAGCAGGGTAGCTAGAGCACCGATCAACCAAAAGCCTTCGCGACTTCCTAATTGCCGCAACCGCCGTAGCTGTAGCACTGCCTGATTAAACGTCACAATTAACAGCCAGATAAAACAAGCCAAGCCAATGAAGCCTGTTTCCACCGTAACTTCTAGCAGGATCGAATAAGCACTCAGGGCATTAAAACGAGGTCGCTGGTATAGCGGATAGATTTTGTTGAAGGCGTCGTGTCCCGAACCAATGCCAAGAATCGGGCGATCGCGAATCATCTCGATCACAGCTGCCCAAACATTCATGCGGAAATTATTACTGCTGTCATCTCTACCAGCAAACATACTAAAAACGCGATCGCGCAGCGGCTCCACCAACAGCACTGCTAGCAGCAAAACCAGAGATATACTGCCCAGGAGAATTGGCAGCGACCAAGTCCGCCAAAAACGAGGCAATTGGACACTCCACCAATACAACAGCAACACCAACAGGGCAAAAATCGAAACCAGCAGACCAATCCAGCCGCCGCGACTAAAAGTAAGAACCAGGCAGGCTGTATTGACAACAAATATCGTCAGTGCCAGGGCTTTAGGCACCCAGCCCCGCCAGGCAAACACTGACACTAGACTCAAGGCAACCGCTGGCAACAGATACCCAGCTAGTAAGTTGGGATTGCCCAGGTAGCTATAGACACGCGTAGTCTTAGATAGAGGAGATTCTGGATCAACCCAGGTAGCGAGGGCAGTTGCCCCAAAAAACCATTGCCGCAGCCCGTAAATGCTGACGATGAGCGCCACGTGGAGGTAGAGGGTGAGAATGCTTGAGCGGAGGCGGGGCGATCGCAACACCCGTGCAGATAGCGCAAACAGCAGCAAATAGAGCGTCAGCTCAGCCCAGCCGGTGAATGCCGCCACCTTTACTGGTGATAAGGCCGTTGCTACTGTGGCAACGCCCCAGTAGAGCAACACCAGGAAATGAATTGGGGTTAACCCAGTCTCCGCTTCATCCGATAAAGTGAGCAGCACCCAAAAGCTAGCGCAGGCCACCAGCAATACGAGCACCAATGCACGAGAAACGAAAGGGGCAAGACCTAACACCAGGCTGACCAACAAAGCCGCAAGCACATCCGCCCACTGCATGAGCCAACTGCTTTGTCGCCAAGAACGCAGCCCCCCCACTAGAGAACGTTGCAGGTAGCTTGCGCCTTGCCACTCAGAAAGCGGCACATGGGATAAGGTTAACAGTTGCCACACTGAAATCATACTCTTAGATATTTTCCTCCACTGCTTTCAGCTCAGGCAAAGTCACTAGATAACGATACCCTGACTCTGGTGTTCCCTGAATCAAGATTTTTCCGCCCTGCAATTGTGCTAGATGATAGCTAAGCAACAGACGCAGGCTTTCACGAGAGCGATGGAAGCTATTAGGCGGCTTCGTCAGTTCTAAAGCAGAGTCAGCAAGAGCGGCAAGTGACTCTGAACTCGAATCTAACGACTGGGCATCTGGTACAGGTAACATGGGTGGTTCTGGCTGCTGGTAAGTGTTGTAAGGCGCTGCCTCTGGGTAATTGCAGACAATCGGCACTGATAAATGGCTGCATTCGGGGTTAACTTGGGTCAAACCGTCGCCCAGCCAGGGATGGGAAACCCCAACGGCAATGTTCAGCCCGTCGCTTTTGTGCGAAACATGAATGCCTTCGACACTGCCATTATTAGCGGTTTCAATCACACTCATAACCAGGTGATAAAGCATTTGCCTGATCTTGTTTTTATCCAGAACCCAGGTTCGACTTCGTCCCGGTTCCACAGACAGACTAATCTTTTGCTCTCGCCGATTAGCTGCATCGGACAAGGTATTGATTACTTGTTGACAGAGCATTTCAATATCAACAGAAGTCAGATTGAGTGCCTGATTACTTTCATCCAGTCCTCCCAGTTCTGAAATTTCGTTGACCAGTGCAAGCAAGTACATACCACTGTTTTGAATAATCTCAACATATTTTTTTTGCTTGCTCGTCAAGGCACCATAAATCTCGCTACCCACAACACTAGCCATCCCCAGAACAGACGTTAGGGGCGTCCGCAATTCTTGCGTCAGCTGCCTCACTAGTTCAAGTTTGACTTGGTTAGCGGAAAGTGGGTCGGCGGGGAGAGAGGGAGCTTTTGGGCTTTTGGGTTGAGGGTCTTCAGGGGATTCTTCCCGGATCTTGAGATCCTGGCGGGCACTCTTGCCCGCCCCTGCTCCCTTCCACCCCTGCACCTGGAACTTAAGCAGCCAGTTGCGCTCAAATTCACTCATGCTCCAACGGGCCATGAGTTCTAAAAACTCGATGTCTCGGATTGTAAAGATGCGCGGCGACCGCTCCATAACGCAGAGCACGCCCAGGCAATTTCCAGCTGCATCCATCAGCGGCACTCCCAGGTAAGCGCGGATGCCGTAATGCTGCACCAACACGCTCTTGGCAAAATCTGGATCACTTAGGGCATCACCAATTGCCAAAACCTGATGCGTCTCCACCACGTGCGTGCAGAAAGATTCATCGCGTGGCAGCTGGCGCTCTTGCGCCAATTGATTCATCAGTCCAATTCGCGATAAACCCACCGCTGACCTTACCCGGAGACGGTTTTGATCCACAAATCCCAAGATACAGATGGGGAAACCCAAAAAGTGGGCCGCTGTCTGAGTGGCTTCCTCAAAAACTGGGATCGTCTCTGCTTCCAGCAAGCCCAACTCTGACAAGACTTTGAGGCGTTGTTTTTCCCGTGCCAGTGCCGTCTCACCATTCAACCGGGCAAACAGTTTTTTTTCAGAGTCTACCATTGCCGCCCCTACTTTGATACGTGCTGAAGAATGTGGATCTCATCTAAGCTCTGTCCTGGCTTCATAACTATTCCTAAGATTCCCGAAATTCAGCCACGACTAACACTCGGTCGCAGAAAAATTCTTCAGCGGGGGAGGGGGAGGGGG
>CAXUIG010000307.1:0-6824 GCA_964250845.1 uncultured bacterium | reverse complement strand
GTGGTTGAAGCAGGAAATAAATGCTTGTAAGCGATTATAAGCATTTGTGAGACGGCTTATACCCAATAAGAGTGTGGGCGTAAAGCCTATTCACTTCACCTCACACCCTACACCCTGTGATGTAATTAGTGAGCAGATTTTTATGTCTATAGGAGCATACGATTTATTAATCCGTCGCGGCAGATTACTCGGATTAACTGATCTGGATGCGGAACTGGTTGATATTGGCATAAAAGATGGCAACGTTTGTGCGATCGCTCCTACTCTAAGCTCTCCGGCTGAGGTGGAACTGGATGCTCTTGGGCAATTAGTCAGTCCCCCGTTTGTAGAATCTCACATTCATTTAGACTCAGCACTAACAGCTGGGGAGCCACGTTGGAATGAAAGCGGCACGTTGTTTGAGGGCATCGAAATTTGGGGAGAACGTAAGCAAAACCTGACATTGGCAGATGTGAAAAATCGTGCGATCGCCACTCTCAAGCAACAAGCCGCTCAGGGTGTTCTGTTTGTGCGTAGCCACGCTGATGTCAGTGAACCGCAGCTGATCGCCCTGCAAGCCCTCCTGGAAGTCAGAGAGGAAGTCAAAGACTGGATCACCTTACAAGTGGTGGCATTTCCTCAAGATGGAATTTATAGCAAACCAGAAAACGAAGCACTTTTGGAAGAAGCTCTAAAGTTGGGTGCTGATGTCGTCGGCGGTATCCCTCACTATGAACTCACCCGCGAAGATGGAGTTCGATCTGTCCATCGTGTGTTTGAATTAGCCCAGCAGTATGACCGCTTGATTGATATCCACTGTGATGAAATTGATGATGAGCAATCACGATTTCTAGAAGTCGTAGCGGCTTGTGCAATTCGTACTTGTCTAGGAGCACGAGTAACAGCTAGTCATACAACGGCTTTTGGTTCTTATAACAATGCCTATGCTTACAAATTGATGGGTTTTCTGCAACGAGCTGAAATTAACTTGATTGCCAATCCGTTGATTAATATCACGCTCCAAGGTAGAGCGGATACCTATCCAAAACGTCGGGGTGTTACTAGAGTCAAAGAACTCTGGCAACAAGGACTTAATGTCAGCTTTGGGCATGATTGTGTCCAAGACCCCTGGTACAGCTTAGGTACAGGCAACATGCTAGATGTGGCTTTCATGGGAGTTCATGTCTGTCAGATGACAGGGATGGCGGAAATTAATGCCTGTTATGACATGGTGAGTGTGAATGGGGCAAAAACGCTGCATTTGGAGAACAACTATGCTGTGGAAGTCGGCAAGCCTGCTAATCTGATTGTTTTAAATGCCAGCGATCGCTTCGACGCTATCCGCCTTCGAGCAGTTGTTCGCGATGTAATTTCTCAAGGAAAACTGCTCGCTCGGACCACACCACATTCAATGGAGTGGCTGGGTTCTGAACAGCCAGATGCAGTAATGACAGCTCCTATCTGATGGATTCTTAGTTTTCTCCTAAATAAGCCTGGCGAACCATTTCGTTGGACTGCAAAGCAAGGGCTGTGCCTGTGAGCACGACCTGCCCCGTTTGCAGCACATAGCCGCGATGGGCTACTGTCAAAGCCATACGAGCGTTCTGCTCCACCAGTAAAATCGTTGTCCCCTGAGCGTTAATGTCACGAATGATCGAAAAGATTTGGGTCACCAGCATCGGCGCTAAACCCATACTAGGCTCGTCCAATAACAGTAAGCGGGGCCTTGCCATCAAAGCACGAGCGATCGCCAGCATTTGTTGTTCACCGCCACTGAGAGTCCCCCCTTTTTGACTGATTCGTTCTCTCAGGCGGGGAAAAAGATTCAATACTCGCTCTGTATCTGATTTGATGCCAAGAGAGTCGCGACGGGAGAAAGCACCCATCTCCAGGTTTTCTCGCACCGTCATCCGAGGAAAGATGAGGCGACCTTCAGGGCTTTGGGAAATGCCTAAGCGGACGATCGCTTCCGTAGACAGTGAATTTAGCGAACCTCCCTCAAACAGGATACTGCCCTGACGAGGTCGCAACAGTCCCTGGATGGTGCGGAGGGTTGTAGTTTTGCCCGCACCATTACTGCCAATTAACGTTACTACTTCCCCCTGATCGACCCGCAGTGAGACTCCTTTGAGGGCATGAATATTGCCGTAGTAAGTATGAACGTCCTTAACCTCAAGCATAATCTGCTTCTTTACCCAGATATGCCTCAATCACACGCGGATCAGCGCGAATCACAGCAGGGGTACCCTCTGCAATTTTAGAGCCGTACTCCATCACACTTACGCGATCAGAGATACCCATCACCACCTTCATATCGTGTTCAATCAGTAAAATGGTCAAATCAAGTTCGTCACGGATACGGTAGATAAAGCGAGTCAACTCAGCCGTTTCGTTGGGGTTCATCCCGGCAGTTGGCTCATCTAACAGCAGTAGCTTAGGCTCAGATGCCAACGCCCGCGCAATCTCTAGCCGTCGCTGATCCCCATAGGATAGGTTTTTTGCCAACTCTTGGGCTTTTGAGGAGCCTAAACTTACAAAGTCTAGAAGTGAGAGCGCTTTTTGCTCAGCCTCTCGCTCTTCTTGATACACAGCAGGGAAACGCAATAAAGTTCCGATTAACCCAGTACGTAGTCGGCTATGCCTTCCCACCAAGACATTTTCCAGCACACTCATGTTACTGAACAGACGGATATTCTGGAAAGTCCGAGCAATACCCAGTGAGGTGAGCCGATCAGGGGTTACTCCAGTAATGTCTCTGTTTTCTAGCAGCAACTGACCAGAAGTGGGGATATAAATGCCCGTGAGCATATTGAAAAATGTGGTTTTACCCGCACCATTAGGGCCAATCAGACTGGCAATCATGCCTTTTTCAATGGCGAAATCAACCCGATTGACGGCAGTCAGACCACCGAATCGCATCAGAAGTTGGCGTGCTTCTAACAGTGGCATCACTGACTCCTAGCGTCTGCTAAAGATTCATTCGTCGCCTCATCAGCCGATTGCAATTCGGCTTGACGTTCTGCACTGGGCACCAGCCCTTCAGGGCGGATGATCATCATCACCACCAAAGTTAGACCAAACAAAAACAGGCGCATCTGGATGGGATCGACACTGGTTGCTAGAAAGTCTCGCCAAGCTGGATTCCCAATGTTGGGTAAGACGGATGTGTTCAGCAGACTCTTAAGGACTTGAGCAAGCTGAGGGAGGTAGAGCCGATCCGCCGCCATGATGATAATGCAGCCCAAGAGCACCCCGGTGATATTGCCCAGTCCGCCCAAAATCACCATACATAAGACGATGACTGAAACAGAGAAATCAAATACACCAGGGAAGATAGCGCTGATGTAAGACCCGTAAAATGCACCAGCAAACCCCGAGAAGGTTGCCCCCATCGCGAAAGCCAATAACTTGGTTCGAACCAGGTTAATCCCCATGGCACTGGCTGCAAGTTCGTCCTCCCGGATCGCTGTCCAAGCTCGCCCCAAGCGCGAATTGCGCAGGCGGCTGATCATAAAAGCGGAAAATACGACCAAAAAGAGAACCAGATAGTACCAGGGGAGATATTGACCCGTTTGGAAGGTGCCGATGAAGGGAAGAGCCGGACGCCCAATCGGATTAATGCCTGCTTCACCCCCAGTCAGGTTAAACGGCGTCTGGCAACCCACCAGACAAATTGCGATCTCTGGGCGACCGAGTAGAAGAGCGAAGATCTTAGATATCGGCTCGTAAATCTGCACACTTGTTAAATTGCGAAAGACAACGGGCACAATTTCCCCAAACCCAAGTGTCACGATCGCCAGATAGTCACCCCGTAAAGGCAAAGTGGGAGAGCCGAGAATGATTCCAAAAAGCCCTGCCACTGCCGCTGCAATCCAGATTACCACCCAGAAGTTCCACTCAATATTGAGCTGTGGGGAGGACAACAAGCCAGTGGTATAGGCTCCAATAGCAAAAAAGGCAGCATAGCCCAAGTCCAGCAACCCTGCATATCCGACTACAATATTCAGCCCCAGGGCTAAAATGGCGAAGATTTGGATCTGAATCACGGTGGCTGTCCAGTTGGTCTGAGCGACCTGATCAATCAAGGGAAAGGTGATTAAGATCAACGCCAGTAGCACTTGAGTGGCTATGCGCCGATTTTTACCTAACCCTTGCAGCAATCCCATCAGCCGCCCTGTGAGGATTGCCACTACCAAACCAACTCCACCAAAGCTCAACGTCTGGATTACACCCGCAGAAGATTGCCCAGTCGCAGGCAGTAGCCAAAACCCTTCAATCAAGCTAGCGACCAAGATCCAAACCCCCAACGCTAGTCCAGCGTTGCTCCCTTTGCGGATACCGACCTTGGGCGAGGGTATTCTCTTCCCCTGACAAGCCATCAAACCCGCCCCTGCTCCCAATAGCCAGCCGATAAAAGCACCGCTCCAACCGCCAAATAGCAGTACGGTTAAGGCTGCGATCGCTCCTAAAATATTGCCCGACTTGGTTGCCTGTTTTGCCATCAGTTGCTTATACCTTTTCCTGAACATTTTCACCAAGCAAGCCACCGGGTCGGAAGACCAAAATAACTACCAAGACAGCAAACACCCAGGCATTAGTCCAGCGGCTCGATAAGTACTGGTCGCTCAAAGCCGACAGCACGCCGATCAACACTCCTCCCAGCATCGCTCCGATGATGTTGCCAATTCCTCCCAGAACTGCTGCGGTGAAAGCCCGTAAGCCCGCTGTGAATCCCATCGTGAACACAACCGTGTTGTTATACAATCCGACTAGAAGCCCAGCTGACCCCGCTAATGCCCCACCAATCAGAAATGTCAGGGCGATAATTTGATCGACATTTATCCCCATAATCCTAGCAGCATCCTGATTTTGGGCGACCGCTCGCATGGCTTTGCCTGGACGAGTGTACTGGACAAACAAATGCAGTCCCACCATTAACACAACGGCAACGACCAACACAATCAAGTCTTTAGTTGTGAAGGCAATATGGCTCTGAATACCCAGAGCCTTCAAAATGTCAATCCGGGGTAATAAGTCAGGAAAGCTCTTGGGTGAAGCAGCATTATTCCCCATGATCGGGATAAAGGATCTTAATCCCCCCCAAAATAATCCAAGATTTTGGAAAATAAACGAAACCCCAATCGCTGAGATTAACGGTGCCAGGCGGGGGGCATTGCGTAGGGGTCGGTAGGCGTACCTTTCGGTGAGGATGTTTAGTCCAGCACCAACTATAGTAGATAGGAGCAAGGCGACAAAAATCGCTAGGATACTAGCCTGTAGTGACGCACCACTTTCGACACCAAGCGCACCGACCACAGTTAGGGAAGTAAAAGCACCTAACATGTATAAATCCCCATGAGCAAAATTGATCAGCTCAATAATGCCGTAGACGAGGGTGTAGCCTAGGGCAATAATGGCGATGATCGCGCCGTTGATCAAACCGACCAAAAGTTGTTGCAGCAGGCTTTCAGGGCTACTGACTATCTCCCCCATAATTCGGGGGATGTCAAGTCCAGCAATCGGTCCGAGCAACAGAACCAAGTAAGCTACGGCAAGATACCAAAAAATCTTCTGCCATCGTTTCATAAGTTTTAGCTCTAGACAGCAGAACGCTTCTAGATTAAGCGTATAACTTGAGGTGATCAACCTTACCAGATATTGATTAAGAACTGCGTCTCGACCTGCTCCGTCGGATTAAAGTCACAGGTCTGCTCCGAGACACTATTGACATCCTCCCCCGTTAAGTCGGAGTACCGACTATAACGAGGGACTCCTAAGAGTCGCCTCCTAAGTCTTCCTGTCTCACAGACTCTTAACTAGTACCACCTCATGATGTATACCCCGCTTTTTGCGTCTCCACAGGCAATTTGATTTAAAGTCCACCAAGTGTCCCCTTCTCAGACCGAACTAATCAAATGATTGTTCTACCTATCACGCAATGCAAGTCTTACGCAGACTACGATTCAAGTCTGCAACACCATACGCAAGTGTTCAAGGTTCAGTCAGCATTAGCCAACCTTAAGGCTTCGTTTGGGCCCTCGGAGTCCAGTCATGGATATCCTGCATGGGTCGTCACCCGTACTAATGCTATATGTATAAGGGTGGTAAAATTAGGTGACTCAAACCAAAAACGATTGATTACTAGAAGAGGATGTCGAGATTACAGCCACGCTACAACAGGGAAGAGTTTGCCCAGCGCGGTGATGAAATTTATGAGCATTACATTCGTCCCCAACTTCAAGCCGAGGATGAAGGCAAGTTTGTCCTGATCGATATCGAAACCGGCGACTACGAGATGGATGTAGATGAAATTGTGGCTTCAGACCGTTTATTGGTCCGCCATCCTGATGCACAGGTATGGCTAGTACGGGTAGGCTCCCGCTATGCACGCCGCTTCGGCATGTTTCACGGCTCTGTCAGGTGATATTAGGGTCTGTCAATGCCTATAGTGAGGCTATCATCCGCTTGTTGGTAATCGGCCCACAGGGTCAGGAACAAGAAGTGGAGGCAGTTGTTGATACTGGTTTCAACGGCTCTTTGAGCTTGCCACCATCAGTAATCGCCAAACTAGATCTTCCGTTTCGCAGGCGAGGGCGAGCGGTTTTAGCAGATGGCAGCGAAAGCCTCTTCGACATTTATGAAGCAATAGTACTTTGGGATGGGCAGCCTCGTCGTGTTGCCATAGATGCTGTAGAAACCGATTCCCTAATTGGCATGGCTTTGCTGTATGGTTACGAGTTGACAGTTGAAGCAGTAGTCGGCGGCAGTGTGAGCATTAAGGCCATGTTGTAGGGGTACTCCTGCATAGTAATGGTAAAGTGATAAATGTAAAAGATTACCTGATG
>CAXUIG010000306.1:0-6870 GCA_964250845.1 uncultured bacterium | reverse complement strand
TCTCAGTATATCATATCAAGGCTTGGTATAAAATTAAGATGCGTTCGCCCTGGGGACCAAGCCAGTAGGCAATGAGCAGCAGAAAGCCTTCGAGCGTTTTGTCAAAGTTGTTAGCGGCAGTCAGCGCGATCGCCACATAAATGATTGCACCAATCAGTGTCCAGACTGCACGATGAACGCGCCCGAACCAACGGCCTAGTACCTGCATCGAGAGGGCAAGGCTATAGTCGTTTGGAATATTGTTCGCTACCACACTTAGAGCTAGCAATAACAGGATGAACTTTCCAAAGCCACCCAATGGACCAAGAGCAGCGGCAAACAGCTCGCCACCACTCTTGCCGTTGAAGGCAAGAACCGTCGTCAAGGCAAGACCAAGTATCTCTAGTAGAACACAAGGAATAAAGCAACCCAGGAAAGTCAGCCAGAAGACGCGGCTAGGGGGGGTATTCTCAGGCTGGTTGACGTTGTAGTCAGCAGCATAGGAACTCCATCCAGTGGCGAAACCATAGACAGCACTACCAAAGGACATAAAGGCAGCAAATTCGACCACTCCCGTTCCAGATGGCGCTACGGCACGAAAGTTTGGAGCAGATATAAAAAACGTGATCGAAAAGATCAAGAGCATCGGCATCCAGGCGTACCGCTCATAACGATGCACGTACTTGTAACCATAAAGGCTGACAAATGTCGTGAGTGCTGCGATCGCCAGAATACCTACCCACCTTGGAATTGCTCCACCGCTAATGCTGTAGAGCAATTGACCACCGACGATCACGTTGACAGCAGACCAGCCAATACAAGCCGCCACGTTAAACAGCGCCATAATCATGGCACCTACCCAGCCAAATGAGAACCGTGAGATAGTCATCTGACGCAGTCCCAACTTGGGACCCAGCGTGGAGAAAAAGGCAACGGGTAGAATGCCAAGTGTATTGAAAATGACTATAGACGCGACACTGTCCCAAAACCCAAGCTTAAAAACGACGGTAGCCAAAGAACCGAGGGCGACTGTGGAGATTACCAGGTTAGCAGATAGCCACATCGTGAAGTTGTCGAAGATGCGAACATGGGTGCGAGTTGTGGGAGACACTCGTTCAATACCATTTCCCTCAATTCCTGTTTCTTCTGTAGGGCGCTGTTTAACTTGGCTGTTCATACTCTGAATACTAGGTTCTATTTCCCGATTAAACTTGTGACCCAACAATCTGTAGCTTGCAGATAGCTTTAAGAACTTGTAGTAATTCAATCGCACGTTCAGAATCAATCAGATTCACTTCTGGCATTAACTGATAAGTTGGGGGTTCTCCCGGCTGGATATACACAAATCGGTAACTCACTCCGTTTGTCGTGAGTCCCCAAATTGATTTTTGCTGCTCTAGACTTTTAAAGGCATAGGTGAGTAGTTGAGGCAAGCCATTGAGTTCATTAGCCTCACTATTTTTAGCTTCAATCAACAATATCCAAAAGCGGGGAAGTCCTGTAATTAGAGCATTTTTGACTCCGAGAATATCCATCCGCCCTGTAATTATAGTGTCACCATCTTCAATATTGATCTGAGCAATATTCTCTTCCAGGGTAATCTCAATAGGATAGCGAAAAAAATCAACCAATTTCATTAAGGGACTAAGGAAAAGGAACTTCACTTGCCCTTCAGAAATCTTACCTGCTATCAAATATTTATTAAAATATTCCCGGATTTCTAGAAGTTGCTGCTGTTCAAATTCCGTCAGAGTTTCTAGAGATAACAATGGGGTGAAGGAGCCATTGAGCTGCATCTGGAAACCAAAAGTACGATGAACCTCATTCAAGGTTAAGTTTTTGGCGTTGAGAGTTGGCATAAGTTTGCTTGAGCAGGGTAAACCTGCTGAATGTAGGTTTGAGGCACTTCCACGCTTCATAGCTCACTCGCGACTATGAGGCTGCTCGTTACCATGTCCCACTGCTGGCGTCGCCTTGGGTTTACACAACCTATGGTAGAAGCTGACCGATGAACTTCCCAGATTAATAGAGCCGACTCAGGACGTAGTCAGCCATATTAATCAAGGCTTGTCGGGATTCTGAGGGTGGTAAATCAGTCAGATGCTCAACAGCAATCTGAGCATGGTGGGCTGCTAATTCCCTGGACCTCTCCAGACCATGACTATCATGAATCAATGCGATCGCCTGCTCTAAATCCCCAACTTGTGCAAACTTTTGTTCAATCAGCACTTTCAAGCAAGGTTTTTCTTCCAGAGCAAACAATGCCGGTGCGGTCAGATTACCACTTTTAAGATCCGATCCAGCTGGTTTCCCTAAGGTGTCGATCGAACCAGTGAAGTCCAAAATATCATCCACCACCTGGAACGCCAAGCCGATATGACGTCCATAGCCATACAAATGCTCAGCTGTTTTCCTCGAGACGTCGCTGAGTAAACCAGCCGCCTTACAACTGTTGGCAATTAAAGATGCGGTTTTGTAGTAAGTCTTTTCCAGGTAAGTCTCGAGCAGTAAGCTCGCATCAAAGCGATTCAGTCCCTGCTGCATTTCCCCTGCCGCCAGATCCATGATCACTTCTGAGAGCAGTTTGACCACCTCCAGGTTGTCTAGATTAGCCAGATACCAGGAAGATTGGGCAAATAGGAAATCTCCCGCCAATATCGCCACACGGTTGCCAAACAGACTATGAACGGTGGGAACGCCTCGGCGCACATCGGATTCGTCCACCACGTCGTCGTGTACCAAGCTTGCCGTGTGAATCATCTCCGTAATTTCGGCTAACCGTCGGTGACGGGGAGTGATATCTTGAGCCAGCATTGTCGCCCGCGAGATTAGAAGGACAATCGCCGGTCGCACCCGCTTTCCCCCAGCTCCGAATAAGTGTTCTGCCGCTGCGGAGAGGATGGGGTGACGCGTACCTACTAACTGTATTAAGTTCTCTGACAGCAAACGCAGGTCTGCTTCAACTGGGGAAAAAAGGGAGGTCGCTGAGGTCATGGATGAGCCGACTCAAGCTTCAGTTAAGAAAGTTTACATATTCTGTCATCATTTTAAGCTAAGCCTCCAATATAGGGAAGTTTGATCTATTTTTCGGGCAGGAGGGTGGTGCCGTACTCATAGAGTTGGCGCAAATGCGATGCCAGCGAGTGGGTGAACGGTGACAAACTTCACCCGAGTCTATGTCCTACCGATCCGGGGCGGATTGTATAGTTTGTTTAACAAAATTAAAAATTAGACGTTCAAATCCCGATTTTTGTGTTAACTTAAATTATAAGAATTTAAATAATTTCGCGCCTTAACCAAAGCAGGTCGGGTTACTGATAAGTAACTAGGCCAATCGGGTTGAGTTATTTTCACAGGTTGTCTTAGCCTGAGCATTGGGAACCATTCCAAACCTTGTTGGTGTGGCTCAATGTATTGACTGGTGATCTGCCTGATTTTTCCCTTGCTGCTATCCATTCAAGTGTCACGGATGGATTGAGTGTTTGATCGAAATCATAACAGGATTTCAGCAGCTTTCCACCGCTTAATTTAACGTCGCAACCAAGAACGCCAAGAATTGTTTCTATTGGCTGAGGTTGTCTTGCTTGTATTGCAGTACCTATTCCTGACGATGACTTACAGTGATATGCCTCTGATTATTCCTATTCTGGCGACTGGTTATTTATTGACTATTTATCTGTTATTGGTACTGGCACAGCGTCAGGCTAAAGATTCGGGTTCAGAACCCTTTTCTGCCTCAAAGAGGCGGCACTTACAGTCAGCGCCGGTAACTCCGAAAAGTTACTGAATCCTTACGTGTCTGTTATTCAAGTGCGATACTAGCACAGCACACAGGTTCAACCGCAGGGGTGCAGCCCAGCCACTGCATGGACGACTGAGCGAACTGTTGTGGACACCCACTAACGCAGAAGCGAGTCGGCAGTGGCACATGGGTATTGCTTAATCCCAGCAATTCAAGCTCTTGGGCGGCAGCTGCGACTACATGAACAGCGGGGTCAACCAGCTTCACAGAAGGCGGCAGCAGCGATCGCAGTACTGGCGCTAGGTGGGGGTAGTGGGTACAGCCATAGACTAACGTGTCAATTTGCTGCGCTAGTAGTGGAGCCAAATAGTACCGAGCCACGTCCGTTGTGTAGGGGTCACTGATGCGGTTCTGTTCAATGAGTGGTACGAACTCCGGGCAGCCGGTTTGCCAAACCTTGACAGTCGGATCAATTTCCAGAATAGCACGCCGGTAGGCATTGCTAGCAGCAGTCGCTGGGGTGGAAATTACACCAATTCGCTTACCTTGCTGCACTGCTGCTCGCGCTCCTGGCAAGATCACCCCCAGAATCGGCAGAGGGAATTGCGACCGAACTATCTCTAGCGCCAAGGCAGAACTAGTGTTACAGGCCATGATCACCATTTTTACCTGCTGCTGCAGCATCCAGCTAAGTATTTCCCGCACGAACTGTAACATCTCTGACTGGGAGCGGGTGCCGTAAGGGAGTCGCGCCGTATCCCCAAAGTAAACGATTGATTCATTGGGGAGTTGGCGGTAGAGCTGGTGCAAGACCGTGAGACCACCCACGCCGCTATCGAAGATGCCAATTGGGGCGCGCTGCGGTTCTCGACTACTGAGAAGATGGGAAGAAATGCGGTCGGAGGCAGAAGGGTAAGACACTGGTGATTAGCGAGTTTAGATTAGGAATTAAGTGATAGGCTATATGCTTGTAAGAGCGCCTATCACCTATTGTCTATCGCTGATTGACGGAAAACAATCTATAGGGGATTGGGAATGTCAAAAGTTTTGCTGAATGTAATTGAGAATACCTCGAGCGATCGCCGCCGCCATTTGATGTTGGTAAGCTGGGCTCGCTAGTCGAGGAGCATCAAAGGCACTAGTTACATAACCTGTTTCCACTAAGACGGCTGGGATCGAATTGTTCCGAAGTACATAAAATCTTGCCCGTCGCACCCCCCGGTTTGGCTCGTCTATGCTCTGCAAAATGCTCTTTTGAATTGTCTGGGCAAGACGTAGACCGCTGTCATAGTAATACACCTCCAGTCCATTTACATCAGGGCGGTTATCAATCGAATTCGCGTGGATACTGACAAACAAGTCGGCATTCAGCCGCTGCGTCATTTCAACTCGTGGTGCTAGGTCTACGAAATAGTCACTCGTGCGAGTCAAAACCGCTTTCACACCGTGTTGCTCCAGTATCGCCGCTACCTGTTGGCCTATCGGCAGGATTATATTCTTTTCTTGCAACCCCCCGAGGCCAATCGCGCCAGAGTCTTTACCTCCATGTCCTGGATCAATGACCACAGTGATGCGCTCATTTGGAACACGGGGCTGCTGGGGTGGCGGTGTCTGGGTGCTGGGTACTGGGACCCGAAGGGAAGGACTGGGGGGCGGCATCAACATCCTAGAATAGCGTTGTAACTGTAGGGATAACAACTGGGAAGTGGGCTGATTGAGTTCCCCAATCCTCGCACCAGCAGCCGGTTGGAGCGAAATCACGACAGTAGTTGGATCGGTCTGCTGCAAGCGCACCTGCATTAAGGGACTGTTGGCATTAGGAATTGGCTCTTTAACTTCGCGCCCGAGCTGGGCATTTTCAAGGGTGAGCCGGTATGAGCCATTTGACCGATCCCAGCCAGTGTGGTATGTTAATGGTTGGGAAGTTCTGATCAACAGTTGCGTCCCATCCAGAGCCAGTTGTACAGACTGAATCGTTGCCACTCCCGGTGGTGGTTGATTGGCTAGGCGTGGAGGGTTCGGCTGATTAAAGGCGCTTGGGCGTGGATTCTCAGTGGTGGCAGCGACAATGCCGTGTGTTGGTAGCACGACCACCCCGCCAGAAGGGCTGAATGTTGCCTGCCAATCTGGGCTATTTGGGTTCACCTGCAACGCCATCCGCACAACTGGCGGTGAAGTTTCAACTTGGGTCACCTGGATGCGGTTGACGCCATAAAAATTAACTGGTACCTCAGACGCCGGTAAACTCGGTGACAAAGTCGCGCCAGTGATGTCGATGTTAATCGTGGCGAGATCATCGCTCCGCTCCACCTTAATCTCAGGAGTTCCCCCGCCCAAAGTGCGGATGAAAAACCCATCCGGTGTTAATTGCACTTTCTCCACTTGAATCAGCGCCCCGGTGGTGTTTCCAACCGTTTGTTGGGGCAATGGGCTCGGAGGTGGGGGGTCAGCCTCAGGCATAACCACTGTGAAGATTTTTCTTGGGGACGGGGGACTGGCGAAGCGCCCCGACAGCTGGCGCGGCGGTAAGGCGGGACTAGTCAAGTGAGATGCTAGGCGTTGAGGCCTCGGTAACTGTACACTCCACTGCTTGGGGGAAGCACCCCGAAAATGGACCTGATGGGGGTCTAGCGTATAACCCGGACTCAATTCCATTACCATGCGAGTCGTCTTGCCGTCAACCTGCCCGATCCGTAATGAGCGAATCGCTCCATTGAAGCGCTCATTCACTGTTGAACGCGGTAGGGTTGTCCCTGGTAAATCAATCACCAAGCGAGTCGGATTGAAAATCAGCTTTGCCTTGGGTTGAACCCGTCCATCCGTTTTAAGGTCCAGCCGGTTCTGATTGGCATTAAAACGCCAAGATTGCAGTTTCGCCGCATTAGCGGGAGACGATAGCAGAAAAATGCTTAAATTAATAAATAGTAGTAGCCAGTGGAATCTCACAGTGCTTTCTCCTGATTCGCATTCATCCCAGCGGTCAACTGTTAGCTCTCTTTCACTCCACCCCACGCTGAGACCTTGGATTCGATGCCGACATTGAGTATACCTGAGTTAAGAGGGGCTGTTATTGGCAGAGGGAGCAATCTGATCGCAAGAGTTTAATGTCTGTAGCAGCTCCCCCTGCTCCAGAAATAGCTCCCCCTGCT
>CAXUIG010000305.1:0-6877 GCA_964250845.1 uncultured bacterium | reverse complement strand
CATTAACTCAATACTTTTGAGTCATTTTGTCATGCGTTAGTCTAAACTCCAGTTGGCCGAGTTGTGATCGCGATGAAGTACAAGTCCACACTTCAGACACTGATGAGTGCGTGTGCTCAAAGTCTTCTTGACTCGATTACCACATCCAACACAATCCTGGCTTGTATATTGAGGAGGCAGGCTGCGGAGGGCTGTGCCGTCCGCAGAACTGCCGTGCGAAACTGCCACCGTCACAATCTTGTGCAGTTTGGCAAAATATTCCACCCAACCAATAAACATTGACCAAGAAGCATCTGATATCGACTTAGCTAATTTATGGTTCTTCACCATATTTCGCACTTGAAGGCGGAGGTTCGGCGGGGGAGTACTCCCCCGCCGACACTCCTTGTCTTCGTAGACAATGAGGTCGTTAGACGCTACTAGCGCACCTGCTGTTTTTACAGCAAAGTCTAAACGACAGTCTACTTACCTTCAAATGCTGTCGTGCCATCTTGTTGATGGCTTTTTTTCGGTTCGCGCTACCTCTTTTCCTTCGTGAAACTTTTTTCTGTAGCCGCTTGAGACGTTTTGATGATTTCCTTAGATGACGTGGATTGGCTACTGTTTGCCCATCCGAATCGGTATAGAAGTGTTCTAGCCCAAGGTCAATCCCGACTATCTTGCCAGTATACTCGTGCGTGATTTCTCGCTCAACATCAACACAAAATTGAGCATAATATCCATCTGCTCTCTTGACTACTCGTATTCGTTTAATCTGGGAAATTTGATAGAAGTTGAGGTCACGAGTACCCCACATCTCAAACATCCCTGCTGCAAATCCATCGGTGAAGGTGATTGACTTACGGTCGTCCGACAACTTCCACCCTGATGTTTTATATTCAACCGAGCGCGTGTTTTTCTTAAACCGAGGAAAACCTTTTTTCCCTTGTTTTTTCTTTTTGCAATTGCTATAGAACCGATTAATTGATTGCCATGCTCTTTCAGCACTGGCTTGACGTGCCATCGAGTTGAGTTTCTTAGCCCATTCAAATTCAGCCGCTAACTGAGCGCATAGTTTTGATAAATCACCCTTCCCTACACCCCGGTTGTCGAGCCAGTGCCTGATACAGCTATTTCTCACAAATTGAGCAGTGCGGATGGCCTCATCTAGCCGCCCGTACTGCTCAACTGTTCCTTTTAGCTTCGTTTCAAGTACTATCATGTATCTCTTATAGCTTACATATTAGATTTTTGGATAAAATGCGCCAGTGCCATAGATCCGGTTCGCAATTCATCCCCCTCTAAACGCCTCGTTCCAGAGACAACATAGTGGCAAAGCCAAAGAAGGTCATCTCTTGCCACTTGTCGTTGTAGAGGGGGCTTTCTTGCGATTGAATGGTAAATAAGTAGTAGTTCATAGAATGGCTCTGAGAAATACTACTTTTTTTAAACCCCATTTACAAATATTACTTCAGTAAGAACACTGAAGTAAGTCGAGTTCAATCTTAAACGGTCTGCGGATTTTTACGTAATATTACCCTTGGATAAGCAGGAGAAGTAGAGCTAAATTTATAAAGAAAAAAGCCATAACTACATAAACCCTGAACAAGAGGTAAGAATTAATGGTTGGTAAAAGAGTTGCGTTTTTCGCTCTACTAGCTGTAGTCGCTCAAGTCAATCCAGCTCACGCTATCACACCTAATCTGTCCGTAGGCAGCGCCACGAATTCAAGCACTGGGACAGTAGACGGAGGTTCATTTACTACTACGCCTTATACAGACACTACTACTTTCAACTCAGCAACAGCGACAGCAACACCTTGCACTGGGAAAAGTTGTACACCTGCAAACACTTACACTTACACTCCCACCTTTTCCGACCCTTCTGCTCCGACTCTTACTTACACTTGGACTAGCGCTGGTACAACGTCTATCAGAAGTGACCAATATGCCCCTCCACCTCCAAATGGGCAAGCAATCAATACAACAGCTGCAGCATCAGGTAATAATACGACAAAATACCTAGCTGTCTTTCAAAATGCTCCCGTAACTATTACCTCTTCAAAATTTCTGAGCTACTTTGGTATGGACTTGGGGTATGTCGATGCGGACAATCAGCTCGATTTCTACAACGGTTCGACATTACTAAATACATTCACTGGTAGCCAATTGTTTGGCTCTACCAACCAAGGATCTTCCTACGTTGACTTCGTTTCCAACAATACTAGCAGTGATTTTTTCAACAAAATCGTTATAACTGAGCCTGGCGGTACTGGGTTTGAAAGCGACAACCATGCTGTTAAAGTTGCCCCCGCCCCTTCTCAAGTCAGCGGCATTCTTGCCCTTGGGTTAATGGGTGCTTGGCAGTTCTATAAAGGCAATCGTAAGCAGAAGCAGAAGCAGCTAGCAATCAAGTAAAGTTTGTGGAAAATACTGAGGCGCTAATAGAATGGTCGCTGTTAGGATTGAATCACAAAACATTAATTTTTACCTCCATTCTTGGCTTACTGCCTAGGGTGGTTTTTTTTTATTGTTTACAATGAATCTGATTTTTTGAGTGCAAGATAATTCATCATCAAAGGTGATGCTTGGCGATAGGGGGCGAGTCGCAGTCAGGGTACTCTTCACGAATCATCCCCAAAACTTGCTCTGCCAGTGGTGTATCCTGCTCTTGCCAGTATTTGACTAACCTTCTAAGCCAAGGTTGCCAGTAGTTTCTCAAAGCGAATTGAAACACCTGAGCCTTGCGATCAGGCAGTGCCACCACAATTACTCCATTCTTGATACGAGTACCGTACATCCGATTGATTGCCCCGCAGTAGGCCACCAGTTGGAGGGGGTATCGGCCCAACCATTCAGGTTTCTTGGGCTTGCTGGAAGTCTTCCAGTCGAGGACAACCAGCTGGTCATCGAAGCTAGCGACCAAATCGACGGTCCCGCCATAACAGCCGACTTGATGCCAAACAGCCGACTCAATCAGCAGCGGGTTGGTGATGCGGGGTAGTATAGCCTGGACACTTTGCCAGAAAGGCGCTGCCCTCCGTATCAACCGCGTGTGCAAGTTCATCAAATATCAGTAGTGGACAAGCTAATCCGCGCCCACTGCGGCTGGAAGCTGGCAAAGCCCGAAAAACTGCCCCATTACTCAATTCGAGAGTATCTGAAGTTTCTCTGACGATTAACGGCTTTAAGATGGGACTACCATTAATTAAGTCTTTGACACCTTGCAAAGCTATTTTCGATTGGTTATCAGAGTTGGCAACCGAAACAATATAGAAGCGCTCTCCTGGTCTAAGATATTTTTTGTACTCCGAAGCTAGCATCGTCGCGGCATAGGTTGCAACTACAGATGCCATGGTTGTCTTGCCACTCCTTCGCCCAAGATTCCAGATTGCGATTGTGTAGTTACCTTGCCAAAATTATTCTAGTATTTCTGCTTGTCGAGGCCATAACTTTAGACCCAATAAAATAGGGTCACCAGCAAATTGACTAATGGAGACTGGCATCGGTTTTATTTTCTAATGCGGCGATATATAAGTATAGGTTTTGCTCAGCACTCTGTTGAATTTGGTTGCCAGTTTGCCCCAATCCAGCCCACTTCGTAATTAACTCTGCTGCGCGAATTTTATCTGAATCCTTTGCATCGCTCTTACCCATGATCGAAACCACCACTTTTACCGACGCTGGCAGGAACCTTTCGACTAATTCCGCTGCTTCTGATACAGCAGATTTGGATATTTCCTTATAGCGCTCTTCTTGCGCTTGGGCTATTCCACGCTCCGAACCAGCGTTACCTGCCGCGATCGCACTTTGGATTTGAGGCAGTTTACTCCAGCAAATAATAGTTTTCCGAGCCACGCCCAAAGTCCTAGCAATGTCACTGTGATTTTGCCCTTGACAGAACATTGAAACGTATTTTACTTGCTGGGACGTTAGTGAGTCTCTCTGTGTCATTGCTGTGACATCAAGTGGACTATCGATTATTATGCATGTACCTCTATGCTACTCCAGATAAGCCTTTTAGACTTGTCCTAGATGAGACATTTTTTGGTGTTGACTCAGTACCCGTGATCGTGGTGAGAGAGTCAACACCGAGAATGCCACATTCTACAGATTTTTACCTAGACAAGCTGAATCCTTTTTTTTCAGTATCTTCGACACTGCCATCTACAATTACCGCAAGCCAGTATAAATGAATCGCTGTAATCAAGAAAAACCTGTTATGAACTTATCAGTTTTGGTTGAGTTACTTGAGTCAATAATTGACTCTATTATCACTAATACTCCTGAAAAAGTTATCAAAAAGGTAGAGACTATTCGCGCCAAACATCCCCATTTAACTACTAAACAGGTTGCTGAGAAGATAGTAGGTGAACAGTCCTTTTATAATGGGTTGTTAGGGGCCGGTACGGGTGCATTCGGATTGATAGCTTTACCTGCTACCATTCCCGCCGACCTAGTAAAAGCCTGGAGAATTCAAGCATTTACTATTCGCTGTATCGCCTACTGCTATGGATATACTGACGAAAAAACTGATCTAAAAACCGACATCTATTTACTTTTGTCTAGCGATTCAATGGCAACTTTGAAAGAAATAGTATATCAAGAGGCTGTCTCAGCAAAAATGCAGGCGGCGGCAGCAGCAGAAACAATGAAACAATCAGTCACTAGAGAGGCATTAAAGGCAGCACCAAAATATCTAGCGCAAGTGGTAGTTAAAGTTGCTGGTAAAGAAGCAGCTAATTATGCGATGAAAGGAATACCCAAACACATAGCGAAAGCCCTATGGAGTATAGGAGGCAGGAAGGTAGTTGAAAAAGCTATTCAAAAATCACTTACAAAAGCAATTCCAGTTATTGGGGCATTTACAGGGTTTGCTTTCGACTGGACTAGCACAAAAGCAGTGGGAAAACTAGCAATTGAGTATTACGAAAAATCAGGACCAGAGGTAGTAGAATCAGCTTTCCAATGCTTAAATTAATAAGTATCCAGACTGGATTCATGTAAGATTAACAGCGTCGCCAGTATTCTGGGTGAGAGTGCTAAGACTAGCTTACTATTGCGCGATCGCAGTACGCAAGCGTCGATGTATTGGGTAACAATGCCAGTGCCATAACTTCAATGGAAACGCCGCGATCCGGCCCTTTAGGCCGGACGCGCTTCGCTTCGCCTTTCGGTTCGTGCTCGATCACCAGGCGTGGCAAGCAACTAAGTCTATCGTCAACTAGAATACCGGCTGCTACTAAAGCATCCAAACAACTTCCGGCAATATTATCGATGTCCCCGCGATGTTTTCCCTGTAATTTAATCCGCACCTCTGCTCGTTGAATTGGTAGTAAAATTTTCTCACTTGGTGAGAGAGAAATTATAATTTCTGTTTCTGCTAATTTCCGCCAATCTTGATAGCGCTGCGGAAAATAAGTGCCATTGCACGTTACCCGCGCTCTTGCTTTTGGAACACATGTGCCTGGGAGCCAAAAGCACAGAGTTTGAAATCCTGGTACGTTTTCGACACTAACAATTGAATGACTAGTCACAAACAAGACATTAAATGGATAAATTAAGTCTAAGTAATGTAACTAGTATTTAGCGAAATATCTGCGGCTTTTTGGTGATCGCCGCACCCTGCTAGAAACATCATCTGAAATAAGCGAAAGGCCGCAGCGGTGACGCGGGATTGAGCCGATTCTAGATAATGAAGGATATCATTTGTATTATATTCCGGGGTGCTATTGACTAGAGAGTCCAATCCAGTGGCGAGTGTTTTGATTTGATTTTTCTCTTCTTGGCTTAGCTGGCCTATCAACAACGAAAAATTGTCCGCTACCGACGCGATCCGGCCCTTTAGGCCGGACGCGCTTTGCTTCGCGCTTCACCCGCTGGCACTTCGCTTTAACCCTCAGTTTTTATACTCAACCTAGAGCAGTAGGTCATCCTTAACAAGGGCGGCTGGAGGTGTAAGTCTCCTAAGTTCAGCCCTTGTTGAAAATCGGTGTGATTTTCGGTGTAAGTCAAAATCAAGTATAAATTATTGGGGCTGAACCCCTGATACTATCGTTCGTGAAAGAAACCCCATAAAGATGGCTTATGTCTAGATATAGGCCAATTTGGCAGCTAGGACAATTGTTCGTGTTGGTTAGGGCGATCGCAGTCCCAAAACATCCCTATGTGGGTCTGGGCGATATAATCGGGGGATACTTCGTGCGCGTAATATTGCCGGGTGAAACAGATTTAACTCGGTTTCAGCTTTTACTGCTTAATCCGAGCTTCCTTCTCGGCATACTGCTTAATCCGCGCTTCTTTTTTGTTAAACATCATCTCCCCAATCTCATCATCAGTCTTCCCCTCAAGTTCTTCCAGCGGAATACTTGAGGATAAGCATCCGTATCTATCTTCGCTATCCGATAAATATTCGTGATAATCGGCAGATTCTTCAGGTGTTAAGTCATGGCTAAGCACATACTCTATGTAGGCTTTTCGCTCTGTATCTGTCATGTTGGGGTGTGGTTTCATTGCCGTAAGTGATAAATGTTTGATACCTATTATCGCCGAAAAGATTCAATCATTAGCCACCAATCCGATATTTTTCATCCAGGGTAAGCGCATCTCAAATGCTATTGACAAGCGGGTAAAGATGCATTACAATTCAGCTCTCAGGAAGCAGCCAAGTTTAGCAAATTCGGCGGAATCCCCACGCTGTCCGCTTTCTCGGCAGCGATGGGATGGATAGCCGGTTAATTGGAGAGGCTCGATGCCTCTCCAATTAACGATTGCTCTTGAGGTTCCACAGGTGAATCCTGCTGTTGCACATAGCGCTTAAGAGTCTCTACAGTAACACCACCACAACTATAGCAGTCCTAAATGAGTTGTAAAAAAATTAAGTATACATAAATATCTTT
>CAXUIG010000304.1:0-6930 GCA_964250845.1 uncultured bacterium | reverse complement strand
CTAATATTATTGATACTCACGCCGGGATTGAAATTGGAGTTGCCGCCACCAAAACCTTTGTCGCCCAGCTGATGGCATTTTACTGCTTAGCACTAGATTTAGCCTATAGGCGTCAGACTGTTTCCCCAACTCAGCTCGAGCTGCTGATCTCCGGATTGCGTCAGCTCCCAGCCCAAATTGAACTGATTCTGGAGAGTCAAGAGCGTTATATTGAGCAATTGACCCACACCTTTACTGAGACTCAAGACTTTATCTTCGTAGGACGTGGGATTAACTTCCCGATCGCCTTAGAGGGGGCACTCAAACTTAAGGAAATCAGCTACATTCACGCCGAGGGTTATCCGGCAGGCGAACTCAAGCATGGGCCGATTGCGCTGTTAGATGCTAAGGTGCCAGTGGTGGCGATCGCGATGCCGGGTAGTGTCTACGAAAAAGTCCTCTCCAATGCCCAAGAAGCCAAAGCCCGTGATTCCCGTCTGATTGGCGTCACTGCGATGAATGACTTGGAGGCGGTCCACACGTTTGATCACCTGATTCCGGTTCCAGCTGTTGAAGAGTTGCTTTCGCCCATTCTCACGGTGATTCCCTTGCAGCTGTTGGCTTATCACATCGCTGCACGTCGGGGTTTAGATGTTGACCAGCCCCGTAACCTGGCTAAATCGGTGACAGTGGAGTAGGCGAAAAGCACGCGGGTGTACGGTGTGGGGTGTAGGGGGGAACCCCATAAAAGACAGCCCACACCCCGTTCTCGGTCAATCTTGTACCTGCCTCATGGCAAGCCGGTTCAGCGGCAGACTAAGGACGCAAGAAAAAGTCAAAAAGTAAGAGAAGGCAGCAGTTAGCCTCAAATTCAGCAGCACGATGTCCCATTCAGGTAAACAAATTTTTTGGATGCCTACAGCCACGCAGTAGACTATCCAGTAAGAAAAGCTCATGCTAAATAGCGTTTGCTCTGTTTGTTCCAATTCATCCGCTTGAGTCTTGCGATTAGATAGCAAGAAAAGGCCAGCAATAGAAGCCGCAAAGGAAAGCAGAACTAGATAGTCGTGCCAGCCTAAATTGAGTATCTGCATATGTTCGTATATCCCAAAATTATGAATTGCTAATCAGTCTAAAGGATTAGTGATCTGGGATACAAGAATAGTTACAAACTGCAATAGACTACAGGAATGTGCGCTTTCCAATTGCCACAAAATCGCCCTATCTCCCCATCTCCTCATCTCCCTCGCAGGCACCAATACTAACCCAGCTGCTGGAACCGTCGCCCCAGTGTTCTTTTTTCCAGATTGGGGCATTATGCTTGAGCGTATTGATCGCATAGCTGCAGGCTTCAAACGCCTCTGAGCGATGCGGACAACCCACTGCCACCAGAACGCTGATTTCCCCAATCTGCAAGCGCCCAATCCGATGATGAATCACCACCCGATTCACATCAGGCCAACTTGTGCGGATATCAGCGGCAATTTGACGAAACACCTGAAGTGCCATCGGTTCGTAGGCTTGATACTCCAGAGCAACCACCGCTTTACCATCAGTTTGATTCCGAACCATCCCACTCATGACCACCACCGCACCATTACCTGGATCATTCGCTAGCGCGTAGACTTCCTCCAGTGACAAGGGGGCAAAGGCGATCGCCAAGCTATCCTCAGCTCTTGCTTTAATCGGGGAACTTAGGGAGGTTGGTACTCTTGTCATCACGTTTTCCGCATCAGTGTTTAGAAGGGCTGAATCTATTTTGCCTTTAGTCCGACTGCTTAATCTTTGTAAATAATTTTTATTAGAATGACTTCTTTGCTCAGAACTTTACATAAATTTATATAAGTTTATTATTTGATATTAACCAGCACAGAAAGTATTACTATAGTTACAGGTGTATTTTGTTAATAACTAGTATCTTTGAAATCAATTGGTATTTGAGTCAATCAATAGCGTACATTAACGTACATTACGGAGAGCAAAATGCTCGGATTGCCCTCCAGAGTCCTAGATTTACATAAAGCACTCAAACCCAGATTAAAAGCTGGTTACAGCCTGTTGTAATCGGTGAAGCAAGACTTTACATATAGCACGCACGGCTACTCGCTGGCTAAGAAATACGAGGGGGGCCGCAATTGAATAATAGTAGAAATAAACTGATGAAAGCTGTACTGTCTAACAATGAAGCGGCAAGGCTTGAAGCCCTCCGGCACCGTATGCGAACAAGTGAGGAAATTAAGGTAGAAATTGAGGAGAAATTGGGTTTTTTCCCACCCTTTTTTGGCCCGGCGCAAGCAAACCCAGAGGTGTTGGAAAACTTATGGCAACAGACGATGAATGGCTATGTCAATAATCCTTTGTCGCCGCTGTTCAAGGAAAAGCTCTCGGCATACCTCTCGCGCTACTGTGCCGTTCCCTACTGCCTAATCTGCCATAGTTGCTCCTTGCATTCCCTAGGGATGAAGGCACGGGAGGTGTTGGAACTGCTTGAATCACCTCACCCAACTGAAGACGACATCGACGAATACCTCAGGGCGCTCACTCTTACGCCTGGGATACTGACGGGCGGGCCAGAGCCGAACTCAGCACTTGAAGAGAGTTTACTCTACTGTTCAATATTTATCTCCCTAGAACACGACCAGGCCGAGTACTGCCGTCAGGAGCTGCGCCGGATTCTGGGGCCTATTACCTACGCTCACTTAGTTACTTTTATAGCTTACGTTAAGACGTGTCATATATGGATGGAAGCCCACCCCGAAGTTGCCTATGAAGCAGACAAGCGAGTCCAGGACAATCTCGCTGGCTTACTAGAGGACGAGCCTGATTTGGCCAACTTCTTCCACAACTACACTCAGAGGGTCAGGCGTGAACTCCAGAGCCGGGCGGAATATCTGGCTGAAATTACCGAGCGCAAGCGAACGGAAGAAGCACTGCGACAACGAACCGAGCGGGAGCGACTGGTGGTGGAAATAGCCCAACGCATCCGCCAGTCTTTAAACCTAAATGAGATTCTTAACACTACAGTGTCTGAAGTGCGGCAGTTTCTCCAGGTTGACCGCGTGTTCATTTATCGGTTCGAGCCAGACTGGGGTGGGGTTGTGGTCGTAGAATCTGTAGGTGCCGACTGGAAACCTATTATAGGAAGCAGACTCAAAGACTCCTCCTTTGCAGAAAGTTATGTCGAGCCCTATAAACAAGGTCGTACCCAAGCCACAGCTGATATTTATGCAGGGGGTCTAACCCCATGTTACATCGATTTTCTGGCTCAGTTTCAAGTTAGGGCCGATTTGGTGGTACCAATCTTGCAAGGGGAAGAGTTGTGGGGATTACTCGTGGCTAACAGCTGTTTGTCACCACGACAGTGGCAGCAGTTAGAAATCGATTTGCTCAAGCAATTGGCGACTCAGGTAGGGATCGCTATCCAGCAATCTACACTCTTCGAGCAAGCACAAACCGAACTCACCGAGCGTAAGCAGGCGGAACAGAAAATTCGTGAACAAGCGGCTCTCCTTGATGTTGCAACAGATGCGATTCGCGTTCAAACTCTAACAACCAAAATCTTATTTTGGAACAAAGGGGCTGAGCGTTTGTACGGCTGGAAAGCACAAGAGGCTGTCGGAAAAAATGCTCTCTCGCTTTTGTACAAGGAGACTCCACCTCAATTCAAACAAGCCCAGAAGACTGTTACCGAGACAGGGGAGTGGCATGGTGAGTTGCATCAAGTGACAAAAGACGGTAAGGAAATCATCGTCGAAAGCCGCTGGACACTTGTGCGCGATGTGGAGGAGCAACCCAAATCAATCCTCGTTGTCAACACCAACATCACACACAAAAAACAACTCGAAGCCCAGTTTCTCCGCGCCCAGCGCATGGAGAGCCTCGGCACACTCGCTGGTGGCATCGCCCACGACCTGAACAATGTGTTGACGCCAATTATTGCGTCAGCTCAACTCCTGCTGCAGGCAAAACTCAACGAGGAGAAGAGGCAAAGGCTGCTGACTACAGTGGAAACAAGTGCTAAACGCGGGGCAGCTTTGGTCAAGCAAGTGCTGTCGTTTGCGCGAGGAGTCGAAGGAAAGCGCACGATTCTTCAAGTCAGGCATCTGCTCTCGGAAATTAAAAACATTGCCAAAGAAACCTTTCCCAAAGCGATCGAATTCTACATGGCTATACCGCAAGACCTTTGGGCTGTCTGTGCAGATGCCACACAACTGCATCAGGTTTTCATGAACCTCTGCGTTAACGCTCGCGATGCGATGCCACACGGCGGTACTTTGAGTATTTCTGCAGAAAACCAATTCATTGATCAAAACTATGTCCGCATGAATCTTGATGCCAAAGTTGGTCCCTACATTGTCATTACTGTCGCGGATACTGGCACTGGAATTCCGGCTGAAATAGTGGATAGAATTTTTGAGCCATTTTTCACCACTAAAGAGCAAGGCATGGGCACGGGGCTTGGTCTTTCAACGGTGATTGGCATTATCAAAAGTCACGGTGGTTTTGTGAATGTAGATAGTGAGGTGGGAAGAGGAACCGAATTTAAGTTGTACTTGCCAGCGGTGGAGGGAACCCAAACGCAGCAAGTGAAAGAACTCGAACTGCCTACAGGACACGGAGAATTAATTCTGGTAGTGGATGACGAAGCCGCCATTTGTCAGGTTACCAAGACATCGTTGGAAACATACAACTACAAGGTGAGTACAGCCAGTGATGGAATTGAGGCGATCGCACTGTATGCGCAACATAAGGATGAAATTGGCGTAGTGTTGATGGATATGATGATGCCAGTTATGGATGGTATAACCACCATCCGCACGTTGAAAAAAATTAATCCGCATGTCAAAGTTATTGCTGTCAGCGGCCTAGCCTCAAGTGATAAGGTTACTGCAGCTAGGAACGCTGGTGTCAAAGCATTTTTGTCCAAGCCCTACACAGCGGTAGAATTATTGAAAACGATTAACACATTTCTAAGCACTTGATCGTGATGGCGACCAGGAGGAGACAATCATCGTGCAAATTACCAAACGCAATGTCGAGTTGAGAGTGGACGACAGTTTAATGCGGGTGTATGTAGCCGCACCCAAACCAGCAGGACTTTATCCAGGGATTCTTTTCTACAGTGATATTTACCAGTTGGGTGGGGCTATGACCCGGATGGTAGACCACCTGGCAGGACATGGTTACATCGTAGCCGCCCCGGAAATTTTTCATCGGATTGAGCCAGTTGGGCTGGTAATTGAGCCAGATGATCTTGGTCGGATGCGGGGGAATGACGATGCTCGCCGAACCCCGATAGCTTGTTATGACTCCGACGCGGGCGCTGTAATTGAATTTCTCAAGAGTGATTCGGTTTCCCCCGGCAAAATCGGTACAATAGGCTTCTGTATTGGCGGTCACCTAGCTTTCCGGGCTGCCTTCCAAAGTGAAATTAAGGCGGCAGTCTGCTGCTACCCCACCGGCATACCCAGCGGCAAACTGGGGAAAGGGGTAGCCGACACTATCCAGCGAGTGGGTGAAATCAAGGGCGAGGTGCTTATTGTCTTCGGTGCTATTGACCCTCATGTGCCGGAAAAGGACCGCCAAACCATAATCCAAGCCCTTGATGATGCTGGCGTACCTCACAATATTCTCCAATATGAAGCAGATCATACCTTCATGCGCGATGACGGTCATCGCTACGATCCTGCTGCCGCTGACTCTGCCTGGGCAGAAGTAACAGCTTTCTTCGGACACGTTTTCGGGTAGGTTGTGGGTAAGGCGAGCTTATCAGCTTAAGTTTGGGGCTTAACGTACCAGTTCTTCGCTGGTCAAAACTATCGAGATGGTGGAAGCTGAATCTTGTAACTAAAGCAGTTAGCAACCAATCACGTTAACCCCCCACTCAAGCGTTCGACTTAACAACCATGAAAATCATCGCCAGTTCACTAAGTAATAACACTTTGCAGTGTCAACAGTTCGAGCTACTGCGTCCTGTACGCCAATGGCTGGATGCTTTAGAAATTCGCGACCCCAAGGTAGCCCAATTGTTGTGCCAGCTCATCCCAGCCCAATGTCCATTCGAGCGGGACATTAAAGTTTTTGGTCGCACAGTCTTTCATCTGCCGCCGTTGTGCAAGCTCAACCCGTTATACGAAGAAATAGTTGGCTTGCGCTTCCGATTGCTGTGCTATCTGGCAGACTCACTGGAGACTAACTAATGACACAGGCGCGGGTTGACGAGACCTATATTAAAGTCAAAAGAGAGTGGAAGTATCTCTACCGGGCTATCGATTCTGAAGACAAAGTCAACCCTGGAGTTCATGTTGAGCGCTTTCACGCGATGTACTCGAAGGCAAAACGGTTTTTACGCCATTAAAGCAGACGAAATTCGGGTCTGTCGGACGGAAGTTGTGTGTTAAGTTATGAAATTAGCCAGAAACCTTTCTTTTGCCAGTACTGTTTTTCTAGGATTTTTTCGAGTTGGCCTTGAGAAATTAGATTGTTCTCAACCAGTATTACACCTAGCTTTTTATTGCTACCATGCTGCAGCTCTAAAGCTTCGTATAGTTCAACTTCAGAAATTAATCTTGACTGGATTAGTAGTTGACCCAGCATAATATGCTGTTCTCCTAAAACTTGAGCTAGTTCAGCTTGAGTGATCAATCCTTTGCGGACTAGCATTTCGCCCAGTCTAGCCTCTTCTATTTTTTCGAAGGTTTGATTAATAAGAGACGATGAGTTAAGTTTAGAAAAGTTGTCCATTGACTTCAACCAAAATGTGCTGTTAATAAATATTTTTGCACATCTCACAGCCTGATTTCAGTGTTTACATTTAAAATATCAATTCTTAAAAGTAACTTTAATTCAATCTTGGCGCCCCACATATAGCAATTTTGTTTAATTTTTCATCACTCACGTAGCGCATTGTCAATGCGCTCAAGCGTTCCCCTACACCCCACACCCCACACC
>CAXUIG010000303.1:0-7116 GCA_964250845.1 uncultured bacterium | reverse complement strand
CCCCTGGAGCCCCCCTCCCACCGTTGAATTGGGATGCAGTCAATATCCAGCTGGTCTAGGGCACGAGCGACGACAAAGTCCACCAGATCCTCGATGGTTTGGGGGTTGTGGTACCAGGCGGGGATGGCGGGGACAATTCTAGCTCCCGCTTCTGCTAGAGTAGTTAAGTTGCGTAGGTGAATCAGGCTGAAAGGCGTTTCACGGGGTACGATTATGAGTTTACGCCCCTCCTTGAGCTGGACATCAGCTGAGCGCTCTAGTAAGTCGGAACTCAGCCCAGCTGCCAGCTTGGCCACGGTACTCATACTGCACGGAATAACAACCATCCCAAGGGTACGGAAGGAACCACTGGCGATGTTGGCACCGACATCCCCCCAGGGGTGGCAGCGTAGTTTACCCTTAGTTTCGACTCCAGCTTGCTGCCGCCAGAACTGCTCTTGTTGTACAAGGTTAGAGGGCATTCGGATATTCTGCTCGGACTGCCAGACAATGTAGGTCGATTTGGAGGCAACCAGTTCAACCGCATAGTCTGCTAAAAGCAGAAATTTCAGAGCGCGTACAGCGTAGATCAGACCCGATGCGCCGGAAACGCCCAATATGAGGGGCAGAATTGGTGCTGTTTGTGTAGCTTCGATTTTATTAGACACGCTGTTAGGAATGGGGGAGGTTACTCCTCTTCAAGAGCCGATTCAGGCTCGCTCGAGGAAATCCCGTTGGCTGGGTCAAATGTCTCCTCACTATTCGTTTGGCGATGCTCGGACGAACCGCCTTCGGCATCGCCGTTAACAGTTACTAGGTCAATCTGCTGGCGGTAGTAATCGACACTCTTGACTTGGACGGCTACGCGATCGCCCAGCCGGTAGGAAGCGCGATTTTTACGACCAAACAGCGCTTGTTGCCGCGCTCGATACTCATACCAGTCGTCTTTAAGAGAGCTGACGTGTACCAGCCCTTCCACCTGTAGCATCCTACCACTAGGTGCTGGTACTTCAATTTCAACAAAGAAGCCGTAAGACTGCACGCCGGTAATTAACCCCTGGAAGACCTCACCGATGCGCTCTTTCATCAGCTGGGCTTTTTGCAGCCCTGCCAAATCGGCTTCGGCGTCCTGCACTTCCTTTTCCCGGTCGTTGAGCTGGACAATCACCCTAGCCAAATCGGTTTCCAGCTCCTGATGCACCTCTGGAGGTAGGACGTTCCAATTGATTTGGCCGTGGCAGGAACTGTGGCGCAAGTTAACGCGCTCTTTAGTACGGGTGGTACGGCGATCGCGCCCCTGCTCAAACACTGTTTGTAAAACCCGTTGGAGCAGCAAATCTGGATAACGGCGCAAGGGCGAATTGCAGTGAGTATAACCCTGCTCTAGAGCAAGACCAAATTCAGGCCCCGGCGTGGTGCTGTAAAGCGGGAGCTTCAGTGTGTCCCGCAACAGATAATTCAGGACTTGCTCTGATTCAGGCAATTGAGCAAACTGCTGGGTAAAGCCTTTGAAGTCAGAGGGCTGAACGACATCTTCCTGCTCTAGCCGCAGTTCGACCCCTAGATGGCTTGCCAATTTAATCATCTCCTGAACCTCCTCTAGGTCAGGTGCCGGTTGAACCCGGTAAATTGCCGGAACACCTAGAGCTTTCAAGTGGGCTGCCACCACTTGATTCGCCAGTAGCACCAACTCCATCAACAGCGAACTTACCGATGATTCGGCTACGACGACAGCCCCCAGCACGCCCTCATTGTAGTAGCGGTAATCGCTTGGCGGCAGTTTGAGTTCAAAGCCTCCTCGTTGCCACCGCTGTTCTTTCAACGCCTTACTCAAGGCTGATAGTTGGTTGAGCAGTTCAACCACGGGCTCTGGTGAGGGGTGAGATCCCTCTAATGTTTCAACCTCCGCTCTTACCACCGGCTGACCGTTCAAAATTGCTTCTGCTTCTTGTTGGCTGACCTGGTAGTCAACTTGAATGACGCTGGGTTGAATTTCAAACTCCACCAGCTGCCCGGTGGCTGCTGAGAGGGTAATTAGTACTGAGATGGCTATCCGCTCGCTTTCGGGCAACACAGAGCAGCGCTCCTCTAGAGCCTCTGGCACCATAGGCAGCACTGTTTCTCCCAGATCCACGCAGCTACCCCGCTTCAAGCTTTCCCGATCGAGCGGTGAGTCGGGCAGGACATAGTGGGCAACATCGGTAATGTGAAATCCCAGCTGCCAGTTTCCACCTCCGGTTTTTTCTAGGGTGAAGGCATTTTCTGAGTTACTTTCTATCGAAAGTGTGAGGAGATGACGCAAATTGAGCCGCTGCTTCAGGTCTGTTTTACTGAGCTGGTTGGGCAAGTCTGCAGCTGCTTGGAGCACACTCGCGCTAAAGGTACGGGGAAGGTCGTGCTTGCAACAGACGAGGTCTATGTCAGCCGCAGCTTCTGCATTCCCGCCTAGGATCTGCACCACTTGACCAATTGGGGGATATTGTCCTAACGGATAGCGCTGGATTTCTACATGGACAAGGTGATCAATGGCCTCAACTAGGTTGTTTTCATTCGCCTGAATGTCGATTTCAAATAGCAGCCGGTCGTCTAGGGGAACAGCCCGGAAGCCTGAGCTCATCTGTTTTAGCCGCGCCAATAGACTGTGATTGGAGCGTTCCAGAATCAGCCGCACTTCTCCTTCTGGACTGCGGCGGCGACTGCCTTCTTTAGTCATTTTCACTAAAACGCGATCGCCATTCCAAGCAGTACTCAGATTGCTTTCTCGGATGTAAATATCCTCTGAGCCCTCTACCTCCTGAATCGCAAAGCAAAACCCTTTACTGGAACAGCGGAGTTTTGCTTCGATCACCCCTTCTTCCATCACCCGGCGATACTTACCGCGATCTTTGACCAAAATGCCAATTGTTTGCAGCACATCTAGAGCAATTTGTAGTTTTCGTAGACTGAGTTCATCCTGGCAACCCAGTTTCTTTTCCAAAACCTTAGCAGCGACTAATTTGTCATCGGTGAAATTGGCAAGCAGTGTAGCGATTGAAAATTCCATTTAGCGAACCGGCCTCCGGTCAGAAAATTGTCCTTGTTGAGCGAGTTGGGAGGAAGCTTTAGGTAACCGCTATGCCAGTCGTGTCGGAATGCGGTTCTTTTCCTTTAGCCCCACCCTAAACGTGAGTAGTCCCTGTGTTGTTGGCGCTAAAATGGCCCTCGTGATCAGGAAGGGCGATCGCGCATTATCTACAATCCACAACGGTTTAGGCGATGCTCCTTTGTCGATCACCCGAATCGTCGCCCATAGATGTCCTACAAACCGATAGCGAACAGTGCGAGCAAGCGAGATTGCAGATAATTTGATTGTCTAGATTGAAGCGACTGTTGCGCCCTTAGACTCTAAAAAGTTAAACTGGAAAAACTGCCGCTAAGCCTAATTGCCCCATCTGTGGAATCGGTAACACGGGGCAGGCACAAGGCCGAGCCCCTACATTAGGTCAGCAGCAACGCAAGTCGTTAGGGTGAACCGTCCTTTCATTATTGTAGGTAATAAGCTACCGTAAGAGAACGGCTCTTTTCTCGGATTTCACTTAACGCCTCTGGTAGCCCCATCATCTACAGATTTGAAGTGTGGGCAGATTTATGTTGTCTCAATTCCAAGCTCGCTATCCCACGGGCAGTCTAATTTCTGAGTTGTTGCAAATTTATCAAGGAAAATTCGTTGTTCGGGTTGCAGCTACGGTCGAGGGCGTAACCCGCGCTACCGGCATGGCAGCGGCAGAAACACTGGAGCTGGCAGAAGATAGAGCCAGAAGTCGGGCGCTAGCAGTGCTGGGAATTAAGCAAAGCCCATCGACACAGGAGGCAGATGCGGGGAAGATGTTCTTTCCCGAAGACTCCAAGGCATCAGATCCACCTCAACCCACTACAAGTGAGATCCAGCTGCAACCAGCGTCAACGGTGTCTTCGCCCTTAAAAGTGATGCAGGCAAACCAAGACATTCCCTTGACCACAACAGGTGGATCTTTCAATGACTTATTTGAGAACTTGGGGATCATGTCTGGCACCCAGAAAGAAAGCAGTGAGGAACCGAAGGGAGCTTGGGGCTCAGGGGAGATGGACATGGGGACAGAGGGTTCTTTACGACAGAATGCAACTCCCGGTGAAATCGGGCTTGAGGCGAGTGAACCAGTGGATTTGTCTGATGCGATCGCTCGTACCGGCGTGGAACTTGAGCGACTGGGCTGGAGCAATAGGCAGGGACGCGAGTACTTGGAACGGACTTATAACAAGCGCTCGAGGCAGCATCTGACTGACCAGGAAATGCTGGAATTCCTCGCCTACCTGGAATCCCAGCCTTCTCCCACTGAGCCGCCGTTTGCCAAAGGATCTAGCTTATAGCTGCCATGGGTCGGCTACCAGCGGCATGACGGTCAATCACCTGGTCGATCAGCCCGTAGTCTTTTGCTTCCTCTGGCGACATGAAGAAGTCTCGATCAGTATCTTCCTCAATCCGCTCTATGGGCTGACCAGTGTGTTCGGCCAAGAACTCGTTGAGCCGCCGCTTATGGTAGAGGATTTCCTTCGCCTGGATCTCAATATCCGTTGCCTGTCCCTGGGCTCCTCCTAGTGGTTGATGGATCATAATTCGCGAATGGGGCAAACTCATTCGCTTACCCTTGGCACCGGCGCTGAGGAGGAAAGCGCCCATACTCGCCGCTAGCCCTGTACAAATGGTGCAGACATCCGGGCGAATGTGTTTCATTGTGTCGAAAATCCCCATGCCAGCTGATACAGAGCCACCCGGAGAGTTGATGTAGAGGTAAATATCTTTCTCCGAGTCTTCGGCATCTAGAAACAGCAACTGGGCAACGATCAGGTTAGCTAAGTTGGAATCAATTTGTTGTCCTAAGAAAACGATGCGCTCCCGCAAAAGTCGGGAGTAAATATCAAAGGCGCGTTCGCCCCGACCAGATTGTTCAATAACGATAGGAATCATGCAGCCCGCTTGTTTTCGTAATGTTCCTTAATTTTATCGATTCGTCCCCACGATAGACTGGGCAAAAGTTGGCAACCTATGCATCTGACATGACCAATCGCCTTGCCCAATCCCAAAGCCTCTACCTCCGCAAACACGCTGAAAATCCCCTAGACTGGTGGCCGTGGTGTGACGAAGCCCTCGCCAAGGCAAGGGCTGAGAATAAGCCCATCTTCCTCTCGATTGGCTACTCCAGCTGCCACTGGTGCACCGTAATGGAAGGGGAAGCCTTTTCTGACCTAGCTATTGCGGAATATATGAACGCCCACTTCCTGCCCATTAAGGTAGATCGGGAAGAACGACCAGACATTGACAGCATTTATATGCAGGCTTTGCAGATGATGACTGAGCAAGGTGGTTGGCCGCTCAACGTTTTTCTCTCCCCCGATAATTTGGTACCGTTTTACGGTGGCACCTACTTCCCCTTGGAGCCGCGCTACGGACGCCCCGGATTTTTGCAAGTGCTGCAAGCGCTTCGCCGCTACTACGATACGGAAAAACAAGATTTGCTAGAGCGTAGTGACGCGATTCTGAATGCCCTCCAACAGGCAGTTGTGCTCCCAGCAACCGATGAACTGAATGATGATTTACTGCGGCGGGGCTTGGAGTATAACACTGGGGTGCTTACCGCCCGTGATTATGGCACCCGGTTCCCGATGATTCCCTACGCGGATCTGGCACTGCGCGGGACAAGGTTTAATTTTGCCTTCAAATATGATCCCACACAGGCGTGTACTCAGCGGGGCTTGGATCTGGCATTGGGTGGCATTTATGACCATGTGGGTGGCGGCTTTCACCGCTACACCGTTGACCCTACCTGGAGTGTGCCTCACTTTGAAAAGATGCTCTACGACAATGGTCAGATTGTAGAGTATCTGGCGAATTTATGGAGTGCTGGCGTGCAGTCACCGGCATTTGAGAGCGCGATCGCAGGCACTATCCAATGGCTCAAGCGCGAAATGACGGCTCCTGCTGGTTACTTCTTTGCTGCTCAGGATGCCGATAACTTCACGAATCCAACTGAGGCAGAGCCAGAGGAAGGGGCGTTTTACGTCTGGAGCTACAGCGAACTACAAAATCTACTCACACCAGATGAGTTAAGGGAACTGGAAGAACATTTCACCGTAACGCCCAATGGCAATTTTGAGGGACGCAACGTTTTGCAGCGCCGTCATCCGGGGTATCTGAGTGATACGTTGTCAACCTCATTAGGAAAGCTGTTTGCCGTTCGCTACGGTGCAGCAGCTGATGCCCTAGAAACTTTTCCCCCAGCTCGTAACAACCAAGAGGCTAAGACTGGTGAGTGGCTCGGTCGGATTCCGGCGGTGACGGACACCAAGATGATTGTGGCCTGGAACAGTTTGATGATTTCAGGATTGGCACGGGCTTATGGGGTATTCAGACAACCAGAATATTTGTCCCTTGCTGCAAGGGCAGCGAATTTCATCTTGGAAAATCAGTGGGTGGATGGACGGTTCTACCGGCTTAATTACGAATCTTCACCAGATGTGCTGGCGCAGTCTGAAGATTACGCCTTCTTCATCAAAGCGCTGCTCGATTTGCATTCGTGTTGCCCTGACCAGACCAACTGGCGGTCGAAGGCGATCGCCGTACAAGAAGAGTTTGACGAATTTCTCTGGAGTGGAGAACTGGGTGGGTATTATAACACATCTGGTGAGGCTGGTCACGATCTGATCGTGCGGGAGCGTAGCTATACGGATAATGCCACGCCATCTGCTAATGGAGTGGCGATCGCTAACCTCGTCCGCCTTGCCTTACTGACGGAAAATCTTAGCTATCTCGACCGAGCAGAGCAATCCCTAAAAGCTTTTAGCAGTGTGATGGAAAGCGCTCCCCAAGCCTGTCCGAGCTTGTTTACAGCGCTAGATTGGTATCGCCACTGCACTCGGATTAGCACCGGGGCACAGCAGCTAAATTCTATGATCGCCCAGTATCTACCAACAGCTGTCTTTGCGATCGCAACTGATTTACCAGAAGCAAGCGTGGGATTAGTATGCCTGGGCTTGACTTGTCTTTCCCCTGCCCTGAGCCCAGCCGAGTTGTGGGAACAAGTCCAGCAAAGCCAGATCAGAGGGGGTGAGGGGGTGAGGGGG
>CAXUIG010000302.1:0-7152 GCA_964250845.1 uncultured bacterium | reverse complement strand
TCTTATTGGAGTGATTGAATTTGTTCAAATTACTTTCCTAATTTACCATGATTTTATATTATTGTCCATAAAGTTAATGAAGTTTTACTATACTGTGTTTGGCTGGACTTCCCCTTTCCCCTAACCTGATGTCTAAAAAGCGAGATTCTCAGTTTCAGAGCGATCGCTTCTCCTCACACAACCCTCAAGGTGCCGCTAGCCATCAATCAAACATCTGGCAACCGGTGCTGGCACAGGTAGCGTATCGCTTTAACCGGCAGTATCAGGGTGAAGCCTTTGACCTGCCGTCAGAAGTGGAGGCGATGCCAATTTTTCGGGAGTGGGCAGCTGGCAAGCTCCCAGCTAAAATTGCTTCTCGATTTTGGGAAATTGCTCAACCCCAAAAGAACCAGCGCTGTTTAGATATTGGCTGCGGTGTCAGCTTTTTGGTCTATCCTTGGGCGAACTGGGGGGCATTTTTTTATGGTCAGGAAATCAGCACTGTGGCGCGGGATGCGCTGAATTCCCGTGGTTCTCAGCTGAACTCGAAGCTGTTCAAGGGTGTAGAGTTGGGGCCAGCCCACCAGTTGAACTACTCGCCAGCCCAGTTTGACCTGGCGATCGCCACCGGGTGGAGCTGCTATTTTTCACTCGATTACTGGGGTGCCGTTATGGCCGAGGTCAAGCGGGTGCTCAAGCCGGGAGGTCAGTTTGTTTTTGACGTTCTCGATCCAGACAAGCCCTTGGCGGAAGACTGGGCGGTTCTGGAAACCTATCTGGGAGCTGAGGTATCTCTAGAGCCTCTAGCCTCGTGGGAAAACACGATTAAAGACGCCGGTGCCAAGGTGGTTTTGCGGCACCCAGGAGAATTGTTTGAGTTGTATAAGGTGTATTTTTGAGACAAATTATTTATTGGCTTCAATTTCCTCTTTGCCGCCCTTACCTTCGCCAAGGTGCTTGTTCGATTCGAGTGTCTTGGAGATGCCTTTGTTGACATCCGAAATGAAATCAAATATGCTGTCTGCCGGAGCAGCTACAGTTGTTGATTGTTAAAATAGCAATACGAACTAGGGGTGACCTCCATGACAGCACAGCTGACGCAATCACCCAAACCCAGACAGGCGCGGGTCGTCCATAACCTCACATGGGAGCAGCTTGAGGAATTTGATCGTTCCCTCGAAGATGTTGCCGGAGTGAAGCTTGCCTATCTGGATGGAACGTTAGAAATCATGACGCTCGGTGAGGAGCATGAAGATGCAAAAGCCACGATGCGGGTACTGCTGGAAGCTTATTTGAGAGCGAAAGGCGTTCGGTTCTAAAGTCGCGGCGGACCCACTCTGGGGCGAAAAGAACAGGGAGCAAGAAACGAGCCCGATGAGTCTTTTAGTATCGGCACTCGAAGTCAGTATCCTGATCTGGTTTTCGAGGTGACTGTCACCAGCGGCGGCATTGATCGACTGGAAGGCTACCGACGGATGGGTGTTGCCGAAGTTTGGTATTGGGAGGATGGCGTTTTGACCATCTACGGCCTACGGAGTCAAGGCTATGAGCAGGTCAAGAACACTGAACTGCTGAAAGATTTTCCGCTAAATTTGTTCACGCGATACATCACCTATCACGACCAGTACGACGCGGTGACAGAGTTTCTAGCAGCTATTCAGCGGACATAAGGGCACGATTTTTCCCCCTCACACCCTCGGACGTCAAGCCCGTGCCGGAGCCGAATGGTGCGATTAGTGTGCTGCCGTTGGGAATACTTGTTCCCGCTGTACAATTGTCTAGCCCAGGTGGCTAAACAGTGCAGCCATTACGACATTAGAAAACAAGAACCCCTCAGGATCACTTAACCTCAGCTGCCCAGAAGTTGGGATTTGACCGGCATCCAGCATAGCGATCGCTTCCCCATCTGTGCCGACAATTTCCACCCAGCCTTGCCGGTGGTAGGGTTGCAAACACCTCCAAATCCGTAACAGCGTGTTTTCACCAAACACCTGAGCCAGGCTTGACAAACTCACACCATCCCCGAGACGTAACCCCAGCATCAGCGTTTCTAGCAGAACTTCAGTTGGCGGTGTCTGCGGACAATCAATTACACCCTCAGCTGCAATCAGCTGTTCCACCCAGGGGTAATACTCCCCAGTTTTACGCGGTCGAGTACACCGTTGCCCCTGGACATAGCTTGCCGCGCCCATGCCAAAGCCATAATAAGGGCGATTTTCCCAGTAAACTCGGTTGTGACGACACTGATGACCCGGCTGGGCATAGTTAGAAATTTCATAGTGTTCGTAACCGGCACCCGTCAGCACTTGCCTACCCTGACGGTACATATCTACTGTGGTTTCATCGGTAGGCAGGGGATGGACACCGGGTTGATAGTAACGACCAAAGGCAGTAACTGGCTCGATGGTGAGGTCGTAAATAGAAATATGGGTAGGAGCGATCGCTACTGCGAAATCAAGCGTTGCTTGCCACTGTTCCAGAGTTTGGTGTGGCAGTCCCGAAATCAAATCCAGGCTGAAATCTGGAACTCCCACTTGGCGAATGATCTCAACTGCTGCCCAAACATCTGAAACGGTGTGCGATCGCCCACAAACTTGCAATAACTCAGTCTGAAACGCTTGAACCCCCAAACTCAGCCGATTTACTCCAGCTGCCCGGTATCCCTGTAGTTGATTTAGATCAAACGTGCCTGGATCGATTTCCATCGAAATCTCTGCACCCGCACAGATGCCAAATCGCTGGTCAAGTTTTTCCAGAATATGACCCAGCTGGTTTACATCTAGCAGCGAGGGAGTTCCACCGCCAAAGAAAACCGTCTTTAGCGGTTGCCCCAACGCTGGGGTGATGGCAATTTCTTTGCACAGCACCTCAACATACCCAGAGATAGTGCCAGAGGTTTCGCCCCGCAAGCGATCGCCAACGACAGAAACTGGGAAATCACAGTAATAGCACCGCCGCCTGCAAAAGGGAATATGCACATAGGCAGAACTGGGAACGCGCAAATTTCTTGCTTCCTGGACTGGGTTTAAGTGAGCTTGATTCAGCACCAGCTTTTAGCCGACAAAGTCAGTTCCCCTTGGCTTGCAGTTATTTTTGGTTAAAAAACTCACTAAATCCATTAATATTCCTCAATTTTATTTAAATTTTAGATTCGTGTTAATACCAGCCAGAAACCAGCACCTGATAATGCCAAAGATATAATATAGTTAGCTCAACCCAAAGGCTGAGTCAAAACGAAATCGGTTGTTGAATTCCTGGGAATGGAACTCCAACCAAATTCATTGGATTGAAGCGATGCTTGATGCAATCATTATTATCTCATTTATTATAGCAGGGGCGGGGATCGGCTTCTACAGCATAGAGTTGCTCCCCTGGGGTGTGCAGGAGCAAGTCACGAATCTAGAGGCTTTGCGCTTCGTCGTTGCGGCTTTCGCCTCCATAATTGGGGGTGCTGTCGGGCTTAGTTTCCAGATCACGTATCGTCGCCTCGAAGCCAAAGTCCGCGAAATGCCAGTTGATGTTCTCTTGACCCGCGCGATTGGCTTGGTGATTGGGCTATTGGTAGCCAACTTGATGCTGGCACCGCTTTTCTTGCTGCCAATCCCGGAGAATTTTGGCTTTATTAAGCCATTAATCGCGGTTTTAGGAAGTTTCATGTTTGCCTTCTCTGGCATTAGTTTGGCTGACACTCACGGGCGGGCCTTTTTACGAGTAATTAATCCGCACGCGGTTGAACCGATGTTGTTAGCAGAAGGTACGCTCAAGCCTGCTGCCACTAAAGTTTTAGACACCAGCTGCATTATAGATGGTCGGATTGAAGGACTCCTAGATACCGGGTTTCTGGAGGGGCAAATTCTAGTGCCGCAGTTTGTATTGCAGGAACTGCAACAGGTGGCGGATGCCGCCAAAGACCAGAAGCGGGTGCGGGGACGTCGAGGACTGGAGATTCTCAATCGGCTCAAGACAGCTTACCCAGAGCGCATCGTCATCAACCCAGCTGACTACGAAGATATCTCCACCGTGGATGCCAAGTTAGTGCGGTTGGCGCAAGAAATCAATGGCACCCTGCTGAGTAATGACTACAACTTATCTAAAGTTGCCACCGTCCAGAAGGTGGATGTTTTGAATATTAACGATCTGGTTCAAGCGGTTCGTCCGACGTATTTGCCCGGCGACAATATTGATCTGAAGATTCTCAAGCAAGGCAAAGAACCCAGCCAGGGAATCGGCTACCTGGATGATGGTACTATGGTTGTGGTTGATGAAGGCAGTAACTATGTTGGCGGCGAACTCCGAGTAGTGGTGACGAGTGCCTTGCAAACTTCAGCTGGGCGGATGATTTTCGCCAGACCCCAGGCTTCTGCCGTTGCTTGAGGCCAGGCCTCAATCCCGTAATACAGTCTTAGAAACAATCCGCGTTTTTTTACGATCCGCTTCCGACAGGTCTTCACCCGATTGGAGGCGGGTCGCGCTTGTTTGTAATACTGTGGCGGCTCCTTTGTCTCCCATTTGCAGCGCCGTTTTGGCAGCAGTTTGCAGCATCGTCGCAGCTCCAGCCCGATCTCCCTGTTGCAACTTCGCCTCTGCCAGCTGGGTTTGGCGGTATTTCGCCAAAGCCAGGATATGTGGCTGCACCTGCGAATTAACAGCGGGTTGGAAATTTCTTAAGACATTCGCCTCAACCGGCACAGTTTCTGAAAGTAACCCTGTCTGGCTAAGATCTGGGTCATCGTAGCGGACTTGCAACTGGGCAATTGTCTGTGTACCTGACGGCAACTGTCCTATATAAAGGTTCGCCAATACCACCCGCTGAACATCCGTCATCAAGTCTCCTAGGCGCACCGCGAACTGTCCAACATTCTCTTGTTGCACCGGCAGTTCAATGGTATCTGGAGCTACTTGCGCGATTGGTTTGAGTTCCGCCAACCGTACCTTAGGCATCAGAGAGAGCAGCAGATACGCATTGGTCAATCCCACCGCCTGGATGCGATTGAACAGCTGACCAAACTCGTTCTCTGCCTGTTCCGGCTGTTCAATATAAGAGAGCTTTCCACTAGCGGCATCGGCAATCCGTTCTAGAACATCCTGGTTCCAGTGATCGCCAAATCCTAGTGTGTTCAGCGTCAGGTTGTAGCTGGCAGCAAGGGAAGCAAATTTGAGGCAGCGGTTGTTGTCGCCATGTTCGTTTTCACCGTCTGTCAACAAAAACGCCTGGGAAATTGTATCTTTTTTGCCCTTTGCCATTTCTTCAATTCCCAGTCGCAGTCCCTCATCAATTGAGGTGCCACCCTGGGCAGAGAGCTGGTTAAGAAGCTGTTTGATTCGGTCTGGGTTTTCGATAAGTTGGTTGGGGACTAAGACCTTGGCTCGGTGATCGAAGACAACAACCGAGAGGCGATCGGCTGGAGAAAGTCTGTCAACAAGACGTTGAGCCGCTTTCTTAACCGTTTCTAGCGGTCGCCCCTTCATAGAGCCACTGTGGTCGAGAATCAAGCAGAAATTGAGTGGGACGCTGCGGTCAATTTGTTGAGCGATCGCAGAAATCGAAATTGCCAACTGACGCTGACTGCTCGTTTGAGTCGCGTCTAGATTGGCATCATTCAGGGCAGGCTGCAAGAAAACCTTCATAGCACAACAGTTCCTATCCAGGCGATAAGTAGTATTGATGACCTGACAACGCTCTGGAAGAGCGCTACACAAACGTCATCCGATCCGGCGACATTACTAATACTCAGAATATCCTACGAGCCAAGCCCGGCAGATGAGTAGAGCCAACCACTAGCCAGTAATCCGTACCACTGCTATGTTTAGGGTCACGCTAGGATGTATTACAGATAACGGCATTATTTCATTTCAGGCAATCTGTTGCTATGGACTCACCCATCAAGGCTGTTCAAGCTCCGTACTATGGCGATAACTTCTACCGCACACCACCGCCAGATTTACCCTCCCTGTTGTTAAAGGAGCGGATTGTCTATCTGGGTATGCCACTGGTGCCAGCTGTCACCGAACTGATCGTCGCCGAGCTGCTGTATTTGCAGTACGAAGACCCAGAAAAACCGATTAGAATCTACATCAACTCGACCGGCACATCCAGTTACAGCGGTGAACCGGTTGGCTTTGAAACCGAAGCCTTCGCCATCTGTGACACGATGAGATACATTAAGCCGCCTATCCATACGATCTGCCTTGGTACAGCGATGGGTATGGCGGCAATGCTGCTCTGTGCTGGGACGAAGGGTTGCCGCGCTAGTCTGCCCAACGCCTCGATTATTCTCCACCAGCCCAAGAGCTACACCCAAGGACAAGCAACCGATATTCAAATCCGGGCGAAGGAAGTTCTCGCTAACAAGGCGACGATGATTGACATTCTGTCTCGCCACACCGGTCAGGCTAAAGAAAAAATTGCCAAGGATATGGATCGGCTGTTTTACATGACTCCCTATCAAGCTAAGGAGTATGGCTTGATTGACCGGGTTGTAGAGAAGGAAGACCTCGCCAACCCCCCACTGCCTGCGGCAGTCATCTAACCACCCCCAGATAATTACGAACGGAGTAAATTATGCCTATTGGCGTTCCTAAAGTTCCCTACCGCATGCCAGGCGAACAGTATACACAGTGGATTGACATCTACAATCGTCTTTACCGGGAACGCATTATTTTCCTGGGGCGAGACGTTGATGATGAAATCGCCAACCAGATCATCGCCGTGATGCTCTATCTGGATTCGGAAGATCCGGGTAAGGACATTTATCTGTACATCAACTCCCCCGGTGGTATGGTCACATCTGGCATGGCAATTTATGACACCATGCAACACATCAAATCAGATGTGGTAACGATTTGTGTCGGTCTGGCAGCCTCAATGGGGTCATTCCTGCTAGCCGCCGGGACGAAGGGGAAACGGTTAGCGCTCCCCCACTCACGGATTATGATTCACCAGCCTTCTGGTGGCACCCGTGGGCAAGCCACAGATATTGAAATTGAGGCTAGGGAAATTCTGCGGATTCGTCACCAGCTGAATAATATCTATGCTGAGCGCACGGGGCAGCCTCTGTCAAAGATTGAGAAAGACATGGATCGTGACTTTTTCATGTCGGCAGAGGAGTCCAAGGAATACGGTCTGATTGACAGTGTGATTGAGGAGCGTCCATAAGACGAGGGGGAGAGGGG
>CAXUIG010000301.1:0-7174 GCA_964250845.1 uncultured bacterium | reverse complement strand
GTTTATAGATTACCGTGTTTATGTATCCCTCAACTCAAAATTGACAGACTACTACCGTGCAATGACGAAATAAACCCATGGCGGGATACCGCCTGAAATTCGCTAATGTGCAGTTGTGATTTTCCCAAAACTGTTTTATGGAGTAATAGTTAGGATACAATCCATTCATAAATGGACATTTTAGCAAAACCTACGAAATCCCTCCCTGGATACCGTATAAACGCTGACGATGGATAGACAGCAATTTGAGGTGGTTCGATGCCCTCTCAAGTTGCCATAAAAGAAAGACCAAGCGCTCACCGATAATAGTAGCAGTTCACTCGCCTTCCCTAAGCATTGCCTTGAATCCCGCTTGTTCAAAGTGTTTGTCGTAGGCGAGCGCTTCGGTAATACCCGCTTGCAGCATGATGAGCAATCGGTATGGCTCCAAGCTTTGTCCCTGCGCTGCATGTAGAGTGACAGGGCATCTTTGAATTGAATGCTGGTCTGAGGAACGACGGTGGTGTTGGGGTCTAAGTACAGTTGCTAGATCAGAGCGCAGGCAGCTTGGCGTAGGTGCATTCCGCGATTGGCAAAACTGTTGAGCAGTTCGGTCAGCACCATTTCACTGGTGGTGAGGCGCACTCTGCCGAGAAAGGCAGAAACCGCTCTTGCCTTAGCATGGAGTTCGTCACGCGGATTCAATAGGGCAATCCAGTAGCCAGTGTCTGCAAAGACAGTTCTCACTTGTCATCCTTCGGCCCGCCGTGCAGATAATGCTTTAGATTTATTGACAGGTCACTCGGCACTTGTGCCCATTCCGACTCGGGAACCTGAGCGCCAATTTCAACAATCCGTTCCCAGATAGGTCGGGCGGCGGGGTCATACGCTGTATCCTCAAGCCTTGCTGTCTGAGCAGCTTCTTCTAATTGCTGGGTGGGTTCCTGGCCTGACTTAGAAGGCATGGTGTTCGGCGTTCCTAGCTTGAGTTGTGTCTCTTTGATGTTAGCCAAAATCCTGTACATTACCACTAGTGTGAATAGCGATATTGGTTTGAGTCCAAAGGGGTAGTTCCTGACTTAAATTCGCGTCGGGCAGGGTTTGCCTGGGCGCCAATATCGTTTCACCTAGTACATAGGCTAGTGCGGCCACCGAAAACCCTCCGATCACTATACCCAGCACCGTTCTCATAACCTTTGACCAACTACTCATATTCCGCTCCTAGATCACAACCAAAAAACTCAAATTTGCTCTAAAATAATTGACGCAGAATTTTACTAGTAGCAAGACTAGACATCTGTCAAAGAATAATATTGGCCCCAACGCTGCACTTTACCTTACTGACCACAATAAAACTTAACGTAGGCTTTCAGGGGTGGGATGAATTACCAATTTTCTTTAACCTCAACGCACCAGGCAAGCAGATGAGTTAATTTGGTGATTAAACTTGGCGCTACCGGTGAGCGGTTGATATGAAAAGGCTTTTCTTACTGTGCTTGTGTTTAATCGGGCTAGGTTTTGCCCTGTTTAACTTCAAGGGACTGGCAGCTGTGGGCTCGTTTGAGTCGATTGTGCTGGACTTTCGGGAAGATATCCCAGCTGCCCAGATTGAGGGGAGAGTTCGCGCGATCGCACAACAGTATAACGTCGAACCCCAGCCCAACAGTGAATTTTCACGAGCAGATCATGTATATATTGTCAAGGGAGATAGCAATACACTAAAAGCCCTGAAAAAGTCTGACTTAGCCAAATTCACAGAATTCATCGAACCGAATTACATTTACAGTTCTTTTGAAGTTCCCAACGACCCCGACTACAGCAAGCAGTGGAATCTGCGTAGTATCAACGTCGAACCGGCTTGGGAGGAAACCAAGGGCGCTGGTGTGACTGTTGCCGTGATTGACACCGGCGTTACTATTGTGCCGGACTTAAAAGATACCAAGTTTGTCAAAGGCTACGACTTCGTTAATGACAGAGTAGAGGCCGAAGATGACATTGGGCACGGCACCCATGTTGCTGGTACCATCGCCCAGTCTACTAACAACGGCTATGGCGTTGCTGGGATTGCTTACGAAGCCAGCCTGATGCCATTGAAAGTGCTGAGTGCCATCGGCGGCACCGTTGCTGATATTGCCGAAGCTATCCGGTTTGCCGCTGACAACAGCGCAGATGTGATTAACATGAGCTTGGGCGGCCCTGGTGAGAGCCAACTGCTCAAAGAAGCCATTGACTATGCTGATCAAAAAGGCGTCGTCTTAGTCGCAGCAGCTGGGAATGCGAACCAGAATGCTGCCTCCTATCCAGCTCGTTATCCCCACGTTATCGGCGTTGCCGCCTTAGATCCAGTTGGGGAAAAAGCACCCTACTCCAACTTTGGGGCTGGGGTAGATATCTCAGCGCCTGGCGGTAGTTCAGCTGGTCGCATTCTGCAAGAGACCATTGACCCTGAAACAAATCAACCGGTTTTTACTGCTTGGCTGGGTACTAGCATGGCGGCTCCCCACGTCGCCGGTGTTGCAGCGCTGGTAAAAGCAGCGGGTGTTAAAGAGGCAGATGAAATCCTCAGCGTCCTGAAGCAGTCGTCGCGGGTGATCCAAGATGATGCCCTCAACCAATTTGGCGCTGGGCAGTTGGATGCAGCTGGGGCAGTCAAACTTGCTCATCAGGGGCAAATCACCTTCCGCGATTTCTTCCGGTGGGTACGAGATAATGGCTATCTCAACCCCCGCTTCTGGATTGATGGAGGTGCAGTGATGCTGTTGCCCAAGATTGGGATGGTACTGGGTTCTTATCTCCTGGCCTGGTTTTTGCGGGTTTACTTCCCGTTCAGATGGAGTTGGTCTTTATCCAGTGGGTTGATTGCTGGTAGTTCCGGGTTGTTTTTACTGCGGGGCTTTTATATCTTTGATTTTCCCCAGTGGCCTTTCCGGGTTTTGGGCAGTTCGATTCCAGAACTGGGCAACGCGGTTCAGGGTAGTAGTGCAATGAATCCCCTGTTTGCTAGCGTGTTAATTCCTTTCGTCTTAGTGGCGTTGCTCCTGGGACACTCTAGCGGGAAATGGTTTGCGATTGGTTCGGCGCTGGGTGTGGCTGCTTGTTTGCTGGTGAGTGCTGTGGTAACACCTGCGGTTTGGGGGTTGGGACATGGCGCGATCGCTCGCATCTTCCTGATTGCCAACGCTCTACTATGTTACGGTTTGGCTCGATTAGCAATCAAAGCAGAGGGACAACCCGCATGAGCATCACGGTTACAGGCACGATTCAAACCAGTGACATGGGCCCTGGTACCTGGGCACTGGTCACAGACAATGGAGTTACCTACGAACTCCAAAAGGGCGCTCCCAAAGAGTTACTCAAACCAGGACTGAAAGTAAAAGTCCAAGGACAGGTGCGAGAAGATATCATGACGTTGGCCATGATTGGCCCTGTCCTAGAAGTGAAATCGTTTGAGATCCTCAGTTCTGATTAGCAGTAGCAGGATCGAGAATCGCTTGCAGCCGACTTCTAAACTCTCCCTTCGGATGGCCCCCTTTCACCTCGCCTAAAATCTGAAAGTCTTCTTCTGGGGAATCACAGATTAGGTAGGTGGGCCACCCCATTTCTGCTTTGTCGGGATACTGGCTCAGAAGAATCTTGCGATACTTCCGGTAAGTAGCCGTATCCTGCATTTTGACATCAATAAATTGCATACCCAGTTCTTCGCTTACCTTCTGGTCGTAGAAAGACATTTTGTGGCAAATGCCGCAGTCTTCAGAAGAAAACTTAATCACAGCTCGGTTCATCACCTGAATTCTCTCTCTCGTTACTCGACTACACTGCTCCGTGCTATTACAGACGCTCGTCACAACCAGGTCAAAATCTCCGTGAAATTACCCTTGGTTACCGAACAGATCTTGTTATAGGCTCTTTTGAGAGATCTACCTCAAGCATCAAGTATACCAGTGACAGAACCGGCTTTGATTGCACAGCTACTATGCTCACTCCAAAAAACCAATCCAAAGACTTTCTCCCAATTAATTTCCAACGCCAGATCAGTCGATTGAGGATCAGGCAAAAAATTTGTTATGGGTATGGCTTGGTAATTGGGATAGCTGTGTTGGGAACAGGGGCTGGGTTGAGCATTGGAAACTACTACCAAACCCAGGCAGCGACTATACTAGCTCAGAACCAGGAACAAGAAAATATCATGGTTGGCTTGAAGATTGCTGTACTACAAGCACTAACCCATCAGCAAAAAGTGATTTCCCTTCTAAATATACCAAAACAATTTGATTACAAACAGTTTGAGTACAACCACTCCCAAATTTTAGAGCAACTTGACAAGACTAAGGCTCTCTTCTCAAAATTAAAATCCTCTAAAGCTAGGTTCCAGGATTCAGCGCCAGAGACAGCACGATTCGAGAAATGGCTGAGGACTTACGATAGTACCCCAGAAGCCTATAGCCAAAAATTAGCAGCACTCCTGGGGGCAATCGAGCTGAACCATTTGCAACCACAGGCCATTACCGTATTGCAGCGATCGCTATTGGATTTTAACACCAGTAAACTGGAGAATCAGTTTGATAGTCTAGCGGAGGACTTAACAAAACTAATTGATCATTCTCACAGGGAAGTGCTTCAAGCACAGGTTGCTTTGAACCAAGCCGAAGTACTGCGAACCCAGCTTATTAGCGCCAGTATGTTGCTGTCGATGGCGATCGCAGCAGCTATAGCGCTCTATACTAGTCATGCGATCGCCCGTCCGCTGGAAACCGCAACCCTATTAGCTCGCGTGGTCACTGAGAAATCAAATTTTGACCTCCAAGTTCCAGTCACCACCCAGGATGAAGTCGGGCAGTTGACGACCTCCCTCAACCAACTGATCCAAAGCGTCGCCATGTACACTCAGCAACTGAAGAAAAGCGATGCGCAAAAACAAGCTCTTTTAAACGCCATACCAGATTTGATGCTTCGAATTAGTAAAGATGGCACATACCTGGACTTCAAGCCAGCAGAAGAATTCAACATGGCGGTTCCAGCTAGTGGATTGTTAGGCAAAAGTGAGTATAAACTGTTGCCACCAGCATTGGCAAAAGAGCGTATGCACTACGTGGAGCAAGCACTCTCTACTAGCGAGCTACAAATCTTTGAGTATCAGCTTGCGGTGAACGGTGATATCCGCGAGCAAGAAGCGCGGATTGTCGTCAGTGGGAAGGACGAAGTTCTGGTGATTGTGCGTGATATAACTGAGCGCAAGCAGGCAGAGAAGGCATTGCGGCAATCGGAAGCCCAATTGCGGCAACAAGCTAACCACCTCCAACACGCTCTGCACGAACTCCAACAAACCCAAGCCCAACTGATTCATACCGAAAAAATGTCTAGCCTCGGTCAGATGGTAGCTGGCATAGCTCACGAAATTAATAACCCCGTTAACTTTATCTATGGCAACATCCAATGCAGCAACGACTACTTTCAAGACTTGCTCAACTTGGTGCGGCTCTACCAGCAGCAATACCCTCAACCAACACCTGTAATTCAAACACAGACTGAAGACATTGACCTGGAATTTCTGGCGGCTGACCTTCCCAAAATCATGTCTTCCATGAAAATGGGTGTCGAGCGTATCCGCTCCCTAGTCTTGTCGCTGCGCAATTTTTCCCGCCTGGATGAAGCTCCGGTGAAAGCCGTTGATCTGCACGAAGGTATTGACAGCACGCTGTTAATTCTGAACCACCTGATCAAACAAGGAATTACCGTCAGCAAGCAGTACGGTAACTTGCCCCTAGTAGAGTGCTACCCCGCCCAGCTGAACCAAGTGTTTATGAATATCCTTAGTAATGCGATCGATGCGCTGCTAGAGCAAACAAAGCAAGCTGATAAGCAAATTGTGATTCAGACAAAAATGGTGGCACCGAATCAGATTGAAGTGCGTATTCGAGATAATGGCCCTGGAATTCCCTCAGAGATTAAAAATAAGATTTTTGATCCCTTTTTCACCACAAAAGCAGTGGGTAAGGGGACTGGGTTAGGGCTTTCGATTTGCTATCAGATTATTGCAAAGCATCAAGGCCAGATTACCGTAAATTCCCAATTGAGTGGAGGAACGGAGTTTCTGATTGCTTTGCAAGTTAAGCCAAAACTCTCCCTACGCCAGGGGGGTGAGGGAGACCAAGTTCCAGTGACTACCGAGGTTGAGCTAGTGTATTAGAAAACGGTCGTTCCAGGAAAACACTATGGCAGCGCTTAAAATCAGTCGGCGACAATTTATTCAATTGGGGCTCCCGACCTTTGGCTGGTGTATGTTGGAACCCTGGGTTTGGGAACCGCGATGGCTGAAAATCAATCAGCTCAATATTGGTGGCTCCAACGCAAGCCATCGGATTGTTCACATAAGCGATATTCACCACAAAGGCGACCGAGCTTATTTAAAAAAAGTTGTTGAAACCGTAAACTCCTTATCGCCCGACCTTGTTGGTTTTACTGGCGATTTAGTAGAGAAATCGGTATATTTGAATGAAGCTCTAGATGTGATGAGTCAAATTCGATATCCCGTTTATGGCGTCCCAGGCAATCATGACTTCGCTAGTAGAGCGCCATTCGACACAATTGCTCAATTTTGTCAATCGACGGGTGGAGCCTGGTTACTGGATCAGGACACAATAACCAAGGATGGGCGGCTTCAAATTGTTGGGGCAATGGGCTTTGGTCAGTTACCACCACTTAAACAGGAACTGAAGAGATTATTGTTGGTTCACTATCCGTTGTTTGTGAATGATGTAAAAGGCTCGTTTGATTTGGTGCTTGCTGGTCATTCACATGGCGGGCAAGTCCGCATACCATTTTGGGGGGCTTTGGTTCTACCCCAGAATGTGGGAAAGTACGACATGGGACTTTTTCAAACACAAATTGGGCCATTGTATGTCAATCCAGGAATCGGCACCTACCATCTTCCTGTTAGAGCTTGGTGCCGACCAGAGATTACTGTGATTGAGTTGTAAGCTGCTGCTCAATCTGAGCTGACAAAAGTCAAAGGTAAATCACGCCAAAGGTGAGAGGGAGGACGAGTAAAAGCATCTATATTTTGATCAACGAGCTGCGACAGTTTTAGAGATATACAAAGTCTAAACTCCTCATTTGCAACTCTAGAAATACGGACGTGTAAATGTAAGGATTCAGGTTTGAGGAATTAGAGAAGGCTTGGATACCTCAGCAAATA
>CAXUIG010000300.1:0-7229 GCA_964250845.1 uncultured bacterium | reverse complement strand
TTAACCGAACTACAAATTAGCCCATAACACAACACCTTGAAAGGGCTAGTCCTAAGCTCGTTGGCTATCCCCATTCTCCCTGGCTCAGATTGTTGTTGCTTTCATTGAGATGCTCCCCCGGAAAAACTAGGTTAGACTTAAATCAAGACGGACAGCAGCATAGAAACTGCGCGTCGTCAGTGGTCAGCAGGAATCACCCTGCGCAATGGAAAAGGTATTTCAGGTCTCAACTGCGTAACTCCTGACCATGAAGGAAAACGGAAAAACTGTCCCAGAGCAGTCTTTTGGGGCAAGCATTGACCGCTGTAGGAGCAGCTATAGCTGCCCCTAGATTTTTCCCGGACATTATGGTCCAGCCGTGTATTGAAGATCTCGTGGTGCGCCTAGAATGACCTAGTTGACGGCTGGACCATAATGTCTGGTTTTTTTGTAACCCCCGCGTAGGCAAAAGTAGCTAAGGAGGAAGAAGTGCAGGTTATTCAATCTACCGTGTCAGGCGCGATCGCACTAACCTTAAACGTTAATGGCAAAAACAGATCGCTTACGATTGAACCACGACTCACCCTACTGGATACCCTGCGCGAACGTTTGGGACTGACGGGGAGCAAAAAAGGCTGCGATCACGGACAGTGCGGGGCTTGTACCGTGCTAGTTGATGGGCAGAGAGTTTATTCTTGTCTGGCATTAGCAGTGATGCAGGAAGGTAAGGAAATTGTCACCATTGAAGGGCTCGCCGAGGAAGATGTTCTCCATCCAGTCCAAGCAGCATTTATCGATAACGATGGCTTGCAGTGTGGCTATTGTACGCCAGGACAAATTTGTGCGACGGTTGCCCTCTTGGATGAAGTCAGACGGGGAAGCGCTAGTGCCATTACGCCAGATCTTGAGCGACCGTCACAGCTTGCCGAACTGTCTGAGGCAGAAATTCAGGAGCGATTGAGCGGCAATCTTTGTCGTTGTGGTGCCTACAACGGCATCGTTGCTGCTGTCCAGCAGGTAGCAGGACAAACACCCCCTTCTGCGGCAGCTGATGTCATGATTAAGGAGAGGCCAGCATGAACAACTTCTCCTACAGCCGTGCCACTTCTGTGCAAAATGCCGTTCAAAAGGCATCTACAGATAAAAATGCCATGTTCGTTGCAGGCGGTACTAACTTGGTCGATCGCCTGAAAGTTTTTCTGGATGAGCCATCGCAGCTGATCGATATTTCTCGGTTAGAGATGCAGCGGCTCGAACCACTAGCTGATGGCGGTCTGCGAATTGGCTCATTAGTCACCAATACAGCTTTAGCCGACGCTCCCGAAGTGCGGCGCAACTATCCAATGCTGGCACGCGCTATTTTATCAGGAGCCTCGCAGCAAATTCGTAACATGGCGACTGTCGGCGGTAATATGCTGCAACGCACTCGCTGCCCTTATTACTACGACACAGCTTTTCCCTGTAACAAGCGGGAACCAAAAAGCGGCTGTCCGGCTGTAACTGGCATCAACCGCACGCACGCACTGTTAGGAGCTAGTGACCAATGTGTGGCAGTTCATCCTTCCGATATGTGCGTTGCCCTAGCTGCTTTGGATGCAGTTGTAGAAGTGGCAGGACCAAAAGGAAAACGCCAAATCCCATTTGGAGATTTTCATCGTCTTCCCGGTAACACTCCCGAACGAGACACTAACCTGGAGCCAGGGGAGTTGATTACTGCCATCTTGTTACCACCTTTGCCGTTTGCCAAGTCTGGTGTTTATCTTAAGTTAAGGGATAGAGCTTCCTATGCCTTCGCGTTGATTTCTGTAGCTGCTGCTGTCGATCTGGCAGGAGAACAGATCAAAGACGTGCGAATAGCAATGGGCGGTGTCGCTCACAAGCCTTGGCGTTCTCAAAAAGCCGAGCAATTTTTAATCGGTAAAACTGCTAATGCTGCCACATTCGAGCAAGCAGCAGAAATTGCTTTGCAATCAGTTGAGCCACTGGCTCATAATCAATTCAAAGTGGAATTAGCAAAACGGGCGATTAAGCGATCTCTAACTAGATCAGCAGCAGGAGGTGTCGTATGAGCCAAGTGATGGGAGCCGCTAATCGCCAAGACGGACGAGCTAAAGTAACAGGGAAAGCCACCTACGCTGCTGAACACCAGATTCTGGGACTGCTACACGGTTATCTTGTCACTGCCAGTACGGGAAATGGTCGAATTAAAAGCATTGACACTAGCCAAGCAGAAACAGCCAAAGGCGTAGTTGCCGTTTTCACTCACAAAAATCCTCCTAAGATCTGCAAGCCAACCAATGACTTCTCCACCTCAAAAATCTATGAGGAGCGTCTGCCATTGTCGGACGCTCAAGTTCACTATGGTGGGCAAATTATTGGTTTGGTGGTAGCAGACACCTTTGAGCAAGCCAAACACGCCGCACACCTTGTTAAAGTCGAGTACGAAACTCAATCGCCGTTAATAGAATTTCAGAAGGCAACCTTCAAGGAAGCTCCGCCCTTCATGGGCGAAGAGTTGAAGTTTGAGAAGGGGAATGTAGCGACGGTAAACAATGCCGCTGCCAAGATTGAGGCGACTTACACGACCACTACAGAATTGCACGAGCCGATGGAACCTTGCCATTATTGCTCAATGGCAAGGTTCAGATGCACTAACAATCTACGAACCAAGTCAGTGGGTCATGGGTTCTCAGCGTACATATGCCGATCTCTTTGGACTGCCAGCCGAGCGGGTTCGTATTATTACTCCCTACCTCGGTGGGGCTTTCGGCTCCAAAGCCATGCCCTGGCCACATGGGATTCTCTGCGCGGCAGTTGCCCGTCAACTGCAACGCCCTGTGAAGGTGGTTCTCAGTCGCCGCCAGATGACCGCGAATGCCGGACATCGCTCACAAACTGAGCAAACAATTAGTTTAGCGGCGGCAGCAGATGGCAAACTGATGGCAATCGCTCACGATGTTAAATCCTCGACATCTCCGGTGGACGTTTTCCCAGAGCCTTGTACGCGCGTCACGCCAGTAATGTACAGCGCCCCAAACCTACGCTACGCTCAGGAACTTGCCATCATGAATGTGGGTACGCCAACATTCATGCGTGCGCCTGGGGAAAATCCAGGGATGTGGGCATTGGAGTCGGCGATGGACGAATTAGCTTGGTCACTCAAGTTAGACCCAGTGGAACTGCGTCTGAGGAACCAAACTCAGGAACATCAGCGTCAGAATCTACCATTCTCCGCCAAACATTTTACCGATTGCTTAAAAGTTGGTGCGGAACGGTTCGGCTGGAAAGATAGATCGATGCAAGTGCGATCGCTGCGACGTGACGGGCAACTTGTAGGTTGGGGAATGGGAGGTGCTACCTACCCGGCGCTACAAGGTGTTGCAACTGTTAAGGTCCGTTTGTTGCTTGATGGTACAGCTCACGTCCTTACTGCTGGCAATGATATGGGGACAGGAGCGTATACGATGGTAGCAGGAGTGGCGGCACAGACACTAGGAGTACCTGTGGAAAAGGTGCGCGTGGAGATGGGCGATTCGCAGCTACCAGATGGTGGAATGGCAGGCGGTTCCATGATGACGGCATCTTTAGCTCCAGCAATTATGAAGGCTTGTCAAGATGTACTCAAAGCTGCTGATTGTACTGTTGCTAGCGATGCATATGCGGCACTGCGGCAATCTGGACGAGCCGCTTTTGAGGCAACAGCCACTTCTGCTCCCTCTGAAGGAGAGAAAAAATGGGCGTTCCAATCTTGGGGGGCACATTTTTGCGAGGTGAGTGTGGATGAAGAGATCGGACGCTTGCGGGTAACGCGCTGGGTATCGGTGATGGATATCGGACGAGTGATGAACGCTAAGACCGCTGCCAGCCAGGTTCGCGGTGGCGTTATTATGGGAATCGGGCAAGCTCTCATGGAAGAATGCCTATTTGACCCGAACATTGGTTGTCCCGTGGTCTATGACCTCGCTACCTACCACTTCCCTTCCCATGCAGATATTCCCCGAATTGATGTGGCTTTTGTTGGTGAACCCGATTTGAACTTCAACTCTGCAGGTGCACGAGGGGTGGGTGAAATCGGCATTACGGGAGTTTCCGCCGCAATCGCCAACGCAGTTTACCACGCTACCGGCAAACGGATCCGCAATCTTCCGATCACGCCGGATAAGGTGATGTAAGTGGCGTTGGGAAATGGAGAGACGGAAAGACTAAGGGACAAGGAGCAGATTTCTTGGCAATACTCCATGCCCCATTCCTAATTTAAATCAATGAAAGAAATACAGGAAATTATTGCTGCGTTAAAGCAGATAAAACGTACTACTAATAAAGCAGCCTTGGCAACTTTAGTGAAGGTAGAAGGGTCAGCTTATCGTCGTCCTGGGGCGCGAATGTTGATAAGTGCAAATGGAGTGCTCGCAGGATCAATTAGCGGTGGCTGTCTGGAAAGTGATGTGGTTGAGAAAGCCCAGGAGGTGATGGATACAGGCAAGTCGCGCCTTGTCAAGTACGATAGTACCTCAGAGCAAGATGTAATTTGGGGATTGGGACTGGGCTGTCAGGGCGTTGCTTATGTTCTGATCGAACCTTTATCAATAGACGAGCCGAACTCCATCACTTTTATTCACAAATGCCTAGCGGCTCGGTGTTGGGGAGCGATCGCAACTGTATTTGGTGTCGAGGGAGACAAAGCTAAGCTGGGCGAGCATCTACTGCTGAGTTCCGATACCATCGTCAACTCTATTAGCGATCGTAAACTAGCAGCACAGGTGTTGAGCGATACCCAAATCGCACTGCAACACAAAACCTCAGCAGCACAACAATATCACTTAGGAGCTACGATCAATGTTTTTATTGAAATTATTCCGCCACCCCTATCGCTGATCATCTGCGGAGCTGGATCCGACGTTCTTCCCGTCGTTAGCTTTGCCAAACAGTTAGGATGGCACGTCACCATCGTTGATATTCGCCAGCGCGAAGCAAGCCGCAAGCGTTTTCAAGCAGCAGATCAAGTCATGCTTGCTTCTCCCCAAGAGGTGCTAGAAATTGCAATTAGCGATCGCACCGTTGCTGTTGTGATCACCCACAATTATTTAGACGATCTAGAATTACTGAGGGTGCTACTGCCTTCTCCCCTAAAATATATAGGGGTACTTGGTCCCAAGAAAAGAACCACTCGGCTATTGCAAGAACTACAGCAAGAAGGACTTGTCCCTACCCTACAGCAGCATTTGTATAGCCCGGTGGGACTCGATATTGGGGCAGATAACGCCGAAGAAATTGCCCTTGCCATCATTACTGAAATTCAAGCAGTAATGGCACAGCGTCAGGGAGGTTTTTTGAGAGATCGCGCTGCACCGATTTATGACAAGTCAGCCGAAACAACTGTTGCCTTACCAAGATCCAGCCTGAGTCATGATTCAAGCGCCAATGACCACTTTATGTTATGAATAGCGGTCTACACAAATCAGCTCTTGCCAAGCTTGGCGGCAACGTAAAGCGACCGTGAAACCCAATAGCCACTCGCCATTTGCAGTATTGCCTTTTGTGGCGGCACTGTTGAATGCTGGGTAAAACCTTGACTCATCGGAGTGCCCTGTAGGGGGAGATTTGCCTTTCACCCTAACGCATTCCCTTACCCTATTTCCTCTGAAAATTTAGATGCGCTTACTCTGGGTGAGTCGAAACCTAGGTAAAACAAAAAACATCTACATAAAGTATACAGCTTTAAGACTTAACTTAGACTCGGTTAAAGCACTTGTATGGAATAATCTAACCAAATCTGAATTAGCACGTAACAAAATGACTACTGAAGCATGGCAACCTAAGCATTAACCTCACCTAACTAAATAACATATGTCCCTTCGCGCAGAAAATAATCAACGTACCCTCTCCCATAACCCCAATTCCGATGCTTTAGAGGAAGTAATTGAAAGCATACGTCAGAGAATTCGACTTTCAGGCGATAAGCCGCATGTCAGTGTGGCAAGACAACTGGAAATTTTAGATGAATTTGCTGCCTCTGACTATGGTCGTTTTCTGATTCAAAACAATGGAATGAACGGCTACTTGACGCATTATGTTGTAACTTTTCCTGAACAAGGCAGAATAACAGGTCTGGGTCACAATGGTAAACCACTGACTAAAATGGAAAGCTTCATATTCAATGAGATCCCAGGGGTTTTAGCCACCCAGGAACGCTATCGGCATTTTTTAGCCCAAAACCAACAAGCAGTGCGAGAAGGTAGTGTCTTGGCTTGTATACCCTGTGGTTGGATGGGCGAACTGTTGCACCTGGATTACAGTGCTGTTAAAAATTTTCGGTTAGTTGGTATTGATATTGATGAAGATTCTTTAAATGGTGCCCTCGCATTAGCAAAAAGCCTTAAACTTGAACAAAATATTGAGTTACTACAAAAGGATGCTTGGGATCTAAGTTTAAATAATGAATTTGATTTGATATCGAGCAATGGTCTTAATATCTATGAACCTGATAAAGATAAGGTAAGTGAACTATACCGCCAGTTTTATCTGGCACTAAAATCAGGCGGCAGACTTGTAACTAGCTTCTTGACTGATTTACCATTCAACTCGGAAAAATCTGAATGGGATATGACAAAGATTAACCCCGAAGCAGCACTTCTACAGAGGATTATATATTCTGATATATTAACTCCTAAGTGGGCAAATTATTATACATTTTCAGAGATGCATGAACAATTGGCCCTAGTAGGGTTCAAATCCGTCAGTTTCATTCCTGATCAAGCTAGAATGTTTCCAACTGTTGTGGCAATAAAATAGTTCAAGCACAGGCACGCTTGCAGGTTTCATGCCCCGGCTCGATTGCAGGCTCCCTCAATCGTGAAGGGGGCGAGCAAATTTCGGTTACACAACGCGGCTATTCCGGTTGACCCGTAGAAAGCCGTCGTCCACTCTTAAGGGCATGAAAGCGCTCTCCACAGCGAGTTCCAGCCATAGGCGTAATCGTCTCGATTGTCCATGCCTGCCTCATCCACGTAAACCACTCGCGTCGGGGCAATGCTTGCCAACTGCTCGTGCGATCGCTTGCCGTTTGGCTTCATCCCGTCCTGGTAGCCGTAGGTCTTTTTTTTCGCGCTTCAACCACAGGTGTATTGGCTAAAAAGCATTTTCGTAAAAGCCCTCTGCCTTCTGCCTTCTGCCTTCGTTTACCGTCATGAATGCAACCATTAGACTTGTCCGAAATATTATCTCGGGGTCAAAAACATGGTAGAAAGGAA
>CAXUIG010000299.1:0-7272 GCA_964250845.1 uncultured bacterium | reverse complement strand
ACATCCCTAAACCTTATTAAATAGAGGTGCAATGTGAACACACCGTCGGAATTCCTAACGGTCGCTTCTCGTCCCTTCCTGGTTTTGGAATCCACACTCGTCGTGTGGGCTTTGATTCACCAGTTAGTTTGAGTTCTCCTACGAGTTCAAGACGTGCTTCTGGGGGCAAGGATTTCACCCCGTCCACTCCTGCCGTCTTTTTACCCTGGTTTTCGACTGTAACCCGTCGTACCGCTAACACCTTATTAGACCAAGACCTCACCAACGTTCTTTGGAGTTTACGAACTTGCCTGACATCACCACGGCGTGAAGCGGCGTATATGCGTTTTTGCAGCTTCCAGACATACCTTTCGGCTTTACGCCAATTGATATCTCTCCATGCCTCAGTATTCTCTTGTGGTAAGGATTCAGGTGATCCAAACCCTTACTAGACAAGGGTTTCAGCTCTGGAGATTAAGGCTAAATTGTTAGTTGTTCTCAATAAACAACGAAAAATCAGCGTTTCAGCAATCGCTATTGATAATAAGAATAATCGAGATTTTCGTCGAAAGCATTGCCGGAAAAGCATTTGAGACATTTCCAGATGACCTGAATCCTTACCTCTTGTGAATCTGATTTAGCCATATATACTGCTACTTGTACCTATCCGCTCTCACACACTGCGGTTCACGTCTGCTTATCCCGGCGGTTAAGCCATCACTTTTCATGCTTTGCTCGTCAGTTCGAGCTGGGAAGAGAGCTTCTTGAACCATCCTCACCTCTCGTCGCTTATGGCTTGACTGCCTACCCGTTACCTCGGTCGGGAGCTTACGTGAGGGTTATTTCGTTCCTGATATCCATGTTTACGAGTCCTTTAGGGCGTGCCTATCCACCGGGGGTCTAGATGGTGCGTTCAGCTCGGTACCCAGTCCTGCTGAATCTTACCCTTGTCGGTTATTTCCGACCCAGGAGGTAGACCGAAGTCTACGAGCTTATTTCCCCTGGCAAGGAATAACGATGGCTCAACGGCACTTCGTTTTCGCTACCCCGAGATGAATTCTGGAATAAAGTGGACAGCCCTTTACAACATGCTTTACTAAGGGTGCCGACAGATCACCTAAATGAGGGCTGTCCACTTTATTCCGAGAAATTGTTGCCCCACGAGTTCCCTTACGATCCGTCTTAGGCTCCTTGCGGTATTAGCTGCCATTGACTGCCGGTAAGGCTCGGTTATTGGACTCTTGCTATCGGAAGGCGCTTTCAGCTATTACCGCCTCTTGCCGACTTCATCCCCAAGCTATTCCAGGTTTGATCATCAGTCTCCCCTGTTGGGTCAACCAGGTAACTGGTTGTTTATGTGCTTTCAACCCCGCACCAGGGCGGCTGGACTGACGATTTCTAGGATAATTTCGCGCACCAGCATGGATATCAAGTTGTCATCTGTGAGAGATTAAAAGTGCGAACTCAACCCAGTGTGGGTTATCTCACAGAAGCCAGTGATCCCTGAGTATTTCTACTCATTTCGACTGAACGAATCGCACTGAATAAGTTCCTTGTAACCCCAGCGATTTTCCAGTTCATCCTGATCAAGCCAGAATTCTAATCGTCGCGGCAGTCCTTTGTAGCGCTCTTGGAGCAGACCGCGCCGTCGCAGGAGCTGCCGCGCCAGTTCTTGTTCAGTACGGCCTAGGCCAGTTTCGGCTTCAATTTCGGGTTGAGTTTTGTAAATCCACCCATTCGGATCATCCTGCTTGCCTTGCCAGTAGTACATCTGGCAGAGAAATAGATTGGCTACAACCCCGCCAGTAACTTGAGCTAGCTTGGGATAATAGGCTACTGGTTGACCTAATTCGCGCAGAAATATAGCTAGCTTCATAGCTGCACCTCCTGAACCGTGGTGGAAGCTAAAGCCGGTTCTAACTTATTAAGTTCTGCGGTGAATCCAATGAAACCAAAGTCATGCCACCACCTGACTGCTATCAAAAGGTCTAATGCAGTGGCTAGGGCTACCCAAGTGGGTGCCATCTGAGGTATATTCATGATGTTGCGCTCTTATTTTGAAATGGATAGCGTAACCGTCCCCTGACTGTTTCCAGCAGTGCAGGGAACCCAAATTATCAGCTATAATCGTATTGTACCCCATTGTACTCCAATTCCAATACATATGGCTAGGGAAAAGGCGATAAAAGTTCGTCTGAACGACAAGGAATTTGAGTTTCTGGAAAGCGAGGCAGCGCGTCGCGATGTTCCTATGTCCCAAATAATCCGAGAGTCGCTCAAGCAAGAAATGAACAAGAGGCAACTTGAAAGCGCTGATGTTGGGTAGCAGCCTGATAGTTAAACTGGCAATTTCCCTGGCACCGCTGATGAACAGCGATTTGTCCCGAGCTTGGTGAATGTATTGACGCCTATTGATGGGCGTTCATCTAGGAGTGGGCAGTACGAGTGCTCAATTGGCGACGAATGCAGGTCTTTTTCCCCGCTAGCAACGCATCAGTAGTCCAAGAAAAACTGAGAATCATGATCGCATTTCCTCGGGAGCAGGAGTTGTTTTTGGTAGGCGGTCAGCTAATGGTCATACTTGTAACCACTGCTTCATTTGAGGGAAATCTTTTTGCTCACACATTCCACCGTGATGTAGGCCATTAATCCCAAGGTATTTTCCAGACTTAAGCATGTGAAAGACAGTCATGCCATCTGACTCAAACCCAGTCTCAAAGAGTTGGGTTGCATCAATACCAGCCGCAAGAGATGCAGCGTAAGACCAAGCGATCGCTTCTGCCTCCCCTGATTGCATTATTTGGCGGTATACAGGATTTTCAATCCCAGAACTGTCCACACATGGATGTTTGTCCAAATAGTCTTCATAATATTGTTCTAGACGCTCAATATCATCAGACTCAATATACTTGCGAAAAATTGAGGGAGTAACAGCATAATGCCCTGCTTCGTGAAATATGCCAGCGATATCAGCTAATCTCCAGTTGATCCTCATAGCCTCATCCTGAATCCAAACCCCTTCTATAAAAGAGTTGGTAGTGGCTGTCGTTAAAACTACTGGGATGCCGATTTTTGTCAAAAACCTAATAGATTTATGCAAGTTATCAGGCATAGCTAGAAAGTCCATTCTGCGAAAGTTTGATTGTGAGAGCCGCCGATTGAAGTCGTGAGAGTATCAAGGCAAGACTGACTCAAGCAATGAATACTCAGCGTTAATTTCTTTCATGGTCGCTTCCGACCCACCCACATCAGGATGGTGAAGCGTAAGGATTCAGGTGTTGAAACCCTTGCCTGGATTGCATTTCAGATCCGTACTTCTAGAATAAATAAGTTGATATTCTCAACAAGCAACGAGAAATGGCCATTCCACCGATTCTTATTGAAAATTAAAAAAAGCTGAATTATCCTCCAAACCTTTACGGGAAAAGCTTTTCAGTCATTTCCCCATTACCTGAATCCTTACGGTGAAGCATCGCCAGTTCGTTGCGCTTCTGTTTGAGTTCTTGCAATGTCTGGACACCAACAAAGTACACTCGGTTGACACGAGTGTAACGGCGGCTCAAATCATCGTAGGTGCTGCTAGTGTAATTACGGTAGTACTCATTCCACTCGCGCTTGAACTGTTCGCTTTCACGATGCCACTGTTCTTCACGCTCATCCTTTGCAGCCTGTACTGCATTTCTCCATAGCTCTGGGTCTTGGAGGCGTTTAGCATTGGCGTGTTCAAGCAAATTGAATAACTCTGACTCTTTATTCCATTCGATTCCGTACTTTTTAAATTTATTTAGGGCAAGAAAAGCGCTATAACCCAAAGCCTCGAATGGAAAAGCATTTTCACGCGACAGGTCTAAAAAAGAGCTTTTAGACTCCGCTGCTACTCCCAGGATAGTGCGCCCTATAGCACCAATTACTAAATAATCGTTGACTTCTGAAAACAATTCAGTCAGCGTTTTTTTAGCTCTACTAATTTCTGCCTGCTTGCGGTCAATCAAAATTTTAGCATTGAACTCATCGTATTTTGTCTGGTCTATAAAAGCTCGCGCCTCAACCAGAGTCGAGTATTCGTGGCCGAAATGTGGTCAACGTAGTCGCGCTTCTTTTCGCGTGTCTTTTGCCGCGCGAAATAGATTGTGGTATTCGAGTTCTGCTGGTTCTGCCTGGTCAGGGAATCTAAATTCTAGTTCCACTACTATTTTCTTTCCAGGGCGACGGTGCATACCGGAGTAATGAGCGTAATGTCCAGCATCAGGCGGATAAAATTTGTACCAGCCAGTGCGTTTAGGAGAGTACGCTCTCTGACAAAAGTACATCCACAAATCGGCTGATTGGATTTTCCATTTGGGGGGAAAGAGATCATTTCGTTGAATCATACGACAAGCTGACATTGTGTAACCGAGAGTAGTATGAAGGATATTCTGAACTCAGAACAACTGTAGCGTTAACTGACGCGCCACTGGTTGCAGAACTTTCTTCTTCTGGAGTTGTGCTCTAGCCGTAGAGAATTCTTCTTCTTTCAATCCCCACTGCTCACAGAATGAGGGGATGTCAATTGATGGCTCTGAAGTTTCGTAGCTTAACTTAATCGCCAGATAGACATAAAATTTGCGCATGAATCAGCCCCGACTCGAGGAGATGAAGAAGTTCCTCCCGGTCAATCACGTATTCTCTTTGTTTGGAATTGGGAATTGAGACGGATGCAAAGAGTTCCATTGTTGGCGGTGCTAGCTCTGCTTGCATAAACGGTTCTCCTTGAGTATCGATAAGTTTTCTGATGGAGGGCTTTTTGACTGATTTCCAGCTTGAAGTCTGTGAAGAGCTTAGTGAAGTGGGGGAGAGTCCCTGATCAAGCTTTGGGTGGTGGAAATGAAGAGGCTACGCAGAAAAGCAAACTGGGGCGGAACTCATGGCTCTACCCCAAGGAATGCCCTTGAATGTCTGTGAGGGGACAAAGCCGCCTGCTGCATGGAGTGGACAAAGATGTTTGGCTCAGACTCGCTCTTGCCAACTTCGCCCAATACCGCTTTGAGTGCCTGGTCGTATACCTGATCCTCTAGGACGGGATATTTCCGCAGGTAGGAAGCTTCAGACCAGTTTTCTCTCCGATCGTAGTCGAATCCTGAACGTTTCAAAGCATCCTTCACCCGGTCCAAGTCGCGCTTTGACTTGGGATTCAACCCGGCATCTGCAACCAACTGGGTGAGCGATCGCCCCTGGGCGCTGCCAACTTCTCTGCCACTGCGAGAGTCGATGAAGCGGTCTAGGTACACAAACTCTTTTGGTGGTGGTGCTTCACCGCGCAGCCATTGCAGCATAGCGGGACTGGTGGAAAGCTGGATAGCATAGCCAGAATCTTGGTACTTTTGGCGAGCTTGGAGCAACTCTAATTCCAGCTTCAGGCGCTCAATTTCCTGAGACTGAGCGGGAATGGTTTCAACTGCTTGTTTAGCGATTCGTTCACACTCCAGGAAATAGTGGCGAATCTCCTTACCCTTTTGGGTGCCGGCCATCATCCCAAGGGACTTGAAGGCATCAATGGTCAGCTTGATGGACTCAAATTGGACAGAACCCCCGCCCCGATTGCCTTCCACACGCTTAACCCTTTGGTTAAGCGTGTAGTCTATCCCTTGTTCAAAATTATTCGTTAGCTTGTTTTTCGCCTTTTGCTTTGTGGAGTACCCAATCCAACGCCAAGCCTCTTCAAAGTCCGCTTGGATTGGTTCACTAGACATCAGGAATTGTAGTGCTAATTCTTTAGAGAATTCCATAATTCAATGCCCCAGGTAACCTGAAAAAGCTGTAGCCGTTGCCCAGCCTGTGCAAGAGCGGCAATCTTGTTGACGAGAGTGAGTGATTAAGTTCATAACGCCCACCCCCTAACTGAAGGTGGGATAAGAGAAGGCGATCGCCCCAGTTACCCTCGCGATCGCCAAAGATTGGCAATCCGTACCTCCATCTGATGACGATAGACAGCAATAGCTGTTACGTTGATCATTGCTACAACTTCCTTGGTTAACGTTTTAGGTTGTGGCACCCGCGAACGCTCAGTTACCTCTGGGCGTTCGCATTGTTATTGTTGGTTTTTTAGTCAATCTTTACTTCCCTTTCGCCGGTTATAACTTCTGTCTTCTGCTTCCAACGGATAATCAGCTCTCCATCTAGGGCCTTGATCAGAGTTTCAATCGTCTTGAGACTTGAGGTATCTGGATTATGGAGAGCCTGTCTAACAGAGCTTACGAAGCTAGTAACCTTTTTTTCTTCCCCTTCTTGCTCAGTCCTGAGCTGAGTGACCAGTTGAGCCAGTTTATAGGCACTCCACCCAAGTTCTTTAAGCCGGTCTGACAATATCTCTCTCTTCATTGATGGTTGTGTCATTGCATTCTGGAATACCTCCTATTGCACTACAACGCTAGACTTATGACCAGTATAACGCTATGGCACTGTCTTTCTAGCGTTATAAAAAATTAATCTATATGGTTTAGCTTGATTAATTTTTCGTCATAACGCTAGTACATATTCGTTTTGATGCTATAGTAAAGGTATGGATGAGGAAAGCAAACCGCCTCACCCAGACCAAAAATCCAGAGTTGCTCTTCCGTTTCAAGACTCAGACCAGATTCAGACAAAGCAATCCAAACAACAGAGCAGCGGAGAGCGCAACCGCCACAACAGCGCCCGGAGACTGGTAACAGCGAAGCGCAAGCAGCAGCAACGGCCAGATGAGGAAACGCCCTAAAGACAAGGCTTGAAGCCCTGCGGACTCTTAGACAAAAAAATCTGTTGTTTGAGTTCTCGATGGCGCTACCGCGCCATTGATTGTGAAGGATTTGCCCCAGTATCTACAACCTGACTGGGGCTGTTCGATTGAAGGCTGAAATGACTGACAAAAGCCCGACTCAGCAGCGAACTGACTGAGGCAATCACTAGATATACATAAGGAATTGTAGCAATGACTGCACGGATAGTCGATTCCAGACCGCTTCCTCAATCCTCGAAGATTTGGAACAAGCCAACAGCTAGAGCCCAGATTGGCGACTACTTCCATATCCCGTACACCTCAGTGATGCAGGTGGTGGACAAAGAAGAACTGGAATCCGGGCAGGTGTGGCTACTCCTCAAGCCCACTACTGCATCCTATTCGGAAGAATGGGTACTCTCACTCTTTGGCAAAACAACCACCAGCACCGCCAACACCGCAGCAGAGGCAATCAACTGGTTTCTCCGGCGATTCAGTGGGTTGCCAACTGAGAACGCTTGAAGTTGAGGCTATTCAGCCAGTAACTACACCAGAGACAG
>CAXUIG010000298.1:0-7327 GCA_964250845.1 uncultured bacterium | reverse complement strand
GGTATTATGTTGTTGTTGTTGTTAAATATTTATTTTAGATACATATAACAAATTGCAGACAAAACCTGCCGACTAAAGAGGGTCAGGTCAGACCGCTTGCTGCTCTACATCCAGACGCTCAGTCCAAGGTTTGGCAGGAGGCAGTAGAACAGGCAGGAGGCAAGGTTCCCTCTGCTCGAATTGTCAAAGATGTGACTTTACGTCATATGGGAGTAGTCGAGAGCCCCAAGCAGAAGCATCCATCACTTCGAGAGTTCGCCCCAGGTGACGTAGTTGAAATCAAGGCACTCAAGCGATCGCCCCTACACCCATTTAACGGCATGTGGGCGATCGTTGAGCACGTAGGCAGTTTCTCATACACAGTGCGGATTAGCATTGCCAGGGATAAACAGCAGTGTAAGCCGGAAGAGTTGACTTTGATTGACGACGAGCACACGGTGGATATCAAGGCGGTGGCTCAACGCATAGCGGCGTTGATTCAGTTTGAGCTAGATCCGGTGGAGTACGCGATTCTTGAGTTGTTGCAGCGCTCAACATGCTTTACTCCACGGCAGTTGCTTTACCTGGAGAGAATGGAGGCGGATTATGGAAAAAGCAACTGATGACAATTGAGCCACTTGTCTCCTCTGGTCAACGAGGTATTGTAGAGCTGTTGATATTGAAGTTGCTCTTCAATGTAGATCAAAATTTGTGGTGATTCAAATCAACATGTTTACAACACCGCCCTGTTTTTGTTCAAATTTTGGGAGTTGGTGCATAATCTGATCCTGTTTACGAGGAGCGTTTGCCCGACAAAAGTTTGTGCAACCTAACCCGCTCTTCTTGGCTCTGGCAAAAAGTGAGTATTGCTTGAACGAGAGTTATCTTCTCGGTATGGCCGTTAAGCCAGCTCAGCCAGCGCTCAATATACAACTCTTTTAGACGGTTCTCGGCATCGCAAAACCCTCTGTGTAAATCAATCTCAGGGCAGGGCCAGATCAGCTTACCCTGCTCTTGAGGACCATAAGGCTGTAAGCGCTTGCGCTCGTTAAGAACATTTAACGCCTGGGACAGCAACGAATTACCCGCCACGCCCGTCTGGATTTCTATCCCTGGCAAGGCTAGCACAGGTAGCCATTCGTGCGGGTGCTCCAGCCAACAGTTTGGGGTAAGAATTGCCTCTTGTCCGGCGAGGGTCCTTTCACTGCCGCCAACCTCTTCTATCAGGCGTTTAACCTGCCATTGCTTTTGCTGCCAGTAGTCACCGTAATCTTCAGGGTGCTGCTCAATATGATTGGCAGTGTCTAGTAACGCCATTCTTACCAGCGGCCAGTCTGAAACTATACCGTCGAGACCCAGGCTGTGAACATCAAGGCGGTTGCCAAGGTCTACGACTCGCTCGGTAGCAGCATTGGCCTGGATAGCAAACCGAGCTGCCATAGCTGGTGTTAGCACGCCAACGTAGTCGTAGGGCGTCTTGAGGCGGCGCAAAATACCAAACTTCAACAAGTCGAACAAGAGATCGCACTGATAAAAGTTGGCTCCTTCCACAAGAGCGCTACCCTTGGTTTGGGTGCCGATACCGTTGGTGAGGATCACACTGCGTAGACAAGAGTCACGAAAGCAAGCACCACGCAGATCTGCCGCCATTAGGTCACACTCAGAGAGTTCCGCTGAGGTAAAGTCGGCTCCGGCAAAGTTTGCATTCCTACCATTAACGCCGCTCAGATGCGCCCACCGAAAGTTGGCTCCTCGGCAGTCGGCTCCAGCCAAGTTGAACCGATGGATTTTAGCTCCTTCAAAGTTCGCATTACGCAGGTTGCGTGCCGCATAATCTATATTTTTTAAAAAATTGGGCTCGCTTTCGCCAGACACGTCACAACTTACCATCAGGATTCAAAAACGCGCTTGTTTATTTAATCAGGATACTGGCGGGGAGACAAAGTAGACGGTGCCTGGCAGATGGAATGCGGCATCAGGGCAGCTGGGTGGCTGGGCAGATGGGTAACAAGGAATCCCGACCAAATGGACAGGGGGAGGTGTTGTAGAGCTGTTGATATTGAGGCTGCTCTTCGATGTAGAGTAAGGGAGGCGTGATTCAAATCAACATATTTGCAACACCTGCCGCTGCTGTGCTTATTCGTCAAGTCGAGATGCCGGACGAACAAAAAGCTCAGCTCACTTGACAAAGCAGGTGAACAGGTGTTGCCATAGTTTTGAGCACAACACTAACTTAACGAATCAGGTAATGCAGACAACAGGTATTAGAAGACGGGAATTCATTATGGCAACTCTAGCTACAGGCTTTGCCGTAGCAGTCCAGCCTGTTACAGCTCAAACAATCAAAACTAGCTTTGTGGGACTAGTTGTGGGTGCAGTGAATATTCCTGTTAGCGATGGCACCATACCTGCCTATCGAGCCATGCCTGCTTCTGGCAAGCGCTTCCCTGTTGTTTTAGTAGTTCAAGAGATCTTTGGTGTTCATGAGTATATTCAGGATGTCTGCCGTCGCTTGGCACATCTGGGGTACTTGGCGATCGCCCCGGAACTGTTTGCCCGTCAGGGAAATGTCTCGCAGATGTCGAATCCCCAGGAGATCATTACTCAAGTCGTATCAAAAGTTCCTGATCATCAGGTAATGTCAGACCTCGATGCAACTGTTGCTTGGGTGATGCAATCCCATGAGGGTGATACAAAACGACTGGGAATCACAGGCTTTTGCTGGGGTGGGCGCATTGTCTGGCTCTATGCAGCTCATAATCCGCAGCTAAAATCTGGAGTTGCCTGGTATGGACCCTTAGTGAGTCAACCTACACGAGCGCAACCAAAATCTCCCCTTGATCTGGTTAGCGCGATTAAAATTCCGATTCTGGGGCTATATGGGGGCAAGGATCAGAGCATTCCCATCAACAAGGTTGAAGCAATGCGACAAGCTTTAAAAGCGGAAGGGAATCCATCGGAAATTATTGTCTACCCAGAGGCATCCCACGGGGTTCACGCGGATTACCGTCCTAGTTATAACCAGCAAGCCGCACAGGACGGTTGGAAGCGACTTGTTGCTTGGTTCAAACAACATGGCGTAGCCTCAGTAGATCACCTCGTTGCTTTAAACCCCTGTGACCTGAACGTTTCCACTCCTCACCCAGAGCAAAAAAAAACACCGATAAATCAGCATTTCAGGCAATACCTTTAGTTACGCCAAAGCAATCGCTCTTAAACGAATCCTGTTTTCCACTAATTCACGATGGTTGAAACCCTGATGCTTCCGTCATTTTTATCAAGTCTCTGATCTACTGATAATGATGAACTCCCACCCAGTCTTACTAGATTTTGATGACGGTAAGGGCAGAGCCGAACTGCCGCGTCTGATTTTTATCTATGGCGACATTCCATTTGAAGTATGAGGTACCAGAGATTATGGCAAGACCAATTCGCATTCTTTTGCAGACAACTATTCCAGTCAGTGAAGATGATTGGAATATCCAGCGTTTCTCTTTGCTACGAGACTATCTCGCTTCCTTAAAAGACGAAGCGGGAAATAGCCTCTGCGAGGTAACAGCACGTAATCGAGAATCAGACAGTGAAGATTCGATTTTAAGTACACTCGAACCCTCTGATTTCGATGAGCTGTGGTTATTTGCGGTAGATATTGGCGCTGGTTTAACTGATAAGGAATGTGCTAGCATCACTGCGTTTCGTCAAGGCGGTGGTGGTATGCTTGTAGCACGTGACCATCAGGATTTGGGTTCGTGTATCTGCAAATTGAGCGGCATTGGTGCTGCCAACTTTTTCCACACACGCAATCAAGACCCAGATCAAACGCAGCGCTGTATTGATGACCCATACACTCAAAACATTTCTTGGCCTAACTATCATTCTGGAAGCAACGGGGATTATCAGATGATTACGCCTTTAGAACCGATTCATGAACTCTTACATAATCCTGCATCGCCTTCTGGACACATTGAATTTTTCCCGGCTCATCCGCATGAAGGCGCGGTAGGAGTCCCGGCAGATGCAAACGATGTGCGCGTGATCGCAGTTGGTAAAAGCTTAGCTACAGGGCGCAGGTTTAACCTCGCCGTCGCCTTCGAGGCTGCCAAGGACGAGCAAGGTAAGATGCTGGGACGTGCAGTGACTGAATCAACCTTCCATCATTTTGCCGACTACAACTGGGACACAGATATGGGCTGTCCGAGCTTTGTGGAAGAAGCACCTAGCGACGGGATGAAAAAAGAACCACGCGCCCTCGAAGACATTAAAACCTATGTGCGTAATCTAGCCTTATGGCTTGCGCCTTCAGCGGGTGATTCAGTCACAGCATAATTAGCCTTCTTGCATAAGTTGGATTGTGCTATGCAAAAGCAATACTTTCAACCTTGCCAAAGGCATTTATGCAAGAAGCCTATTGATTTGCGGGAGTCTATTCGCCAGATTATTATGCAATTAGCAGCATAGGCAGGGGTCAAAATCCAGACTTTTTTTTCGCGGCAGTATTTGCTGCTCATCGGCGGCGCTTTTTTTGATGGCGACGATTGAACAATCACCAGAGGTCGCAACCTTTGCTCAGACGGCTCTATCTATCCTCATTGATGCGAATGTAGGCGACTGACGTTTGGCTCTGGTTTTTTGTACTCTCCCTTGTACTCCCCTAACCGCTGGATGCACCCTACTCATGCACAGCAAAAATAGACAACCCTTTATTAGGACTCGGCAGCAACTCATCAGGATACTGCGTGTCAGATCATAAATAAATAGCAGCAAATGACTTTACTAATACCAAAGTTTGACCCGTAACGGGTTAACCCGCAGTAGCTTTTCAAGAGCGCCCCCCCCATCGCTGACAATCCCCAACCAAGCGCGAAACCTCTTGCAACTGCGCTTAAGCGATCGGATGAGGCTCTTGTTGAGTGAAGGCCGCATCATCAGGAGCGTGATGCGTGATTTACTCAAAGCTGAACGAGGGGCCCTCCAAGTGAGATCTGGTTAGAAGCAGTGTAAGTCAGTAGCAACAAGGGGTATGCTGTAAGAGCACACGTTCTGGCTACGTTCGGGCTCTGTAGCCAGAATGAGTAGCCGGGGCAAGTAGCACTTAGTAGCACGTTGAGGCATACGTGAGGGCAACCAACGAAAATCGAGTTTTGGGCCTGTGGGTTCGCATACAAGCATGAAATTTGGGCGGACTAATTGAAAGTCAGTGGGTCGGGTGCTGAGGTAGGAACTATGTACCGACTTCCGATAGAAGTCGCTCAGGCGTTCTGTTTCCCGATTTTGAACACGCTCTGATCGCCGTTGGGGGAAATTTTCCATTATTAACTTTAATGGTCAACCTGAGAAATTTTGTCCATCTGTTAAAATAGCTCTATATCAAGAGGTGAGCAGGTTTTGAGCCTAAATTCGATTCCAATGGCGGAAATTTTCAATTAGTCTGCGAAGTTGGTAGGGCAATTTCAAATAGTCCGCGAAAAAATTTCACTTTGGTTCGCGACTTTAGAAGCCAGAAGACGCGTAATTACGTTGGAAAATTTTCATTTTGTCTGCGAACCTACATGTGGGTTAGCTACCACCGGGGGCCTTGTCCCCAACTCTACCAACCACTTATGACCATACCCCGAAGAATTTGGTATACGGTCTGCCGTCTGACTTATGCAAGAAGTCTATTCTAGACTTAACCAAGAAGTATTGACGTCTGTTGGTTGTGTCGGTTGTGTCGGCTGTGTTGGTTGTGTTGGCTGTGTTGGTTGTGCTGGCTGTGTTGGCCCAGTGTTACAGTGGCTGCTACCAGGGATATCTACTTTCAGTGGCTAGCTTTCGCCTGCAATGTTCCCCAAACCCGGCTGTTTTTGAACCATGCCCATGTTTACAACACCTTCCGTCACCAGTGGCAAAGGCTTGTAGTAGGGTTATAACAGATCCAGATATTATGGATACAGCGAGCCTTCATGCAATTCTGCTCTTGTCCCGACAGATATCCTAAACGAGGGAAAGAATGTTGCCTTAAAAATAATGGTCGAGCCATGTGTTGAATAATTTGTGGCGCACCATAAACAACCCGCACTTTTGGCTCGACTATCTCGAATAGCAGTTTCGCTCCGGTATCCATAATGTCAGGAAAATCCATCGGGGATTGCAGTGCCCGAGGCTGAGTCACTTGTCGGTCACTTTCAGTTCATAGAGGTTCCAGAATGCACTGCCTACCAATGTAGAGAATTTGACGTTTTGGACGTGATCACTTACCGCCTCAAAGGAGAGCGGATTCACCAAATGAATGAATGGCAACTGTTCTTGAGCGATTTGCTGAAACTTGGCATAGATAGCCTTGCGCCTAGTCTCATCCAATTCACGGGCTCCTTCAATGAAAAGGCGGTCAATTTCCTGCTCCCATTCGGAAACTTCCCGACCTTCAATCGGGGGTTGCCCCGGTTTCGGTCCTTGGTTGAATTGGTGTGACCCTCCCTGACTCGACCAGATATTGAAAGCACTGTGAGGTTCAACCCCTCCTCCACCAAACTTCCCGACATAACACTCCCAAACCCGATGTTCAAGCTTTTCTAAGACAACGTTGAAAGCTATAGCTTGCAGATCAGCTTGAATCCCAATCTTGCCCAGATCTTGTTTGATTTGAACTGCCATGCCTACCCTAGCTTGTTCCTCTGATTTAACTAGCATGTTAAATTGCACTCGGTTGCCTTCAGCATCTAGCAGCTGTCCTTGGGGGTTGTATTTGAAACCTGCTGCTAGGAGTAGTTGTTTCGCTTTCCCTGGATTATAGTCATAGACCTTTAACCCTTTTTCTGGAGAAAGGTAATAGGGGTTGTTGAGATAAATAGGCGAATTTTGTAATTCACCCAGTCCCCGAAAGATATTGTTTTTCATCGTCTCGCGGTCAATGGCATAGGCAACTGCCTGTCTGAATGCCAAAGTATTAAACCAGCGAGACTTGATCGGGTTTACCAGAGGCTGAGCCTTAGAATTACGAGCTTTATTCAAATTAAAACTTAAAAAAGTTGTGGTAGATTCTGGCCCACCGTTGTAGATTTTAAATCGCCCTCGCTTTTCCTCTCGTTTGAGCAACCCAAATGCCTCAGATTTCACATCCAGGTCATCCAACTGCCCAGAGCGAAAGCTCACCAACTGAGTGTCGGTGTTTTCAATAATTTGTAAAACAATGCGCTCTATATAGGGTTGGGGATTTCCCTGAGCATCCTGGCGCCAGTAGTAGGGGTTGCGTCGGAAGATGATCCGCTGACTGGGGGTATAGCTTTCTATCCGGTAAGGACCATTGCTGACAATTTCTGTAACCGTTCAGGGGGGGGGTAAAAAAGTTTCCGCTATGAAATCACATGTA
>CAXUIG010000297.1:0-7372 GCA_964250845.1 uncultured bacterium | reverse complement strand
GTTCCTGAACTCCCAAAGTCTGAGCCAGATTTTTTGCAAGATTGTCTGAGGCGTAGTGAGTCCCCTACTAGCTAATATTGCGCTCAATGGGATAGAGGACATCCACCAGTCCGTCCGATACGCGGATGACATGGTAATTATTCTAAAACCATTAGACGACGCAGAAACAATACTTGACCAAATCAGCCATTTCCTCGCAGAAAGAGGGATGAACGTAAGTCAAAAGAAAACAAAGCTAACCGCCACGACAGATGGGTTTGACTTCCTCGGCTGGCATTTCCAAGTGCAGAGCAACGGAAAGTTTAGATGCATCCCTTCGGTGGATAATTTTAAGGCTTTCCGACAGAAGGTAAAACGAATCGTCAACAGCTCGAATTATGGTGCTGGAGAAAAGGCAGAAAAAGTAGCCCCGATAGTTAGAGGCTGGAGAACGTATCACCGCTACTGCAAAATGGGTGGGTCGCGATTTACGCTATACCACATCCAAAACAGGGCATATAAGGTGTTCAACAGGGAAACCAAACAAAACCGCCACACTAGCAAAAAATTGCTAGATAAAGCGTTCCCCCCGGTTCCCTACTCCGAAAATAAATACATCAATGTCAAGAGTGAGAAATCACCTTATGACGGAGATATGGTCTACTGGAGTGAGCGGAATAGCAAGCTCTACGACGACAAAACCTCTAAAACCATAAAACAGCAAAACCATTCATGCGGATATTGTGGCTTAAAAATGCTCAGTGACGAGAAGATACAACTCCATCACGTAGATGGCAATCACCATAACTGGAACAAAAATAACCTTCTAGCCATTCATGAAAGCTGCCATGACTACATCCACATGAGCAAAAGCGCAAGCTAAGAACATCGGGAGCCAGATGCAGCGAAAGCGGCACGTCTGGATCTAACAGAGAGGGGCGGGGAATAATATCCCCCCTCGACTCTATCTGACGAAAAGACCCGTTACGACCTAATAGAAATCGGGAAGATGGAAACATCCAAACTGTTCGACAGAATCAACAAATTCATGTCCAAGTTTGACTGGGGATGGCTAAACGACATTCCTTATTTCAGGGGACTAATAGGTCAGAAGTCCAGTAATGACAAGGAAAACACGCATTGAGTAGCCGTGTGCGGTGAAAGTCGCTCTTCCCGGTTTCGGATGGGAGGGGAGGATTGGCAACAATTCTCCTCGACCCTACCAATCCCACGTGCATCAGAGCCGTGGGAGTGTCAAAAATGGATTTTTTCTCTCTCCAGTAGGAAGCAGAATTAAAATTCAAATTATAGAATTATTAATATTTGTAATGATTACACCCCGAGATCAGCCTAGGTCGAGAGAGGTACCTCTTGCTCTATGGCAGTGAGTCTGGGTCATCTGTCGGTGACGTATAAAGCCTGTCTCTCTCGATGACGGCATTGGAACCCCTATGAACACCCTCTTATTGGTGCTGGCAAGTTTTATCGCATGGTTCATCAGCAGCCTAGCTGGTGGCGGCAGTCCGTTTATAATAATGCCGATGGTCAATTTCCTGCTGGAGCCGCAAGCAATCCCGCCAGTTGTGACGACGGGGATGCTGCTTGGTAATTTGCAGAGAGTCTTTCTATTTTGGCAGGACGTTGACTGGCAGTTAACGTGGTGGTATTTGCCAGGAGCAGTGTCGGGGGCGATATTAGGTGCATTCGTATTTACCCAGACCGATCTGCAATGGCTGCAAGTCATGTTGGGATTATTTCTTGTTAGTTCAGTTTTTAGTTTCGGGTTTGGAAAAAAAGAACAATCATTTCAGGTCAAAGCCTGGTTTTTCTTACCAGCTGGATTTTTGTATGCATTTCTTTCAGGACTCATCGGCAGCATTGGCCCCGTACTAAATCCATTTTACCTGAATTATGGCTTGGTAAAAGAAAAGATGATTGCTACCAAATCTGCCCATGTTTTGGTGGTGCATATCGTCAAAATGGTAACCTATGCTGCTTTTGGAGCGTTGACTCTGCCCTATCTGGGGTATGGTCTGGTGATTGGGCTAGCTGCTGCGCCAGGTAATTGGTTAGGGCAGCGAGCTCTGCAAAAGATTAGCGATGAACAGTTCCGGCAGTTCGTGATTGCCCTTGTGACCATCAGCGGCTTGTTAATACTTTGGGAGCAACGCGACTTTTTTGCCTTTTAATCACCAAGCAAGCGATACCCAGTAGTCCTAGATCTTAGCCTGTGCGTAAGTGATCGCCTTTTCGCCTAGGTATGTTTCCAGGGTGGTGTCTGCCAGATGGGAGATTGCGCCCGCACATTGGCCCGACCCGACAACAGGGGTTTAAGATAGTCATAGGCCCGTTTAGTTGCAGTGGTATGAGGAGGGCGTTGGGGACTATTGGCGCACTCTACTTGAGGTTTCATTCATAGAAATAGCACAGCTAGCTGTGTGGTGGCACAGCTTTATAACATATTTAGGGCAGAAAAGTTGTTCAAAAGGAATAAAAGACAGGATTATGACTGTTTCTGACGCTAAAATCACCAGCTCTTATCATCAAGAAGATATCCAGCAAATTCTCCAGATTGCGATCGCGCGTCAAGCTTATGAAGGAGAATTCTCCCGCGAACAGCTGTTGGAAATCGCGGCTGAGTTAGAAATCTCCCCAGAATGCCTTCAAGCTGCAGAAGGGGAGTGGCTAACCCAGCAGGCAGCTCTCCAACAGCGGCAAGCTTTTAACACCTACAGACGCGGGAAATTACAAAAGCGTTTTGGCAATTATGTGATTGTCAATTCTTTTTTGGTGCTGCTGAATTTAGTCAGTGCTGGCGAGCTTTCTTGGTCGCTGTACGTGGTATTATTTTGGGGACTGGAAGTCGGTCTTGATACATGGAATACCTATCAAAGCAAGGGCGAGGACTACGAAAGAGCTTTCCAGAAGTGGCACCGCCAGCACCAGCTAAAACAATCAATGAATACCTTCCTGAATAAGTGGCTCAAAGCTTGGCAGCTCTAAAACACAGTTGATTGACCTCACGCCAAATCGAACAACAGAAATTCTGCGGCTGTAGTGGCTTTCAAATCAACTTTGTCTTCATCACTGATTGCCGCGCCATCCCCGGCAGCAAGCGAGTGACCGTTTAGAGTAATTGCGCCCCGGATAACCTGAACCCAGGCGTGGCGATCGCGCTGCAATTGATGGGACACGCGATCGCTAGGCTCCAAGACACAAGCATACAGCTCCACATCTTGATGGACGGTGACAGCTTGATCGCGTCCATCCTCATCAGCAACCAGCCGCAGTTTTCCCTGCTTCTCTTCCAGTGGGAAGTGACGCTGTTCATAGCTTGGCGGCAATCCCTGCTTTTCAGGAAGAATCCAAATTTGCAGTAAATGTACTGGCTCAGTTTTGGAGTGGTTGAATTCGCTATGGCTGATACCAGTGCCAGCACTCATGCGCTGGACTTCACCCGGATAAATCACCGCCCCTGTGCCTAGGCTGTCTTTGTGTTCCAGTCCACCTTCAAGCACATAAGTGATAATTTCCATATCGCGATGACTGTGTGTGCCAAAACCCGCACCAGGTATGACATGATCCTCATTAATCACCCTTAGGGTTCTAAACCCCATATAGTTGGGGTCATAATACTGCCCGAAGGAAAATGTATGGGAAGTGTGCAGCCAACCGTGATCAAATCGTCCTCGATCTTCAGCTTTCCTTAACTTGATCATCGTCTTCAGGTTCACCTGTGTGTGAACATGGTTTTTATCTATTTCAACTTTACAATAGGTAAATAGTGTAAAACGATGACGGCGAACTGCACCGGGCTTTAAACGGAATCACCCAGAAAATGCTCACCCAGCAAAGCCAGGGAAATGGAGGAAGACGGCATTATCCATCGGGAAATCTACCTGCAGGTTCCCCCGAAAGTGGAGTATTTTCTGATGCCTAGAGGGGATTTGAAGCCGGTTCTGGACGCAATGCATGAATGAGATGGATGAACAGCTAAGACAACTCATTGCAACGGTATGTCAACACCCAAATGGGAGCTTAGAGCGGCGAAAAGCCATGCATCGGTTACTGATTCAACTTCAGCAACTACCGGGGTTACTGAAATCCTCCCATCCAGATTATTTAGATGCCTTAAATCGAACTTGGGAGTGGGTTAGCCGAAATATTTGTAGCACGTTTGAGCTGCGTACCCCCTCGATTCAAGAAAGCCTTGTAAAATGGCTCAATGGCTACCTCTACTGGCGAATTAAAGATGTAGTTTCCCCAGAAGCCTCCAACGCCATAAGTTTAGATAAAATCATCGGTGACCATGAACAGGGAACACCCCTTGTTGAGCAACTGTCAGAAACAGGTCTTAACACTCCTACCCTGAGTGGGCTCAACGGGCACATTGAACGACTCGAGAAGGAGAAAATACAGCGCATCGGTCTAGATCTGGAACGTTACATTCAGCAAGACCCTGAAAAGAAACTACGAAACTGCTATCCTCGGGCACACCCTAATTGCAACTGTCAGTTGCTCAGCCAAAGACGCTATTTGAAAGACCCTCCAGACTCATTCCAAAACATTGCCCAAGAGTTGAACATGAAGCCCACGCAGCTGACAAACCATTGGTACGGTAGATGTAAACCCCTGCTGCAAGAAATTGCCGAGGATTTAGGATATCTACCGAATTAAGCTCCATGAATACCACAGAAACACCCTTCTTAAGGGTTCCACTTGGTAAAGAAGCCCATCGCCAAGCTAGTCAATTTGCCGCTGAACAAGCCACACCCCAAAAGGGGAAACGGGTTTACCTCAATACGCTGGCAGTCTACGCTGTCCATAGCTACCTTATATGGCTGCAAATCGAGACTGATATAAGTCAAGGTGACAGTTGGCACCCAGGTCTACAGGCTATATTTGATGTCGCTGATCTGGTTCTGCCCGGTATTGGTAAGTTAGAGTGTCGCCCTGTTCTGCCTGGGGAGACGAGTTTTTCTCTGCTCCCTGATGTGGCTAATGACCGGATTGGTTATGTGCCAGTCCAGTTTAGTGAACGCCTAGACGAAGTACAGCTGCTAGGATTTGTTGGAGCAGACGTTGATACAACTAATGCTTCAGAGCAAATACTGATAGCAGATATCCAACCCCTCGAAGCCCTCCTAGACACCATCCCGGCTGATGTTGTTGATACAGAACCTGTGTTAAGCGCGAGCAATATGCCGGTGAACTTGAGCCGCTGGCTAAAGAATACCGTTGAGGCAGGTTGGCAGACAGTGGAAGCACTGTTTAGCACACAAGCAGCCAATCCAGCTTTTAGTGTTAGAAGCGCGGCTCTCTTGAGAGAAATTGACGCTCTTCATCCAGTAGTTAGTGTTAGCCGGGGCAAGGTGATTGACTTGGGAATGCAACTGGCAGCTGATCAAGTCGCCCTGATCATCACTCTCGCGCCTTCTGAGCCTGAGGAAGTGGACATTCGCCTGCGTGTTTATCCGCTATTGAGGCAAATTTGTCTGCCACCAACTTTGCAACTCATTGTGTTGGATGAATCCGGCTCGACTAGCCTCGAGGCTGAGGCTAGAAGTGCGGATAACTGGATACAACTGGAATTTAGTGGCCAACCGGGAGAAAGGTTTAGCATCAAAGTAGCTTTGGGGGATGTTAGCATCACTGAGGATTTTGTGATTTGAGAGTGAATCAATGCTGACTAGGAGACGGTAATGGGGAAGCGAGTCATCCTCACGCTAATGCCGGGGAGCTTTGAGGAGGGTTTTCCGGTCATCCTGCGGATTAGGGAGGATGGCGCGACGGCTGAGACTGGAATTCAGGTTCTAGGTAAGTTGCCTCCAGAGCCCAATATTCTGGAATTATTCAAACAGTGGCAGTCAGCCTATCGCCAAATGGTAATGCCGCACTCCCGCATCAAAGCCAAGCCAGTTCAAGTGACTAATTTTTCCTGCCGTGAGTTAAGCTCTCAGTTGGCAGAGCGCCTGAATGACTGGCTCAATTCCGGATCGAGGGAGTGGCAAAAGATCCGGGATCGATTGCAGCAAAACTTAAGTGAAACTGACGAGATTCAGGTCATCATTGAAACTGATGACATTCCACTACGGCAACTGCCCTGGCATTTGTGGGATTTATTCTCTGAGCACTATACTTTGGCGGAAATTGCCTTAAGTGCGCCAGAGTATCAACCGCCAAGATGCAGAACCGCAATCCTTACCGATAAAGTCAGAATCTTAGCCATTCTGGGCAATAGTACCGGCATTGATGTCCAGAAAGACCGGGCAATGCTCGAGCACTTACCAGATGCAGAAACGACCTTTCTCGTAGAGCCTCAACGTCAGGAGTTAAACAATCAGCTTTGGGACCAAAAATGGAAAGTTCTCTTCTTTGCTGGGCATAGTTCTAGCCAAGTCGAGGGTAAGACAGGTCAAATTTATATCAATCAAACCGATAGTTTATCGCTCGCCGAGTTAAAGAATGCCCTGAGAAGAGCGATTGAACAGGGTTTGCAGCTAGCAATTTTCAACTCCTGTGATGGATTGGGCTTGGCGCAGTCGCTCGGGGATTTGCACATTCCGCAAGTGATTGTGATGCGAGAGCCGGTGCCCGATCTGGTGGCACAAGAATTTTTAAGGCATTTTCTGGTGACCTTTTCCGGTGGACAGTCTTTATATGCTTCGGTTCGAGAGGCACGAGAAAGGCTGCAAAAACTAGAGGGCGAATATCCCTGCGCGACTTGGTTACCAGTAATCTGCCAGAATCCCGCCCAAGTGCCGACTACCTGGCAAGAGTGGTGCGGTGTAATCGAGCGCAATCCTGCCGCAGGCTTCGCTCAGCCACAAAATCGCCAAATCCTGCCCAGCAGTCGCCGCCTCCGTGGAGTTTTCCTGGGCTCAGGACAGGACGTATCTTCCAAGCCTTACAGTCCTTCTGTTTCTACCTCTACTAACAGGCTGACTCCAATTATTGGACTAGTTATTGCTGCACTTGTTGGTGGGGGAGCGCTTAACGCCTACTTACAATGGCAATCTCATCGAGTTTCAATCCCTAATAGGGATTTTTACAGAACAACGGCCCCCACCATAGATAAAGTACCACATGCGCGCACGTCAGATGTATCTCACTCAAATGAAAATCGCTATAACTCATCCCCCACTAGCGAAAGCAAAACACCATTACCACGCACACCCAAGCGATCGCCCACTAGCGAAAGCAAAATAACTAATCCACGCACTACTGAGCGCTCTTCCACTGCGTCAGCCACAAAAACTAATCCACGCACACCCAAGCGATCGCCCACTAGCGAAAGCAAAATAACTAATCCACGCACACCTGAACCATCGCCTACTGGCGAAACCAAAACCCCATTACCCGCCACACCTGATTCCTCGCTTTAACACCTAAG
>CAXUIG010000296.1:0-7446 GCA_964250845.1 uncultured bacterium | reverse complement strand
GGAGAGGGGGAGAGGGGGAGAGGAGAAAATTTGACTTATTGTAACGGGCGTACTCTAGTTAAAGGTAACTGTACTTTATTCAAATAAGGACTATTCGATGAAGCCGGTGCGTCGCTCATTTGTCCTGCTTTTGCTCGCAATGCTTACGGCCTTGACTGTGATGGCTTGTAATGGTGGTAGCACTGGCAGCTCTGCTGGGGCGATCAAGGTTGGCTCTAAAGATTTCACTGAGGAGTTCATTTTGGGGGAAATGTATGCTTCGGTGCTGGAAAACAGCGGCTTGAAGGTGGAACGTAAGCTTAACCTGGGTGGCACGCCCGTGGCGCAGGCGGGCCTACAAAGTGGTCAGATTGATTTATACCCAGAGTATACTGGTACAGCTCTATTGACGGTGCTGAAGCTACCTGTCAATAGCAACCAAAAGCAGGTGTACAAAACAGTAGCAGACGCCTACAAGCAAAAATTTAACCTGGTCTGGCTTGCTCCTGCCCCAATGAACAATTCCCAGGCGCTAGCAATGACTCAGTCAGGTGCCAAAAAGTATGGCATTAAGACAACCTCTGATATGGTTGCCAAAGCTAGCCAATTGATAATGGTCAGCACGCCTGAGTTCCAAGCCCGCGAGGATGGGTTACCCGGTCTTAAAAAAGTCTATGGCAACTTCAACTTCAAAAAGTTGATTCCAGTCGATGCTGGGTTGAGGTATCAGGCTTTAATCAAAGGCGAAGCTGATGTCGCTGAAGCATTCAGGACAGATGGCGAGATCAGCGCTTTTAACCTGGTCCTGCTTAATGATGACAAAGGCTTGTTTCCCCCCTATCAGGTTGCTCCAGTAGTGCGGCAGGAAGTGCTCAAAGCAAATGCAGGTATTCGCGATGCCCTCAACGCACTATCTTCTAAGCTTACTGATGCCACAATGCGACGCCTCAACTACGAGGTGACCGACAAAAAGCGCGAACCAGCTGATGTGGCCAAAGAATTTCTGACTCAGGAAGGATTGTTGAAGAAAGCTTAATTGCCAACCTTGGAGGAGGAATCTGTGAGCGCAATCCGTTTTGAGCAAGTGTCTCTGAAATTCCCGCGAGCGCCCCATCCGGCGGTTGATTGTTGCAGTTGCGAGGTTGAGACAGGCCAGTTAGTTGTAATCTTAGGTCCATCGGGCTGCGGCAAAACGACGCTGCTCAAGATGGTCAATCGCTTGTACGAGCCTACTGCGGGCAAGATTTACCTTAACGGCACTAACATTCGGCAGATGAAGGTCACGGTTCTGCGCCAGCAGATCGGCTATGTCATCCAACAATCTGGCTTGTTTCCGCACATGACAGTTGCTCAGAATATTGCTGTTGTGCCGAAGTTGCTGGGTTGGCAAAGCCGGAAAATCCAGTCTCGCGTCGATGAACTGCTGACGCTGATCAAGCTACCGCCCAATGAATACCGCGATCGCTACCCCTCGCAGCTATCGGGCGGTCAGCAGCAGCGCGTTGGATTGGCGCGTGCGTTGGCAGCTAATCCCGGTGTGATGTTAATGGATGAGCCATTTGGAGCGATTGACGCTATCACCCGCACTAGTTTACAGGACGAGATTTTGCGTCTCCAACGCCAACTCAAAAAAACAATTCTGTTTGTCTCCCACGACGTTGAGGAAGCCTTGCGGATCGCTGACCGGATTCTGATTATGCAAAGTGGGAATATTATACAGTATGATACGCCATTTAACATCTTGAGGCGGCCTGCCAATGCTTTCGTGCATGAGCTGGTAGGTGCAGACGATATGGTGCGCCAGCTCAGCCTGCTACGTGTTGAGACTGCAATGACCCATATCCCTCAGAACTACGAAACCTTGGGTACACCAACAATTGCACTGCATGATAACTTACGCAATGCACTATCCCTGCTACTGCGTACAGGTGCTACTAAGCTAACGGTGCTAGATGAGAGAGCGGCTGTCGGTGTGATTACTCTCCAACATATCCGAGATTCAGCCAGAAGGGGAGCCCATGCGTGAGCTACGTAATTAAGAATCCTGGTATTGTTTGGGATTTGCTGCTGCAACATTTGCAGATGACTAGCCTCGCGCTGCTAATTGGCGTGTTAGTCGCCCTGCCGTTGTCTTTGCTGATTACCCGCTACCGTTGGCTGAGTGTGCCAGTGATCGGGACACTCGGAACACTCTACACGGTGCCCAGCCTGGCATTAATTATTCTGCTGGTGCCGATTTTCGGTCTGAACTCAAATTCAGTCGTTGTGGCAATGGCGATCTATGCTCAGGTGATTTTGGTACGCAATATCACAGTAGGGCTGCAATCAATCAAGCCAGCGATTTTGGAAGCAGCACGAGGCATGGGGATGAATCCTTGGCAACGCTGGTGGCGTGTACAAGTACCGTTAATTATGCCGATTTTTTTAGCTGGCTTGCGCCTAGCGGCGATTGTCGGGATTGCAATTGCGACCATCGGGGCGAAGTTCGGTGCAGGCGGATTAGGTGTGCTGCTGTTTGATGGCATCGCCCAAGCAGGGCGCTATGATAAAATTTGGGCGGGTGCGATCGCGGTGGCAATCCTTGCCTTAGTGATTAATGGAGCACTGCTGGCACTTGAGTGGGCTTCTAATCCAGCAAGACGGATTTGAGTGTTGTGTTGAAATCCTTTGGCATTGAGATCCGCTAGAGTTGATTGTCTGTGAAGCCAGTCAGGGAAATGTATGAGCCGAAAGCCGAAAGTTCTTAATCCAGAAGAAACCTATACCTTTAGCAAATATTTTGAACTGCCGTTTGATATTGAAGATATTCTGGCTGACCTGAATTGCCACGTTGATCGTGCCCCGCTCACTCTACCCTGCTATACCGGAACGCTCGATCGCCTCATGGATCTGCATGAGCAAATTCAGGATGGTATTCGCTATGTGAGCATTACCAGTGAACAAGCCCGCCGGGAGTTTTTGATTGCTCCAATTATTCGGGAGATGTGCCGACATACGCAACAACGAGTGCGAGTGGAATATCCCGTGGCTGTTAGCAGTTGGCTCAAAGGCACATTTGACTATTACTTTCAGGCAAACAACCTGGTGATCATTGAAGCAAAGCGGGAAAACCTCGACAACGGCTTTACCCAATTGGCAGTACAACTAATTGCTCTGGATCAGTGGACTGATAAAGAAACCCCAATGCTCTACGGAGCGGTTACGACTGGACAGGACTGGCGGTTTGGCATTTTCTATCGGCAAAACCGTCAGATTGTTGAGGATCTGAAACTCTATCGTGTCCCTGAAGAATTGGAAACGTTGCTGAGAGTCTTGATTGGAATTCTTATTGGCGATGAACACTCAGCAGCGGATTGAGTGCTAAGGTAAATGGCTGTAATCACGGTGCTGACATGGGGATTGCTAGCGCACCAAGCGATCGCCAATTGAGAAAGCGTACAACCGAGTTCCTCACTGATCGGTCGCAGCGCGGCACGCCCTGTCCAGTCTTTTGGTTGTGGATTCCGAGGCTGGGGAAGGTGCCGCGCTTGTCGGTGAACTTGCCGGTGCTGGATATGATCGTGTGCAGAACTTACATCCGCACTTCGTCTGAGCCTGGAATCGGTGTTGCTACCGCTAGGTCATCCGTTGACAGAGTGCTACCGTCGGTGGTGACAAACTCGTGGATCATCGTGAACTTACCGCTTCCGGGGGAACCAGCAGGGAAGTTGTGCGCTTCCAACAAGCGCTTGTGAGCCGCAAGCAGAGGTTCAAAATAATCCACCCGTTCTGGTGCACCCTGCATCACTTGGTGAATATCGCGGACGCCGACAGTCTGACCGCTGACACCCCAGTTGCCATCGGTGATTTCCGTGAGCAGAACCCAGTCACCGACTCGGTTGGGGAAGGTACCATCTACATTCAAGACGCGAGCAATGATATCGTTGATGTCTTGATTCAGTTGATTCTTCACAGTCTGATTGGCAGCACCGAAGGGATAAACCACCTCAAAAATGAAGCGACCGCCCTGAGGAGGCGTATTTTCAATCTTGCCGCCAACATACCAAGAGGTTTTGGCATCGACTTCATTGAAGATGACATAAGCAACAGAACGGGAGGGAGCGTTATCAACGCCTTGCTCGCCGATCAAAATCGCATGAGTAAATTCTTCGGCAAGTTGGGCTTTTTGAGCATCGGTGAAGGCACCAGCAGTGTGAGTCACACGTAGTAAGGGCATCGTTTAATCTCCTAGATGGTGGCTGGAATAACGATCTATTTATAACGATCTCTATCCGCACTTTTAGAATAGAGATAACGTGCGTTATTACCAAGCACTTTTTAGAAAAAATCTTGAGGCTGCTAAACTCCTTTGTAGCAAAGCGGTTTACTTAAAGCTCTGAAATCGTTTGCACACAATCTGAAAGCCGATCTGAGTCAATACAGTTTCTACACGAATCGGTGTTGCATCACGATCGCCATTACTCCAAGCTATAAGATAGTCAGTGGCACTAATTCATGGCTTGCATCCAGCTATCTGATAGTTGTGCTATAGTTAGAACTAAAGAGTTACTCGTGTCGTAATGGGTAAACCAAGTTCTTCAGTTACAACGGCGGTCAGCGTCAGAATTCCCAATGATCTGCTGCAGGCAGTCACTGACCATGCCCTATCCCACGGCTTCATTAATGAATCAGGACGAATGGATAAACGCGGACAACCTAACTTAAGTGCAGTAATAGCAGCTCTGCTAAAATCAGCCCTAGAACTATCCGATAGCCAGCCTGATTCAGAGCTAATTGCATCGAATCAGGCGTTCGCATCTGAAGATTCGGATCTAGACGCGAAAGTGACAGCGATCGCTCAGACCTTCTCCAACACCTTGTATGAAGCGATCGTGCAACGACTGGATGCCTTATCGGGCGATCGTGCAGTGGCAACTTTCCCACCGGCTGAAGTAGTAGAGGTCTCCAGGTTAAACAAATCTCCTCAAAGCGCTACCGATGAAAGATTGCAGCACGGTTCCAAACACAAGGGAGAGACTAGAAAGCGCATTTTAAATGCAGCAAGTCGCAGCTTTCGCACGCGGGGTTACAGCGGTATTGGTATCGATGGCTTGGCAAAAGCGGCGGGTGTTACCTCCGGTGCGTTCTACGGTCACTTCCGCTCTAAAGAAGATGCATTTCTGACAGCAGTTGTTGCCGGACTTGATGAATACCGGGAAGGAATCGAGAAATTCCGTGCCGATTATGGTGCAAATTGGACGGTTGCCCTCGCAGACTACTATATGGGAAAAGCGCATAGACAAAATCTAGCTTGCGGTTGCGCCTTGCCTACACTGTCACCAGAAGTGGTTCGTTCTTCAGATCATCGAGTGCAGTCTGCTTACCAAACTGGGCTGCTTCAGCTTGCCGAAACCGTTACCGCTGGGCTGACAACTGGAACTGAAATGGAAAAACGCGATCGCGCTTGGGTGTTGCTCTCCTTACTAGCAGGCGGTGTGACCTTAGCGCGTGCAGTTTGGGATGAAGCACTGGCAGAACAAATAGCGGCTGCGGTTCATCAGGCAACTGTAACAATTTCATCTGGTAACGCTGAGGGGGTAACAAACTCCTTTTAATCCTTATACGTTAGTTAGCATGAACTTAAGTAACTCTAAGGGCATCGGGTATGTTTGCTGTTGTCTCACCAGAAAAAATTTATCTATCGGCAGGAACGGTGGTGCGATCGCTCTCCACCTGGCAGGAGTATCAGGCTTTGTGCCAGCAGCGGGGGGATGGTGCCATTCCCCGAATTAAGTATCGTTCTGGAGAAGTCATATTAATGTCGCCACTGCCAAAACACGGGCGGGATGCCAGCTTGATCGCAGATATTATCAAAGTTCTGCTGGATCATGCAGGACGTGAGTATGACTCTTTTACCCCAGTGACGATGGAATTGCCAGAGGAAAGCGGCATTGAACCAGACTATTGCTTTTACATCGATCATTGGCAAGCGGTTTCGGGTAAAGAGCGAATTGACTGGAGAAATGATCCGCCGCCGGATCTAGTGCTGGAGATTGATGTGACGACTTACTCCGATGTTAATGATTACCTCCCTTATCGAGTGCCAGAAGTTTGGTTGTTTCGCAAAAACCAGTTGTTGATTTACCAGTTGCAGGACACGGAGTATCTGATTCAGACTTCTAACCAGTATTTTCCAGATATCAACCTCCAAGACATGGTTTCCCGTTGTCTGCAAGTTGCTTATGAGCGGAATAGCAGTGCGGCAATTCGAGATTTGAAGCAGCAATTGAGCAACCAGATTTGATTTTGTCAAGATTCACAAATTCATCCTGGGCGTTACCGATTAACTTGACTAAGAGGATGTTTGAAAAGTTTTGGGGGAGGATGCGCGCTGTCGCACGCCCGATCCCGGAGCCCGCGCCGGTCACGACGATCACCTTGTCTTTTAGTAGCATGCGACATCTCCCTGGCTCCGCGTTCCCATCGCCAGTCCTCCTTCACGGCCCGGTCAGCGCCGGTGGTTCTAACCAAATTTATGAGTTGGCGGAGTCGTGAAACTACTGAGGCAGATATAAAACTCAGTTGAGTGTACTTTTCGGTATGATTGCAACAGTAGTCAGTAAAATTGCAAGCAGCAAATCTAGTCTATCAATATAATACTCGCTTACATCTATATACAATGTTGAATCAAAAAGCTTCAAGAATTTCCAAACTGTTCCTGTTGTAACCACACCATAGATAGGTGAACAATCTGTTTGATCGTTGCTGTTGAACAGTTGAGCAGCAAACATTTCAGCAGCACATTGTCCTAAACCTGCACTAATATCATCTTTTTTGGCTTCAACAATTGTTACTACAGGTTTAGTTAAAATATACTGTTGTTCTGAACTACTGAGAATAAAGTCACAGTATCCCATTAATCCTTTTGTAGGACTAACAATAAAATTTGTCCCTGAAAATATACTTACTGGAGAAGTTGATCTACGTTTAACTTCTAAAAGTATTGGTGCAATAATAAACTCAGATTTACCTTTTTCTGTTGCAATAGCTGTTGCTAAAGGAACTCCCTCTGTCAAAGTCTCTATTAATCTATTAGAAGGCTCAACTGATGTTAAATTATCAAACAACTCTGTAGTTTCTTTGATAGTTAAGTTAAAGCTTGATCGAACTTTTGCCAGAGTAAAATCACTGTAAGCCATTTGTTTTGACCCTCTCAGAGCTAAAGACACGCTCGATTCTTGGTTTAACGAAACGACTTGAGTAACGGCAGGATTACTCCAACTTCAGTAGCGGGTATTCCACTCGTCCACTAGAACCTCTGATTGCTCTAATACCACATAAGTTGATACTATAACAAGAGTATATTTGCCGGTTCTCAAATCATTGCGGCTAACGTGTTCGCCATTAGAAGTTAGCCAGCCCCAGGGGACACTCCCTTTCAAGGGTAGGCTTTTAATAAAGCCACTTCACCAGGTAGGATAGTCTTCT